>NZ_JBHSFV010000002.1:0-118967 GCF_042653865.1 Dokdonia ponticola | reverse complement strand
CCACCGCACCTCCTCGCACCTCATTATATAAGATCCTCAGGATCTTATATAACCATTCGGTCGTTGTCGAGGTCACGAATAAATTGAAAGCAAGCTAAAACAAATAGCTTGCTTTTTTGTTTTAAATAGGTTTTAATTTTCAAAGCCGAGCTTTGTCAGGATCACCGTAGGTGACCCTGTTCGACAGGATGCCACCGCACATCCTCGCACCTCATTATATAAGATCCTCAGGATCTTATATAGCCATTCGGTTGTTGTCGAGGTCACGACACTCAAAAAACCAGCATCACTTTTTCTGCGATGCCTACTTTTCATTTTCAACAGAGAGCTCAAAGGGTATCTAATCCTGTCTTTACTAAATCTACAAAAGAAACTCTTTGAATATGTATATAGTTCTGGACTGCGCCTACCTAAGGCAAACAAGCTCCAAATGCCAGAATACTCTTTTAACTTTAGTTTGGCCAGGTTTTGATTTCCCAAAACTATTTGTAACAATCATCATCTTCTAAAAAATCCCATAAATGGGACTCATTATTTTAAAATCATCATGGAAATAGTAGATTTTTTTGCATGGCTAAAATCACTCAATCAATTACGGTTTTACCGTAATTGCCTGATTTATATATTTTTAATATCTTTATTTTTATTAACCTTAAATTTTATACTATGTTAAAAAACATTTCAAATCTAGGTACAGTTTTAAACAAAGTAGAACAAAAATCTATTAGCGGAGGTCTTTCAGATTTTCTTTGTGTAGCTATTTGCGGCCCAGGAGATGGTAATACACCAATATATGACAATCCACATGATTCTCCATTTCCTGAAACCGTTGGTTGTATTTGTGGTTCTTAAAATAATGTATAAAGCGAACTTCGGTTCGCTTTTCTTTTGTTTCCTACTTAATTGTTAGTTTCCTCCTTTCAAATCGCTATTACTGAATTATCGGATGTTATCATATGTAATATCACATACTCTAAACATTTGAAAATACTGTAATGTATAACTGAATATTTTCAGCCACCTTAAAACGCTTCAGCGATGGTAAAATAGAAATAATTGGAACTTTGCCCAAAGCCATAGTCAAATCGCAGGTTTAAATTTTCAGTTTTATCCAATTTAAAACGGATACCAGCACCATAATTAGGTCTAAAATTAGAGAGTTTAAAATCAGGTACTCTATTTGCCACATCACCAGCTCCTACAAACGCCACAGCACCCCATCGAGAATCTCCAAAAGATTTACGGTATTCCATTTGCCCAGCAACGAGGTGTCTGTCTACATATCTTCCTTCTCGATACCCACGCATAATTTCGTTACCTCCCAGTAATGCTAATTCGTTAAAAGGCACATCCCCACTTGAAAAACTTCCAAGCAACTGAAAACCTAAAACGTCTTGTCCACTTTCTGATAATCCAAGAAAATGACGAATGTCAAAACGTGTTAACTGAAATGCATGTGTACCTCCTAGGACTTTCCCGTATACACCATAGGTTGCTTCTACATACCACCCATTTTCTGCATTAAGTATATTATTCCTGCTATCATATAAGACTGCAGCTTCCATACCTGATGAGGTGCTTCCATTAAATCCAGTTATTGTATTTGGACTAACTGCGACTGCTTCGTCTTGATCAAAATCTACTTTGGATATCGTATTATAGCGTATCCCAGCGCCAATAAAAAGATATCTCGCAAATAGTTGCTTTAAAAAAATAGGCTCAAATAAAAACTGATAGTAATTATATTCAAGTTCATTTTCTTTAGGGCTATCACGTCCTATCCCATAAAACAAACGTGGATAATTTTGAAAAAGTAAATTCCCCTCTATCACCCATTTCTCTTGATTGGTAAACACCTCGAAACCAGAGTAAAATATAAACTGGTTATTGAGCGTGTACCTTACAGACATAGGAATATTTGAAGCTCTTGTCTCTTCTCCACTACCATTGAATTTAAAAAGGTATTTAGCACCAGTACCAATGGCAAGGTTTGTTTCTGGACTATACGTCATCACCGGTGCTGCAATAAACTTCTGTAAATACAACGTTGAATCTTTCTGATGCGCTTTTTTATTGGGATAAAAAGTGAAGAACTCAGCTATTTTCTCTAAATTTTGGCTTTGCACTAGCTGACCATTACACATCATTAGGACAAATAGGATAGCATTCCTTAATCTCATTAACTTCATTATAAACTACGTATTTTGAAATGCAAGTTTAGTATCTTTTGATATAGAATAATATTAAATAGTACATTTTAACGTATACTAATATCTTTTTAGCCTTGTTCAATTAAAACTCACATATCATTATAAGTCTATTTTTTTTATTACATTGAGGGTAAATTTAAATCAAACTATTATGGGTGTAGGTGCTATTTTTTTTGTAAGTCTTGCGATTTGCTTGGTATTAGGCATTATGGCAATGCTTCAGGGTGAATAATTTAACTATTTCGTAATCATTCTGAGGAAGAGTATGCAACCTCTCCTCGCCTTTTATGATGTAAGATCGATTCATAAGATCTTGTACAATCATTCGGTTGTTTTAGAAATATTCACTATGCAAAAACCTTTATAAAAATGCTTCGGTACACGAATACACTTTTATAAAGGTCTTTTTTAAAACGTACACTTTTAAAGAGTGAAAGTGTAGTGAGATACTTTTACATATGCTTTATTTTGAAGGGCAACGTAAAAATAAATGCTTCTCTGTAAGCATCTTATGTTCTCATGTTCTCAACAAAATCAACCGGTAGTAGGTGAGCATACTCCATTTGCACAAAAGCCCGTTGGACAATGTGGTAAACCAGTTAAACACGCAGCTCCATTGGTTCCGGGACCACAACTTTCTACATATTCAGTAGGTCCGAAGCCTCCCAAAATAGAAGTTTGTTCTGTCTTGTTAAGGTGAATACCTAAATTTGAAATGTTTTTTAGCATAGCTATATTTTTAAATTAATACTGTTTCTAAGATAACAAAATAATTGATTACCAGCAAATTATGGTTTTTCCGTATGGCTATTTAGGTAATGGATGGTATTGTTGAATTTGAAACAAGAATCACCAAGAGCCTGTCTCTACTCTAACCTCAAAAGCTCCTTTCCAATTAGCAGCTAATACATTCTTTACAGACTCGTACACCTTCCCGTCTTTAATATCACTACTACAGTCATTAATATTTGAAGTAATAAATTTCATGAAGATACCTTTGACCGTTGCATTGGGTTTTATTGAAGATTTCCACAAAGATTCTATCCAGCCCATTTGACAGGATTTTTCAGTTAATTCTTTTACAAATAAATTGGCTTTAGATATATCTTCAGGGGTTATTGTTCCAAGTTTATCACCTGCGCCAGTTCCGAAAACAAAGTCATACACTTCTTTAGCTTCATTTTTGTTACTCAACTGTGCGTTAGAGTTTATTACTCCTAAAAAACTGAATATTAATACTATTACAAATTTCTTCATGGTATTTCTAATTTAATTTATTTTAAAATTGATAATGGATGCACTTGATCTTCATTAGGTTCAAACCAACTCCCTGTATTACTATACCCTAATTTTAAAAACTGAACCAACTCTTCTAAGTCGTAATTAAGTTCGTTGGTATCTATGGTGGTAATCAGTTCTAACTTCGCCTTGGGAATCTTTGATCTAAGTAATATGGCATCGATATCGCTTTTGCTATATGTTAACGTATCAATGACACCTGTTTTATTTTTCCAGATTATAGTGAATTGATTTTTATCTAGCATATATGCTACAGGGTAGCCTTCTGTATCTTCTACTAGAATCTCAACGTCATTATCTACGACTACATTCTTAAGTATTTCTTCAAAAAATGTAGCATTTTCTCTCACATACGGAGCTTTGGAATAGAGATCTCCTCCCTTCATGGCATTCTGATTATCACTAATATTGAAATATATCTTAGATTTTGTTCCGAGTATGTTGCTGTTAGTTTGGCTAAACAGGATACCGTTATAATCATAGAAGAACAATCTATTTTGATGCTTTCCTAAATATGTGATGTTAAAAGGAAGCTTTCTGTCTATGATATTAGTAAATGTATTTGAGACTAATGGTGTATCCTTGAAATAGTCTACCATGGCATTGTGGTTTATGGCGGTAACTCCTAAATCATAAAACAGGTCTTGCTTTTCAATATAGACCCAAGTATTTGTATCTTGACCTAAATCCATTACTATTTTCCGAGTAGCATCATGAGATTGTGAAATTAAAAACTGACGTCCATTATGATTAAACGTTTTGACAAGAGGTAGTTTTGTAGGATCTTCTATAAGTCCTTCAATAAGAATTAAGAACTTTTTAAAAGCTGCTAATCCCATTTCTCCATTATACCTAGCTGCCAGTTGAGAAACATTATCTTTAAGACTATTACTTGGATTGTACCAAGGCTCACTATCAAATATATTATTTAGTTCTGTTTCTGGTAATTCGACATATACATTACCTACTGCAGCAGCGTATTGCTCCAATTCGCCTCTTATTTCAGTATTGGGTCTTCTATGATAAGTTTTGAACTTTATAAGGTCGTTCTTCTCTACCACCAAGACATAGTTCCCATAAAAGAGTAATGCACTCACATTTTCTAGCTTAACACCGCGCTTTTCAAGTCGTTTAAAGAATCTATTTGCTACTCCCTCTATATTGTTGAAGTCGTTACCCTGGATATTTAGAAATTTGTTTCCTTTTTTTACATAAAGTTGATCGGGTGTTGCACCCATTGGGTAATATTTTTCGTTATTAATAAGGCGATTACTAAAAGAATTAAAACGTTGAGAATCAAAGGTTCTTCCACTTAACTTATAAACCTGCTTATTTCTAAGAAATAAAGTCATGTAATTCCACTCTTGAGACAACCAGTTATCATCAAATTCTTTAAACTCCTTTGTGGTATTTTGCCATAGTTTAAAACCTAGGTGCTCTAAATACAAATAGCCCTTACCATTAGGTGCCAAAGCAATTCTCCAACTCAAAGAACCATAACTAGTAGGAAATTTTTTATTATCTATTAAATAATATTGAGTACCATCTTCCTCTTTCTTGTATTTTACCAAACTTGGATCAATTTGATTGACTGCATCTGTTTTCCAAAACCTAAAATTAGAATTAAAATGTTTTGAAACGTTATCATTTATATATCTTACACTATGGTAAAGTTGGTATCCATTTTCTTTTTCTAATACAATTCCCTTTTGTACGTTAGAAGGCCATGCATCATTCATATTTTTAAGGACATACTCATGAGACTTGATATCTTGTCGATTTACTATTTTTAATCCGTATCCTTGATTATGTACTCCTTGAGAACTTGTTTTGACTTTACCGCCTGTTACAGGTACAAAATTATTCTGAGAACTGCTTGCACCTGTATTGTTTTCAGTATTTACATCTGAATTAGGAGTTTCAGATCCTGGACCTGGACCGTCACTTGGGCTTCCTCCAGTATCTCCTCCATCAAATTTAGCCGCTCCCATTGGAGCCATTTTAAAGGATATCTTTGAGGGATCTTTAAGGATTTCTAACAACGCCTCTGGGTTGAACTCAAGGAGTTTCAGAATTTCTTCCAAGATCATTTCTTCTGAAAAATCATTGATACTAGGAGTATTAACAGTAATACCAACCCCTAATACCTCAAAGCTAAGCAAGGCATGGTAATAATCGGCATCTACTGTAGCTCTTGCAATATCAAAATCTTCTACTTCAATCCTTCCGTCCAGATAAACAAAGGCATTTTTTGCAAGGCTATTAATATCACCTACTTCTAAAGTTGTCCCTGCCTTTATGGTCATTTTACCAATATCAATAAAATTGAAGCGACCTTCCCCATTTAGATCAATCACATCTCCATGCTGAATAGCGGTTATTACAGTTTCCAGCGAAATACCCAAAATGTCCATTTTGGTTTCACTACGTAGGAGTTCGTTGTTACAATTAATGGCAACACCGTTATCATATTTGATAATCTCTCTTAGGGGTCCTGTGGTTCTAGAGGACATACTAAAACATCCTTTAGAAGTGTCTATTTGGCCTTTACCCTCCATCACCTTTAGTACCGTAATCAAAAATAGGTTTGCTTCCAGATCCATGCTTCCAAAATTCCCTTCAGTGTAATAGGCACTTAAGCTACCTTCTAGATTGATAAGTTTGCTATTGGCTTCTGCCACCCCCGGAGCACCTACTGTGACATTGGTTCCTAGCACGATCTGTTTCTCATCTAAATCTAAAGACACACTGCTGCCAAAAATAGTAAGTGGTGGAGATACGGAGATAGCGTATTCGCCAGGCAACGGAAACGAAAGCGAGGGATAAAATCTAATTTCCTTTTCGGTTACGGTGAATCTCATCGCTGGAAACGTTAATTTGTTTAGCTTTAGTTCAACACTACCTTCCAGTCGTAGTGGCCCTATTTGAGGATACAATTCTAATATCTTCACAGACAAACCTGGAACTATTTCTCCGCCGAGATTAGTCATTTTTGCTACATTTTGCAACAAGGCATTAATTACAGAATCTGCTGGGAGTTCTATTTTGACTGCATCCATGATATCCTCTGCAGAAAGGTTGATTGTAATTTTGAATTTAGGAACTGTAATACCTTTTAGTTTAGCATCTGCCCAAAAAACAATTTCTTTGGGGTCCTGAAACATATTTACTCTCTCAATATCTGTGATATAAAGCCCACTTGCATCCTTAGAAAACTCTAGTTTGAGAAGGTCTTTTTCTATAAGACGTTCTAAAGATTTCTTTACATAACCATTGATTTTTGATTGAAAAGCAGTCTGAATATCAACCCCAGAGAAAGTGGCTTCTAGAATATTTTTATTATCAGGTGAAATTTCAAATACCCCCACTTTCTCATAGATGTCAAGTGCTTCAAAGTTTATATAGGTATCAACTATTAATATTCCATTTTTAAATCTAGGGTCTTTAACCTCCAGATATTTAAAATCCGACAACTCCTCCAATTCTGAAGTTATCTTATCTATGACCTTTTCTTTTAGAACAGGAGCATTAAACGATTCTAATATAATTTCTCCATCTGCTTTTAATCTAAGAGTTGCGAAATTTTCAGGTGCATCTATGTATACAGCTTTTGCCGTAAGATTCGGTTGATTAAAATCACAGTTTACATCTGTAATTTCAAAATCGAAGGTGTATAAAGATATTTTCGTATCCTCAATCAAATCATTACAGTTTTTCTCTAAGGGTTCAGTGAATTGTGATTGTACTAGTTCCTCAAGTTTTGCTGCCATTATTCCTGTAACCATATCTTCCAGTCCTTCTGCTCCAATACGGCCATTGGCAATAACCAAATCTATAGACTTGGTTGATACATCTGGTAGGGTTACAGCCGTTCGAATTTCCCGACGTTCTATATCTAACTGAAACTTTGAAAACTCCACCTGTTCCGCAAGATTAAAAACAACCGTGCTTAACTCGGCATCACTTATTGATCTGGTGATGCTATTCTTAAGCGCCTCCTTCTTATCCTCTAAAAATAATCGCACATAGTCTCTTACAGGTTTCTCAAATGGCAAAAACACATTCGATAAATGCACAGAAGCTTTGCCTTCTATTATATCTGTTTTAAACAATAACTCGGCAGTAGCGTCTGTATGAAAGGTTTTACCCAAATCACTAAAACCTTTTGGTACAAATTGAATACGGCCAACAATTTGATCTTCGTTGTTAAAAACCTCCGCATTTTCAATGCTTTCGGCCATTAATAGTGCTTTGAGAAATTTGGAATGTTTCTCATCTTTAATCATGGTGTCTAAACGATGAGCAATTTGTTTTCCAATTTCATTCCGTAAATTTTCCGTTAAAATTGCACTACTATTATCTATCTCTTTTAATGAAATTTCAAATGTGTTAGCATTCTGCTCAAGACTCAACAAGCTACGAAAAATACTCCCAGTTTCAGTTCTAAATGTAAATGTAAGGTCAAAATCCTCAGGGTTTACCGTAATTTTTTTAACGCTCAATCCAAGTTGTTTACTGATCTGCAAATCGTTAAATAATTTTTCTTGTATTTGTAGATCGTTTCTAAAATTGGTCCAAGGACTATCTTTAGGAAGCGCTACCGAAAAATCACTATATGGTATACTAGAGCCATCGTTTGCATAAAAAATTACAGGTAGATTTGCATGGCTTCCTTGCGATAGTTGAAGACCCGATACTTGAATTCCAAGAGGCACATCTACTACTATCTTTTTGAGAGCATTATACAGAGTATCTTGTTGTGCCTGAGTAAAAGTTACACCCGGTAAAAATGAATTATCTTCTAGCATAGTACGATGCTGAGTGATTTCTGGTTTATACACCAAGGATAGAGTTCCTGTCATATTATTTAAAGACTTCCCATCTTTTAATAAGGCTAATGCCCCACTAGGCAGTTGTATTCTTACCCAATACGCACTATTTTCTATTGACATACCTCTAGGCAGTACATCTATATATTCAGTTGAAGTTAAACCACTCAATATCTCTTCTGTATTAACTACAGCGTCTACGGCTATTTGCGCAACAAAATTTTTAAGGCTTCCGTACTGATCTAAAATTTTCTGTTCAAATAACTTAACTTTCTGAATTATCTCTATTATTTCAGTTTCTAAATCTGAAAAGTCATTTAAGAAATAGTCCCTTCGTAATTGTAAATACGATGCCAAACGTTCTTCTAAAATCTCTTGAGAAAGCTCTTCATTAGCGATCATTTTATACGTTTCTGAAGATAACTTGGTAAGAGAATGATACGCTTCTATTTTATTCTTAATACTGACCAGCTCTCCCTTGGAAAGCATAACCTCTAGAATTACTCCTTGCTTACTCTCAAGAAGTTTCTTTATCATATCCACCTGTATAGCTACTAACTCAATTTGATAATAAGCCTCAAGCACTCGCTCTTTTGTAATTGGATTATTACCCTCAATAATTTTACCTAAGTAAGGTAACAACTTATTCAGCACAAGCACTTTTTGATAGGCTACAGAAGCAATTTCTATACGTTCTTTCCCTTCTTTTATCTGAGCTTCGATTACCTCAATCGCTGCCTGATCATCTTCAGAAAGTACCCCTCGAACACCTTCCTCACTAATTATTTCTATAGCATCACTGAAACTTGAATTCCTAAGCTGTTCCAATCGATCTACAAGTGAAGTCAATAATTCAATATTCTGGTGATTTTTCAGATTTTCTTTAGAGAAAACACCACCAAAATGCGCTATCTGAATTTTAACCTGTTTTAGATCATCATAAAAACGGAATTGATCAAATTGTTGAACCATCTTTAATATCTGATCAGGTTCCATTCTCTCAATCAATGCTAACTCTGTTTGTGATAAACCATCTGAAGGGCTTTCATCATTCACTAACGCCGTCATCATAAGGAAGATCACACATAATACTACTATTCTTGATATATTAAATTTCATCCTCTTCAATTACAATATTAAATACCTTAGTTTCTCCGAAGTTGATTTTTACTTTTTTCTCTGTGAACGAAACACTATTCTTATTACGAATTCTATACACCAACTCAATAGCAGAAATGTCGTTGATATCTTTTATTTTATTAGGATCTTCTTTGCTGTCCCAGTTCAAAGTTCTATTAGAAATATAACTTATACTGAATTCCCATTCATTTTGATTTTTCCCATCTACTCCATAAATTCCAAAAAACTGTGAATCAAGCGCATATGTATCATTAACCTTTTTATAAAAGGGTCCCCATGCGTAGAAACTAGTAGGTTTGTCTAATTGGTTGTTTGAAAGAAGGATAAAATCTTTTTCATGCAGAAGTTCACCGTCTTGATTTAATCGAAATTTTCTCCATTCACCATCTTTTGGTCGAATTTGCAATATCAGATACGCACTCGGGTCACTGAGTTCAATTTCGCAATAGACAAAGTCTTTTGGAGCCCCCAACCCTTCCGCCTGATTATTGATTTCTTTGGACTTAGCAAAAACCAGCATAAGCAGGATTGATGCCCCAAGGGCACATGCTAACAAATCAATAAAACTCATAAGTGATCTGGCAGATTTAAACATCTATTCGTTTTTAATTTCAATAAGTTTACTAATCCTAGCACGATCTTGTGCAGGCCTTCTTTTGAAGGTAACAGATAAATTTCGGAATCCTTGATCAGCTCCATACACTTCAACGGGGAGTTCATAGAATCCAGAAAATACCTCTTCAGCATCTTGAATAGAGGCACCTTCCAAAAGTTTGGCATTTACATTAACACCACGCGATGCTATAGTTCTATCTTGGTTAAGAATTTTATCATTCAACTTAAATAGAATAGCACTCTTTACTATAGTATCAGAAACCAATGAGTATACAACAGTTGTTTTTTCAGGCACCCTATACACCTGTTCCTGCACATGTTTGCTATTTCTTAAATTAAGATCATATTCCCAGAGTCCTACATCTAGATTATTAGAAATTTGTAAATAATCTTGTTTAGAATGACATTGTATAGACACCTGCCGTACAAAAACCATTTTTCCAGGGAGAATTTCGTTTGACAAAACAGACATGGAAGAACCATTTAGTTTCCCCTGCCCTCCAGAGGTGCCGTCACTACCTTCATCGCCACCAATGTTTACTACAAATACAAGCATCAACACTATACAGGCACCTAGCGCACATGCCAGCATATCCACACTACTTAGATTAAATGTGTTCTTACTCATCAGTCTAGTTTTAATTGATTTGTAGGATCTATTCCTAATTTTGCCAAACTAAGCAACAAGGTGAGCACTAGTGCTATCAGTGTGGTTGAAAAAGCGACTCCTAGCGTTTCCGTAATACTTGAGATTGAAATAGCTTGATCTAATCCCGAACCTGAACGAAAAATAATATCAGCATCTGATAACGCATTACTTAATCCACGGATAGTTCCAATAAAACCAATAGCTGTTAGAGAAGAAAAAATCCAATTATAGAAATTATAATAACTTCTGGCAGTCTTGTTGTCTAAATTTAGTTGATCTGCAAACTTGCTCTTAATAATAAGGATAATAATTGCTACAAAGAATAAACAAATCATTACCACCTGCTCAATACCCTTAATCCATTCTTTAACCTGTACAGCATTTTTTACTTTCTGATCATCAGAAACGGACAAAAGAATTTGAAAACACAGATCTTTGATTTGCTTATATTCCTCCTGAGGCTCGAGGGTTGAATTTGGAATGGAATTAGGAACTTCAGCAAATACTTCATCGGCTCCGTAGTGATAAAACAATCTATTTAAAACAGCATGATTTACTCCAATTGATGATTCGTCTATTGCTTGGTATGTTTCACCTCCTGGAGCATTTTGCAAGTAGGCGTCGTAATTTTCAAGCGCATTATTTTTTTCAGATAACGTCTGTACAATATATTTCTTGACTTCATTTTTGGCAATAGAATCAATCCCATTTTGGCTTTTCCCAATAGATTGTAGAACTTCTATTAAAACATCAAGAGATGTACTATTCCTAATATCTTTAGAATTTGATATGGAGCTGTTAAAATACTTACTAATACGGCTACTCACATCTGTGGTAGGAACATCATCTTTGATTACATTGGCCGCTCGCAAAAGTCGCCAAGTAAGCACTGGATATTGTCCTTTTTTCATGTCAGATAAACGTCTCTCAGACTGAAGCACTCCACTAAGCGAGGGATCCTTTTCAAATGTCTGTGACAAAAAATTACTCTCTAGCATTCTGCTTTGAATAGAAGAATAAACAACTTCCAAAATCGAATAGTAAGTAATAAGTCCCAATGCGATTCCTGTGATGATCAGAAATATTGGCCTAGTAAGTTTTTTCATAAAACATTGATTTTAATATTATAAATGTACAATATATGATTTTTAAAAAAATACCTAATAAAGAGTATACTCAAAAAAAAAACTAACATTCTCCTATCCACACAACATACAAGCTCAAGATTCTTTTTTTAAATCACTATATTTGTACTAATGAGTAAACTATTTGCCATATCATTTTCTTTTCTGATCCTTATACAAAGTATAGGGTTTAGTATCAATGATATAGCGCAAATAGATGATTTTATTGAGCACGCACAATTTCATAGTGAGCAATATGGAGATAATGTATTCGTTTTTATCTCAAAACATTATGGCGAGTTGAAAGCGGAACATAATAAAGAACATCAGGAAGAAAAAGAAGATCATGAGCAATTACCTTTTCAGCATCAATCCCATGTCTCTTGCATAAGCGTTTTTGTAGCCAATACCACCAAAGATGAGTTAAAAACACCTGAGTTTTCAGAGTATAAATCACATCATTTCTTTTACCAAGAGCCTTCATCATCACTTCATCTAGAAGGATTATTACAGCCACCACGGCACTCATAAAATACGTATTTCAACTAGTTAGTTTCCATTTGCCGTTTTGGCTTTGGATACGTTCATGTTTATTATTTTATGAAAAATGTTATCCTATATTATCAATTTCAGTATAAAGAATAAGTTCATTGTTCTTTTATGTACCATCTTTATTATCGGGTTTGGATTGTATTCCTTATCCCAAATTCCCATCGGCGCTGTCCCTGATGTGACAAACAATCAGGTGCAAGTCATTACGACCTCCCGCAACCTGTCTACGCAGGACATGGAACAGTTTATCACCTACCCGGTAGAGCTAGAAATGGCTAATTTACCAGGCGTTCAGGAGATTCGTTCGGTGTCTAAATTTGGCTTGTCTGTAGTGACCATCGTTTTTAACGACGACATGGGCACCTATTTACCTAGACAGCTGATTGCCGAAAAAATAAAATCGGCTTCTGAGAAAATTCCTGAAGGCTTTGGAACGCCAGAAATGGGCCCTATTACCACAGGGTTGGGCGAAATTTATCAATACATCCTTGATGTCAAACCTGAATTCAAAGACCAATACACTGCCGAAGATCTGAGAACCATCCAAGACTGGATTGTTAAACGCCAACTTTCTGGAATTCCCGGTGTCGTGGAAGTCAATACTTGGGGAGGTTTTTTAAAACAATACGAGGTTGCCATTGACACCGACAAGTTACATGCCATGGATATTACAGCCAGTGAGGTATTTACTGCGCTAGAAATGAACAACAGTATCTCTGGTGGTGGGTATATTGAGAAGGTCAATCAGGCTTTTTTTATTCGAGGTGAAGGTTTAATTTCTTCATTAGAAGACATCAATAACATTGTTGTAAAGAACGACAAAAACTTCCCTATTTACATAAAAGATGTCGCTACAGTCGGCTTTGGGAGTGCTACGCGTTTTGGAGCCATCACTGGCAATGGCGAAGGTGAAAAAGTACTCGGGCAAGTCATGATGCTTAAAGATGCGAATTCTAAAAAAGTCATCGAAGCTGTCAAGGAACGTGTGGATTTGATGTCAAAGTCCCTGCCAGAAGGGGTCTATATCAATGCATTTTTGGATCGGAGCGAACTCATTGCCAAAACAACGTTCACAGTTTCTGAAAATCTCATTTTAGGGTGTTTGATTGTGATTTTTGTGGTGGTATTGCTCTTAGGAAATCTACGCTCTGGATTGGTCGTGGCCTCCGTGATTCCCTTGTGTTTACTGTTTGCATTGTCGTTGATGTATATTTTTGGCGTAGATGCCAACTTGATGAGTCTAGGTGCTATTGATTTTGGGATCATTATTGACGGGGCGGTCATTATCGTCGAGTTTATCGCCTTTCAAATGATGCAAAAGAAAGAGGAGTTATACGCTTTCGCGAAAGCGGACCAACAAGCTTTTAAAGATAAGATCGCATCTCTAGGAGCCTCAAAGATGATGAACTCAGCTATTTTTGGGCAACTCATTATTTTAATAGTATTCATTCCTATTCTCTCGCTTTCTGGCGTGGAGGGTAAAATGTTTAAACCGATGGCACTTACCTTTAGTTTTGCCTTAATTGGCGCCATGTTATTGTGCTTTACGTATGTGCCTGTAGCCGCTTCTTTATTTCTAAAACCTTCGAAGGCATCAGACAAAAATATCTCCGTACGCCTCATGAAATGGCTAAATAAATTATATGCGCCTGTGATTCATTGGGCATTAGCAAGTAAACGATGGGTGTTGGGTATTGCAGGGCTTTTACTAGCGATTTCTGTATATCTGTATGCGACGATGGGTGGCGAATTTGTACCCACATTAGACGAAGGCGATTTTGTGATTCAGCCTGTGCTTAAAACAGGAACCTCTTTAAGCAATACCGTGAAAATCACTACTGAAATTGAACAGATTTTACTCGAACAATTCCCCGAAGTAAAGCAAGTCGTCACCCGAATTGGTGCCGCCGAGGTACCCACAGACCCCATGTCTATGGAAGAAAGTGACGTCATTATTGTTCTAAAACCCAAAAGTGAATGGACCTCTGCGACTTCTAAAGATGCACTCGCCGATCAATTTAAAGAAGCACTGGCTATTATTCCTGGGATGGAGGTCGAATTTACACAACCTATCGAAATGCGTTTTAACGAACTTATCACAGGAGTACGAGCAGATATTGCGATTAAGATTTTTGGTGATGACCTTGATATATTGGCCAAAAAAGGAAACGAAATAGGCGATTTGATTAAAGATGTGCCAGGAGCAGCAGATGTCTCCGTTGAAAAAATAGCAGGTCTTCCAGAAATGAATGTAACATTTGATAGACGAAAAATTGCACGCTATGGCCTCAATATCCAAGAGGTTAATGATATGGTTGCTATGGGCTTTGCTGGCAAAAGCACGGGAAGTGTTTTTGAAGGTGAAAAACGTTTTGATCTTGTAGTGAGATTGGATAAGCAAAAGCGACAAGATATTGATAATTTAAAAAATCTTTACATCGATGTGCCGAGTGGTGGAAAAGTTCCGTTGCATGAATTAGCAACGATTACCTATCAAAAAGGAGCTGCCAAAATATCCCGAGACGACACCCGACGCAGAATCGTAGTGGGGATTAATGTTCGTAATCGAGATCTACAATCTGTCGTAGATGATGTACAACAATTAATCAACGATCGCATCAAACTACCCGTAGGATACACCATCACGTATGGTGGACAATTTGAAAATCTTCAAAGCGCCAAAGCGCGACTCATGGTAGCCGTACCTATCGCGCTGATTCTCATTTTTATCTTACTCTACTTCGCGTTTAAATCGGTGAAAGAGGCTTTGATGATTTACTCTGCGATTCCGCTCTCTGCGGTAGGGGGTGTCTTTTTATTATGGATTCGGGATTTGCCTTTTAGTATCTCGGCAGGGGTTGGTTTTATTGCCCTTTTTGGAATTGCCGTTTTAAACGGAATTGTACTGATTGAGCATTTTAAAGAACTTAAAAAGGAAGGAACATTTGACACTATGGAAGCACTGATCAAACAAGGAACAAAAGATAGATTGCGTGCCGTACTACTCACAGCAATGGCAGCAGCCTTAGGATTTTTGCCTATGGCAATCTCCACCAATGCAGGTGCCGAAGTACAACGCCCATTAGCAACTGTGGTAATCGGTGGATTGATTACCGCTACCTTACTTACCCTCGTCGTACTTCCTGTTTTATATGCCTATTTTAATAGTCCAAAAGAGGAAAAGACAGGTGCTAATGGCAAAAAGGCGGCTACGATATCCGTACTCTTACTTCTTGTGACTATGACTAGTAATGCACAAGAAAATCCCATGAATCTTGAGGCTTTACTCCCATTAGCGCTTGAAAATAATGCAGGGCTACAAGGGAATCGGCTTGAAATAGCACAATCGGATGCGCTTGTTAATAGTGCGTTTAGCTTTGACAAAACACAGGTATATTATGAGTTTGATGAAAATAATTTGGCGGTGAATAATGAACCGATTCGTGTTTTTGGCATTCAGCAAGATTTTAGATTCCCAACGGTGTATTTCTCTGAAAAGAAAGTGAATCAAGCAAATGTTGTGATAACTACCAACCGCTATGATATCCAAAAGAAAGCAATAGAGCGGAATTTGTCAAGTGCTTATTATACCTATCAAGTCGCAAAAGAAAAAGAACGTGTCCTGAAAACGTTGGATAGCTTATACTCAAATTTTGCTATCATTGCTGCGAGACGTTTTGAGCTGGGTGAAACGAATTATCTAGAAAAGATTACGGCTATTTCTAAGCAAAAGCAAATCAATCTTAGTTATATAGCGTCTCAAAAGAGTGTACTACTGGCATACAATGACATTATAAAGGTGGTGCAACCTAAAGATTCACTGGTCATTGCAAGAGAGCCTATTTTAAAAGTACCTCTCAAAACCATTGATGTGAGTACCAATGCAGAGATGCTGTATTATCAACATAAAATTTTGCTATTACAAGCCCAACGAAAGTTGGAGAAACAACAGCTTTTGCCAGACATTAGTCTCAATTATTTCCAAGGTACCAACGAGGGGCTGAATACAAATTTATATGGCTACCAGGTAGGTATTAAGATTCCGCTTTTATTTGGAGGACAATCCGCGAGAATCAAAGCCGCGGGTATTGCCGAAGAAATCGCTACGGAAGTATCTAATGAATATACCATTCAACTCAAAGCAAAATTTGATGCGCTTCACATGCAATTAGAACAGGTACGCACAGCACTTACCTATTATGAAGAAGAAGGTACGGCATTGTCTGATGAGATTCTAAAAACAGCAAACAGTAGTTTTAGAAATGGCGAAATAGATTTCTTCCAATACATCCAAAGCTTGGAAAGTGCGTATGAGGTCAAACTCGAGTACCTAGACAAGCTCAATGAATACAATACCATCATCATCAACATCAATCATTTAACCTTATAAATCAAGCTTTATGCAACGTATTATATATCACATAGCCCTATTCACTATCACTCTTTCACTTCTAGCATGCGGCGATAAAGATGTTAGCAATGGACAAGTAGAAATGCAGGAAGCCATCACTGATGCTCGGATTTTTGTTTCAAAAGCACAATTTAAAAACAGCGACATGGCGCTGGGAAGTATTGAAGAAAAATCATTTCCTATGACGGTAAAAACGACAGGAATGATAGACGTACCACCAGAAAATCGGGCTGTTGTTACTGCCACAATGGGTGGGTATATTAAGACCACGCCCTTACTCATAGGTGATAAAGTCCGTAAAGGTCAAGCACTCGTCTCTATTGAAAATCCAGATTTTGTATCGTTACAACAGGAGTATATGGAAGTGCATGAGCAACTCACCTACTTACGCTCTGAATTTGAGAGACAGCAAACGATGAATGCAGAGAATATTACGTCTCAGAAAAGTTTTCTACAAGCAGAAAGTGCCTATAAAACTGCCAAAGCACGCCACAATGGATTACGCAAGCAATTGCAGATGCTTCATATCTCCCCTGCTTCCGTAGAAGCAGGAAATATTAGTTCTGTGGTGACTATTTATGCCCCTATTTCGGGAAGTATTACAAAGGTTAACGTGACTAGAGGTACCTATGTTTCCCCTGCCACCGCCATCCTAGAAATCATAGATAATGATCATATTCATCTGGAATTATCGGTGTTTGAAAAAGACATCATGAAATTGAAAAAAGGGCAAGAAATCGATTTCAAAATTCCAGAATCATCTACAGAAACCTATAAAGCAAAAGTGCATCTGATAGGTACTGCCATTGAGGATAATAGAACAATCAAAGTGCACGGGCATTTAGAAAATGAGGAAGGGGTAAACTTCTTAACAGGTATGTTTGTGGAAGCAAGGATTATTACAGAGTCCGCTTTCGCGAAAGCGTTGCCAGAAACAGCATTTGTAGAAGTGGGTGAGCTAATTTATGCCTTACAACTCGATCAGGAGACTGAGGAAGGGTTTTATTTTAATCAGTTGCAAATGGATGATGAAGATACTTATGATGGTTTCGTATCTCTAAAAAATACAAATGAAATCGAAAGTTCTCTATTTTTAATACGTGGAGCATTTAGTTTGATTGGTGATGAGTAATATGCTCACATAAAAGTCTCCGAATACTGTTTGAACTGATCATACAATATCGTATGATCAGTTCAAATATGTATCAATTATAATTTTGAATAGTAAGGTCCCTTTAAAGTGGATGAGAGAATGCTTTCACGAAAGTGAAAAACACATGATTTGTTTAGCGTATATTACTCGTTTAATGAGGTAACTTATCTTTTAGTACTCCGTATATAAAAGTGCCCAAAATAGAAGCTGCAATCACGATAAGTATGGGAATGTAGCCTACGCCTACTAATGTGAACATAGGTCCCGGACATGCGCCAGCTAACGCCCAACCTAATCCAAAAATAATACCTCCAATCAAATAGCGAGCAACACTTTTTGCCTTGGGAGGAAAGAGTATAGTCTCGCCGTAAAAGGATTTGATATTAAACTTTTTTATGAGTTGTACTACAATAATACCTGTCACGAGCGCCGATCCAATGATACCATACATGTGAAAAGATTCAAACTTGAACATTTCATAGATACGAAACCAAGAGGCCGCTTCTGATTTAAACATAGTGATTCCAAAAAGGATTCCGATCAATAGGTAAATAAATGTTCTCATAATTTAAAATAAAATTGGGAAAAGAAAATGAATCATAATAAGGCCGCCAATAAAAAAGCCTATTACTGCAATAAGAGATGGTAGTTGTAAATTACTTAATCCTGATATCGCATGTCCAGAGGTACAACCACCAGCATATCGAGTTCCAAATCCTACCAAAAGACCTCCTACAATCAATATCGCAATGCTTTTAAAAGATAGCAAGGCATTCATATCATATAATTCTGTAGGAAGGTATGCTGCACCTGCACTTTCAAAACCTAGTGTTTTGAGGTCCGATATGGTATCGGGGTTGATGGCTACAGCGGTGTCTGTGCTTAGAAAATGTGAACCTATAAATCCGCCGATAATAGCACCGAGTACAACGACTAAATTCCATTTTTGAGACTTCCAATCAAATTTAAAGAAATCAGCTTTAGTCCCTGCGCCACAAATTGTACACATGGTTCTGAGATTTGCAGACATTCCAAAATTCTTACCTACCATTAAAAGCAAGAGCATAATAAAGGCAATCATAGGCCCAGATACATACCAAGGCCAGGGTTCAAAAATCCAATTCATTTCATTTATTTTAACTGCAAAATAAAGCTAATTAAAATGATCTATAAGTAACCTATGTTACATAATGTGTGTTTTGAAAATCATATATTAGTATGTTTTTACAGAAGAAATGTTTTAAATCACACTATTTTGAAGAGAAGAGATTTTGTTAAAAGAGCCACGTTAAGTTCGTTTGCGACACTCATAGGTGCCGAAATTGTTTTTGGATCTAATATGCTGGATGGATACCAACCCCTTGCTATACAAGACCCTGACCCCTTTAAAATGTTCCAAAAGAACAAAGAAATGGTCGTCTTAAATGACAAACCTTGGAATATTGAAGCCCAAGCACATCTACTAGACGATAACATCACACCCAACTCAGCTATGTTCATCAGAAATAATGGACTTATCCCTGAAGGTATTGATGCCTCCACATGGACGCTTACAATAGATGGGGAATCTGTGATTACTCAAAAAACATATACGCTGGCTGAACTAAAAACTAAATTTAAGCAGTATAGTTATCAATTAACCTTAGAATGTGGAGGAAACGGAAGAAGTGAATTTAATCCGCCTGCTAAAGGAAACCAATGGACCGTTGGTGCTGTCCATTGTGCTACTTGGACGGGTGTTCGCTTAAAAGATGTACTAGAAGATGCGGGCATCAAAGAAGATGCTGTTTACATTGGATATCACGCTGTAGATGAGCACTTAAGCAGAGATCCTAAAAAAGAACCTATTTCAAGAGGCGCTCCAATGATCAAGTCGCTTCAAGACGAAACCTTACTTGCGTTTAAAATGAATGGAGAAGACATTCCGTTGGCGCACGGATATCCCTTGCGTTTGGTTGCTGGTGGATGGCCTGCCTCTGTTTCTGGTAAATGGATAGAACGCATTAGCATCAGGAATAAAGTACACGATGGTACAAAAATGACAGGAACTGCGTATCGCGTTCCTTGTGAACCTGTCGCTCCAGGAGAAACGGTGAAAGATGAAGATATGTGCATTATTGAATCTATGCCTGTAAAGTCATTGATCACCTACCCAAAAACAGGGGCTACAATCAAAAAAGGAAAAACATTAAAAATTAGAGGTCACGCGTGGGCAGGAGAACTTGAGGTTTCAAAAATGGAATACTCCATAGATTTTGGAGCTACTTGGCAAATATGTCCTATTGAAAAGCCTGCAAATCGTCTGGCTTGGCAACATTTTTCGGCAACTGTTGATTTTCCTAAAAAAGGATATTATGAAGTATGGGCAAGAGCCACCGATGCACGAGGGGTTGCACAACCCATGTTATTACCTGGATGGAATCCTAAGGGATATTTGAATAATGCGTGTCATAGAATCGCGATCAAAGTTTCATAAATGGGCAAGGAAGAAAAATTCAAAGAATACGTTAGGGCTGTATATCACATGATGCTACTGGTATATAGCTTAATTGCCATTGTAGGCGGTGTATTGATATATGCCATGATAGATCCTGATTTTTCAGCTTTTAAAAATGACGATTCTGAAACTTATGTCGCTGTTGAAGAAATTGATGAAGACCTCATCGAAAATGGGATTCATGTGCGGACAGGTTTTATCGATGCCGAAGGATTAATGACAGTGATTAATAATTGTACGAATTGCCACTCCTCAAAATTAGTGACACAAAATAGAATGAGTAAGGAGCGATGGAATGCCACGATACGATGGATGCAAGAAACTCAAAATTTATGGGACCTGGGAAATAATCAAGAAATTATTGTCAACTATCTGGTGACAAATTATCCCGTAGAAGATAAAGGAAGACGAGCGTCATTAACTAATATAGAATGGTATGAACTGGAGGATTAGTATAGTACTTTTACTTGTGTTGTCTGCCTGTAAAAAGGAGAAGGCTACCGTTATTCATGTTCCTGATCAAACAACAGAAAGTATAGAAAACAACTACATTATCGAAGTAGACGAGCTTCTAAAAATTGCAAAGGAACCTACAATTAAAATCATAGATTTCAGAAAAGCAGAAATTTACAACCAAGAGCACATAGAAGGTGCTTTACATATATGGCGTACAGATGTTGAGGATCCTACCTATCCTTACAATGGGATGATGGCTGGAAGAGAACAACTAGAAACACTTTTTAGTGATCTAGGTATTGACACCAATGATACTATCATCATTTATGATGATAACGCATTGTGCGATTCTTCAAGATTATGGTGGATTTTGCAGAATTATGATTTTACAAATGTAAAATTATTTCATGGCGGAATCACCGATTGGAAAAATAAGGGCGGTATGGTGTCAAAAGAGGTTCCAAAAGTAACAAAGACCGTATTTAAATTGACAGACACACCTTCTATGAAGTATTATGTCTCTAAAACTGAAATGGAAGAAGCAATTACAGATAACACAATCATTCTAGACACAAGATCTTATGATGAGTTCACGGGTAAAAGACAAAAAAAAGGGGCTGCAAAAGGAGGTAGAATTCCGAACAGCAAACACATAGATTGGTCGCTAGCTGTTCATTATCATGGTGATAAAAAAATAAAACCCACAGAAGAATTGAATCAATTATATAGCGAGTTGGGAATTTCAAAAAGTGATCCTATTATTGCGTATTGCCATAGCGGGGTTCGCTCTTCACATACCACTTTTATACTCACACAGCTATTGGGTTATAAAAATGTAAAAAATTATGATGGATCTTGGACAGAATGGAGTCATTTTGACGAATTACCTACTGAACAAGACAGCGTCACAACCTTATTTAATTAATTATGAATAGATATATAGATGCATTTATTAATGCTTTCACCGGAACGGTAGATTGGACCTGGAAGTCCATTCTCTTTGAAGTACCTTGGTACACCAATTATTTTTGGGGACTCATTGCTATTTCCCTTTTTGTATGGCTTTTGGAAATTGTATTTCCTTGGCGTAAAAATCAATCCATATTTAGAAAAGATTTTTGGCTAGATGGATTTTATATGTTTTTTAATTTCTTCCTCTTCTCTATTGCCATTAGTGGTTTTTATAAAGTATTGCAAGTAGGTTTTGAAGATTTGGGTATTACAGATAAAACATTTGCTCTTATCAATCCCTCTAGTTGGCCTATGTGGTTGCAGTTGGTTGTATTCTTTATCCTCTTGGATTTTGTGCAGTGGTTTACCCATACGTTGCTCCATAAGTACCCTATTTTATGGAGATTTCACAAAGTACATCATAGTGTCAAAGAGATGGGATTTGCAGCACATTTACGTTATCACTGGATGGAAAATATCTTATACAAACCCTTAAAGACATTTGCAGTGATGATCCTATTTGGGTTTGAACCTGAGCAAGCCTACATTGTACACTTTATTGCTATTGCGATCGGTCATCTTAATCATTCCAATATTAAAATTACGTGGGGACCTCTTAAATATATCATTAATAATCCTGTCATGCATTTGTACCATCATGCCTATGACTTACCAGAAGGAAAATACGGTGTCAATTTTGGTATAAGCTTAAGTCTTTGGGATTATATTTTTAAAACTAATTATATCCCTGAAGACAGTGGGACCATTCCTTTAGGTTTTCCAGGAGATGAAACCTTTCCTAAAGATTTTATCCACCAAAACACCTATGGTTTTAAGAAAGAAAAGGAGGCTTAGGTAAGGGTACTTTTAGTAGGCTTTATTGAATATTATTCGTCTTATTTTTAGGGTACGCTCCTGCCTGCCGGCAGGCAGGTTCGCGAAAGCGAACTTGTGAGATTCACGATCAGAGGGAGAGTGAAGTGTTAAAGCGTATAAATACTGATTTACAATCATCATACTTCCTGCATTGTTTAGCTAAGTTCATTTTTAGACTTCTCCCCTGCTTCCCAACTTGATAAATTTGTGATTGTTGTTTTGGCGATATTAGACAACGCTTCTTGAGTAGCAAACGCTTGATGCGGGGTGAGGATTACTTTAGGGTGCTGTAATAGTCGATCTAAAAGTGGATCATCTGGTTTATCTGAAGACCGATCATAAAAAAAGATGCTACTTTCATGCGCATATACATCGGTTGCATATCCATTTAATTTATTAGTATCGAGGCTTTCTAATACCGCTTTGGTATCTACAATTGCCCCTCTTGCGATATTAATCAGGTATGCATTGGGCTTCATATACGCAAGGGTTTCTTTATCTATAAGGTGATGGGTTTCTGAATTAAGAGGAACACTTAATAAGATGACATCACTTTGTTTGCAAAGTTCTTTAAGAGGCATATAGGTAATACCAAAATCACGAACGAGATCTTTACTTTCTACAATATCGGTAGCAAGAATGGTTGTTTCAAAACCATGAAGTATTTTAACAATTACAGCCCCTATTCGACCTGTTCCTATAATGCCTACAGTTTTTCCTTTTAAATCCATCCCTATGAGATTAGAAAGGCTAAAATCATATTGTTGCACTTGTGTATTCGCAAGAATAATTTTACGGTTGATGGCGAGTAAAAGCGTAACTGCATGCTCTGCGATGGCATGTGGTGAATATTCAGGAGCGTTGGCTACACGCATCTTTAATTTTTGTGCTTTAAAAAGACTTACATTATCGTAGCCAGCAGATCGTAACGTGATGTATGACACGCCAAAATCTTTCAATTTTTCTAACACATTAGGAGACGCATCATCTGCCGAGAATATAGAGATCGCCCTATACCCCACAGCGAGCATGGCAGTGTGTGTTGTGAGTCGTTCTGATGTGAAATGTAGATCATGTGTCTTCTGATTTGCCTTTTCTAAATAAGGGATTTCAAAATCTTTTGCAGAATAGATGAGTGTTTTCATAAATTAGATACCCTTACCATCATTTATAATAAGTAATTGTTGTTCTTCAAGTACCCAAAGAAGTATTTTAATATAATCTTTGATCGCCTTGCGTGTGCTCTCAGGTTGCGTGATATCTATACTCCCCTTCCAAATAGTTTCTCTCTCCTTGGTAGGACAAATACAATATAGCGCAGATTCTGCATGATACACGGTGTAGACATCCATATACTCATCTTCTGCATAAATCTTTTGATTGGTATAATAATCTTCTTCAAAACTATTGAAGAGCGTATCAAAACCATCGTACGACTGTAATAAGCTTTTTCGGTCTTCTGCGCCTATGATTTTTGAGACTAGAATGGCATCAAACCCTTCTTCTAACATCGCATTTTCTAATAGATCTAACTCTTCTTGCGTATGGGGACGTTGGGTATACTCTTTATCAAAAAACTGATCACTTACAACGGCATTCACTCCTTTCTTCTCAAGTTCATCTACGAGCTTTTTTTCAAAACGTTGTCTATTCTCCACATCGTTTGTCATTGCCAGAACCAATACTTTTTCTGCGGCAAACAGATCAATTTCAGGGTTTTTCCAATTCTCTACCAAATCGCTTGACATGCAACTTGTTAAAAGAAGTAGTACACTACCTATAAAGCCATATAAAATCCTTCTCATATTATTATTTACTTGCTATTGATTTTTGTTTTCTTTTTTTAAAACTATGTTTCATCAGATCAAAAATGGCGGTTTTGATTTCTCGGTACCTATCATTAAAGTCATTTAATTTGATTTCCAGCAAAAGATGTCTGTCTTTAAACGCTTTTTCTTTTTGGCTTTCATTAATCCCGTCTACAAGCACTTCCAGTGCATTGCGGTGTTCTACTAACATTTGGCGTATCTCTGGTATTTCTTGCTTACAACTTTGTAATTTTGATACCAATTTTTGAGCTTCATCAAAATGGTCATCAGACAGCAGTAATAACGTATTATCGCTCAATAGTTCTTTTAAGAAAAGCCACTCCACCTCTACAAAATCGAGCGTGGATTGCCATTTTATGGTAGTTTCATGAATTTCTTCTGGACTATGCCATTCTAGATATTTGAATTTATATTGATTAGTATACATGGTGTTTTGTTTTTGGATGAGTTTGCTTTCGCGAAAGCGTATACATAATTACTATACCCTTAGATAAAAAATATGAGGCAGTGAGATAAAACTTGTTGCCTCATATTTAGTGCGTTATGCAATTTCAATTTTACGTTTTTGTGGTATTTCTAGTTCTTTGTTTTTTTGAAGCGTAAGTTTTAAAATACCGTCCTGATAATTTGCAGTCACCTCTTGGTTTTGGTTAACCGTAGAAGGTATTTGAAGTTGGCGCTCGAAACTTTCGTAGCTAAATTCTTTACGGGAATAATTTTCTTTTTCTTCTACGTCTTCTTTCTTTTTTGAGGCACTTACAGATAAAATATCATCTGCTAGTGTGACATCAATCTCCTCTTTTGAGAATCCTGGAACAGCTAGTTCTATCTCAAAATGATCATCGCTTTCTTTTACATTCATTGCTGGCATATTTCTCCTACTTGTAAAAAAGTCATCCTCAAAAAAACCATCTGAATTCATCAAGTCATTAATCCCTCCGTCTATCCAAGGGAATCTGTTTCTGTTAAATTTAAATAGTGACATCATAATAAAGTTTTAAGTATTACTTCTTTAAAAGTACTATGAATGTGTATCGAAAACTATGATATTGGTCAGTAAGACATCGAAAAACTACTTTTTATTGCGTTTTAAAATTCCTCCACAATACTCAAAAATATTAGATTTAAGTGCTTTATACGTGGTGATAAATTGATTGTAATCTGCAGAAATCCTTTGCCTTTTTTTCTCCATTGATGGATCAAGAGGCTCTGTATCATGAGACTCCAAGAGCCCTCCCAATTCATTATCATAACTGATTACACGTTCTTGTATCTTTTTATACTGCGTTTTGATGTTTAGAAGTTGCGTTTTAAAATGCTCAAGACGTTCAAAAAGATTAGGCGTATTGGGCTCAAACACATAGGAGTGAATGAGTTGCTCAATAAAGTGAAGTTCGGTCTCAATAAATAAAAGATTTGATTTCCATTCTTTGGCTTCAGAGTGATAGCCATTCTGTATATTTTGGGTCTGTGTTGTCATAATCGCGTGATCTATCTTTATATTAAAAGACAAAATTAGAACCTCTTCAAAAAGGAAACTATGACATTAATCAGCTATATACATTTCAGTAATCTGGTGAAGTTTTGGGATCTCTATATTCCAATGAAAATGATGTTGTAATTTTACTCTGAAAGCGTCGCTTGCACTGGCTTCGCCATGCACTAAGAACACTTTTTCCGGGATGTTTTTTATGGCACTTACCCAATCGATTAAATCCTTTTGATCTCCATGCGCAGAGAGGCTCTGTATTTGGTGTACTTGTGCTTTTACAGGATAATATTTACCATAAATTTTTACTTCATGCACGCCTTCTTGTAATTGACGTCCTCGGGTACCTTCGGCTTGATATCCTACCAATAATATACGAGTCGTAGGATTATCGATAAGTTGTTTTAAATAGGTAAGCACGCGTCCTCCAGTGACCATCCCACTTCCTGCAATGACAATTTTTGGAATAGGTTTATCTATGACTTCCCAGGTTTCTTTGTAGGAAGTGACAATATGAATATGATTACAAATGGCTTTGTATTCTTTTGGGCTTATTTTATGCCATTCTGGAAAGCGTTCAAATACAGAGAGTACATTATTTCCCATAGGACTATCTACATACACAGGAATATTGGGGATACGGTTTTTAAGATGTAATTTCCACAGGATATACATTAATGTTTGCAATCGTTCTACTGCAAAACTTGGTATGATAAGGGTCCCTCGTGTGTAGACAAGTTCTTTAATGAGATCTATTAATTTTTGATCTGTGTCTTCTTCTTGATGTAATCTATCCCCATAGGTACTTTCTAAAAATAGGAAATCTGCCCATTCAGGTTTTTTCGGAGCTCTTAATAAAAGATCGTGAGGTCTTCCTACATCTCCCGAAAACACAAAAATGGTTTCATTTATTTTTAATTCAATATACGTGGCACCTATAATATGCCCAACAGGCATCCATCTACAATAAATTTTATCATGTAATTCTATCCATTTTTCTGGTTCGATGGCTTTAAACTGTGTAATGGTTTTTTGTGCTTCTTTTTCAGTATAAAAAGGGAGCGCAGGATGGTGTTTTGTAAATCCTTCTTTGTTGGCACGTTCTGCATCTTCTTCGTGTATTCTTGCACTATCGTTTAAAATAATAGCTGCGATTTCTAGTGTGGGAGATGTTCCTAGAACTTGTCCTTTAAAGCCTTGTTTTACCAATCTTGGTAAATATCCTGTGTGATCTAGGTGTCCATGGGTTACTAAAACAAGATCTATAGTAGACACATCAAAAGGTAAAGGTTCCCAGTTTAGCTCTCTTAATTCTTTAAGCCCTTGAAACATACCGCAATCAATAAGTATATTGAATGTAGGGGTTTCAATAAGGAACTTAGAGCCTGTGACAGTTTTTGCTGCTCCTAAAAAGTGGACTTTTATTTTTTGAAGAGAGGTTGCGTTAGGCATTACAGAGTAGTTTTAGTTCGTTAAGAATATGTTCTTTTCGTTTTTCAGAAATTCCTAAATGGTCTAAGTAAAAAGCAGCTACTATTAATTGTTTACACAGTACAATACCTCTATCTAATAAAAACTCTTTTTCTCTATTAGAAAGTAGTGTTAATACGGTGATAGGATACAATCCAATTCTATCAATTCTATCTTTTAGACCGTTACCTTTGGGGAAATCCCAACTTAACAGATAAAGTCCTACACATTGACCATACTGTATCGCATCTTTTGTGAAACGGGTATTTGTGGCTACCCAACCAGCATTTTTGCAGTCTTGAGATTGAGTTATCATTAGATCTTGATATCGAGAATGGATATATAAAGGGATTTTTACATCACAATTACGACCTTCTTCCCCATGAAATTTACACTCTACAAATAGTTTTTCTGTATTCTTGGTGGCAATTACATCGATCTCATGGGAAACACACTTGCCTTCTACATATTGACCTACCGCCACTTGATATCCTGAGTGACTTAGGATTTCTGCTATAAAATGCTCAAAAGGAAATCCTGTTGGACCTAATTCATAAATTGCTTTTTTGAGTTTGTATTTAGAGGCAAAAACAGATTTCTTTTTTTTGAGGAGGACAAACGCTCGATTATAGATTTCTTTAGTAGAAATACCTTGATACAACTCATCGCGAACAATGTCTATAATTTGCTGAATATCCTTTTCACTGGCACCACTATGCCGGAGTGATTTCTTAAGTTTCGGCAACGAGAAATCTACCTTCTCCCCTGACGATTTTTGAACCTTAATAATTGATTTTCCTTTCATTGAAGTAATGGCATTGTCTTACCATTGATAGCACATTTGATCTAGGTTTAAGCAATGCTTCTTTTCTGTTGTGAAGTGCATGGGTACGCTTTCGCGAAAGCGTATAAACAATACTCTATATTCTAACGGTATTCTTTGAAGAAATCACGAATCAACGCTTTTGTTTGGTTTTCAGTCATACTATCGACAGTCTTCAGGGCAACTACTTTACTCGAAAGTTTCTCATACCTTTCTTTGAGTTCTTTTCTGAATTTCTCCGCGGTTTCTGCAGGTCCAAAGAGCGCTAGTTGATCTGCATCTTCTGTATGTGCAACAATATTTTTGAAATAACTTCTCAATTGCTTTTTTTCAAGTGCTAGATATTTACTATCATGTACCACATCTTGTGGTCCTCCCTTTAGTCTAGTTCCTGACCCTCCATGAATCCGGAAGCTATCTACTTCTGAAGGAATGGTTTCAAAATGTTCTCCATTTTCTGTGATATGAAGGATAAGCGCTTCACGTTTATCCATCCAGATTCCAATTTTTTTCATTTTTCTAAGTGTTTAGTTTCTAAAATCATGCAATGCCATAATAGGCACTTTTGAATACAATCCAATTTCTTTGACCATGGGTCTAGAAAGCAGGCTTCCAAAGAAGGAATGCTTTTTATTAATAAAAGCAATCATATCACTATCTCTACTTTCAACAAAATATCTAACGGCTTCTGAAGGAGATGAACCATGGAGGGTATGAAATGTATAGTTTACCTCTTCAAAGCATTCTTCTAGCAGCTTTTTGTTATTTTCTTGAATATCGCTTAGGGTATCATCTGTCGCTACATGGACAATACAAATAGATGCTTTTGTCAGTTTTGCGATATCTGTAAGGTATTGCAATTCTCTACGTTTAAAGTGTGTTTTAAAACTGGTAGGAAAAACAATTTCTTTGAGAATAGCAAAACGAGCCTCTTCTGGAACTGCTATGACAGGGCAGTTTCTCAAATTCTCCATGATCGTGATGGCATTACTTCCAAAGACGACACCGCCTGCATTAGTGCTTCCTTTGGTTCCCATTATAACCATATCAATATCTTTTTTTTCAACGATGTCTTTAAGACCTGCAAGTAGTGAATTGAATTGTGATATGGTGTAAAAGGAATGTTTCTCATTACGATCTCTAAAAGAAAGCATATCTAATACTTTTTCAAGTCCTTCTCCTGATTTCTTTTTCTCTCTTTCATATTCCAATTCGCCAGGTTCTGGGACCATCATATTTTCAAGAGCATAGCCTCTTACGGTATATACGTTAAGAATGTAAAATTCACATTCTTTATCCTGAAACAAATCGGTTGCATAGCTTATGGCATTCCACGCATTTTTTGAGAAATCAGTAGGTAATAAGATTTTTGTTTTCATAGAGACTTAGGATTTATATTGATTAAAAGTAAGAGTAATTAAAGGGAGTAATTATGATATTTGTCAATCTTGATCTGTAAATATTAGTACAGGCACTGTTGAATGGAATCCTATGTTTTCTACAATATTTTCTTTGAATAGTTTTTTAATAAGACTGTATTTATGATACGTAAGCACAAGTAAATCTACATCCATTTTCTTGACAAACTCCTCGAGTACTTTTTCCTTTTTTGATGTATTTTCAAGCCAATGGGTGGTATAGTCTACATCTGAAAGGCTGTCCTTTGTTTTTTTATAATTGGCTTCAAAAACATGTTCAGGGCTTTTTTGATTATAAATATGTGTGATTTTTACTGTCGCATTATTGGGTTTTATAATCTCTTTTAAGGTATTAATCGCATGGGTAAATATGGGCGTTTTAAAGTCAGTTGCAAGCGCAATTACTTTAGGAGGTGTGAAGTTTGCATTTTCTGGAACTACTAGAATAGGTAGTTTTCGTATTTTTTTTATTAGCTTAATGGTTTGGCTTCCCATAAATAATTGTCGCATTCCTGAAGCTCCTTTGGTTCCCATGACTATGAGGCTAACTGTTTTTTCCCTCTGTAATTTATTGACACTTTTAAATAAAGGAAAACCTGTCATGATCGTCTCAAAGTGAATTTTTAATCCTTCTGTATCTCTTGTGATTTTATGGATTAATTCTTCAAAACTTTTTGTCACTCTTTTTTCTATATCAAGATATAAATCTTCATTACGACCAATATCAATTCTGCTTGTAGACATGGAAAACTCACTTTCATACGAATGGATAAGTATAATTGTATATTCTTGTTTTGGAAAAAGTCGTGTAGCATATAATAAAGCATTGTATGCATTATCTGAAAAATCTGTGGGAACGGCAACGTATTTCATAGGTACTATTATTTACATTAACAAAGGGTATTAAACCATAGATCCCGCTGAAAACCGGGATTAGCCTGCCTGCTGGCATAGGCAGGTTCAACTAGTTATTTTTGAATTTGTCCTATGACTTTTTCAAAATAACGTTTCACTAATAACTCATTATAAAACTAAGAGATATTGAAAACAGAAACTATGATATTAGTCAGTTAATGAAGGTAATACTAGAAATGGGATGGTTGTGTGATGTACCATTTTTTTAATAATAGGTTCTCTTACAATTTTCTGTAATAGACTTTTAGGATATCTAATCATTGCTAGTATATCGATCTCTAATTCGTCATTAAAAATAGTAATCGCTGTTTCTATGGTATTAAAATGTGGGATGACATGAAAATGACATTGAACATCTACTAATAAATTTTCAAGCGTTTCTAAATGTGTTTTTTGATTTTTGGAGAGTATAGGGTCATGATACACTTCTATCATACGCAATGATGCATTCCATTCTTTAACAATATCAATGAGAGGTTGTATCTCTTCTTTTGAATAGGCTCGACTGAAATTAGTAGCAAAAGCAATTTTTTCAGGGTTTTTATAGGTACAATTCTCTGGGACAATGAGTATAGGTCTCTTGACTGTAGAATTGACAAGATGAAAGGTATTGCTACCCCATAGTACGCTTTTTAAACCAGTAGCCCCCTTTGATCCCATAACAATAAAATCATAAGTGTCTATGGGTATGTTTTTGAAGACTTCATCTAGTGCTCCTAGATGTGCTTTTACGGTATACGTATGCTTTTTATTTTCATTTAAGCTATTGATTTTTGCTAAGAGATTTTGTAACTGTTCTTCAGCTACGAGTTTACTACTTTGATACATAGTCCCTACTTGTTGCGAGCTTTTTCGTAACAGGTTTACAGTAGAAGGTTTGTAGGTGTGTAACAACGTAAATATCACTTCTTCATCTTGAAATAAAAGCCTTGCATAACTCAGTGCATTATGTGCATTTTGAGAAAAATCGGTAGGAACTATAACACGTTTCATCTTTATTTTTTTTGCATAGAAGGAATGACTAAAAAGGGCGTTTTAGTATGATGCACGATCTTATTAATCACTGGGACAAATAACAAATTTTCAAAAATACTGTGACGGTTGTGTATCATGACCAAAAGATCTATCCGGTGTTTTGATTGAAAATCTTCTATGGCTTCTAGCACATCCATGCCATCGCTTATTTGAAATTGATGCGCATTTTCTTTAAAAAATTTATCTAGTGCATCTCGTACTTCTATCTGCCTTTGGTCAAGGGGTACTCCATAATAAGCATTTAAAAAAATAAGCCGAGAGGTATGCCAGTTACAAATGTCTTTTACAATTGATATCCCTTTATTGTTCATTGATAATTCATAATCTGTTGCAAATACAATGTCTTTTGGTGCTTTGTAGGTGTACATACTTGGTACACAAATAATAGGAACTGTTGCTTTTTTAATTGCATGAAGGGTTTGTGAACCAATAAAAATCTCCTTAAGACCCGAAGCCCCCTGTGTCCCCATGACTATCAAATCTATCGCACAGGTTTTTACACATTCGGCAATTTCCTCTACTAGAAGATTACAAGAAGCTATTGTTTCAAAGGTGTGTAAATCATTGGGAAACATTTTTTTAATTTTCTGTATGGTCTTTTCCAATTTTGCTTCTGACGTTTTTTTATACAATTCTCCTAAGTCTACCTGTAGAGAAGTATGATATTCATAAATAGTCGATGTATATAATGATACAGGGCTGTACGTATTTAAAAGGTGAAATCTGCATCGTTCCTTTTTCATAAGTTGTACTGCGTACTGAAAGGCATTGGTTGCATTTTCGGAAAAATCTGTTGGGATTAATATATTTTTCATAGTATGATTCGTTTAGCTAGTAAATATGTTTAGACAAAGGGTTATCGCCTTTTTAAATTTTGAAAAACAAGCAATGGAATTTTGGTATTTAGACTTATGCTATCAATACTAGATTGGTTTAATAACTCTTCCATATAGGAATGTCTTGAATTGACCATAACAATCATCTCTATACCCTCTGCCTCAATGTATGTATTTATTGTTTTTGCAATAGGGCCATAATCCCTCCGTACATATTGAATGGTATTATCACCTAAGCCATATTCTATTAATGCTTTGTTGTCTTCTTGTCTTAAGGAAAGCCTGTCATAATTAGAGAGGTATAATAAATGTATGGTAGCTCTGTAACTTTTTGCTAAACAGGATAATAGTTTCAACTCTCTGTTTTTATACGGCACCATAAAATTTGAAGGAAACACAATTTGAGTAGGTCGTTCATAAATATACTCAGAAGGAATACCTAATACAGGACACGTGACATACTTAAGCATTTGTAATGTATGACTACCATATGTGATCTTACTATCATTTGTTTTGCCTTTTGTACCCATAACAATAAGGTCTATATTTTCTTCTTCCACAAGGTCATCTGCTGCATCTATTAGGCTTTCAAACACAGCCTTGGGAATGAACGTATGCTTTGGGTTAGGAAAATGGTCTTGTATTTTTTGAAGAGTAGCCTCCAATTGTTGATTAACTTCTATTTCACAGACCTTTTTATAGTCTTCAAGTGATTCTTTTGAAACTACCGTTGTATTTGCATATACCTGATCTGCATAAGCATGAAGAATATAAATATCAGCTTTTTCATACTTAAAATACTGGAGTGCACAGGTAAGCGCGTTCCATGAATTTTCTGAAAAATCTACAGGAATTAGAATCTTTCTCATCGGGATAGGGTTTAGCTTTCTTATGCTCAAAAATATCGCTTGCCCAAATCAATAACTATGATTTATGTCAGCTAAACTTTTTATTCATGTACGATTAAGAATGGCGTTTTCTTATGATAATTAATCGTTGTGTCTGTGGAAGGAGAAAACAAGAGATGCTCTGAAAAATTCATATTTTTGGCAAATAAAATAACAAGATCTACCTGCTGCACATCAATAAAAAATTGTAAAGCTTCATCCATCGTCTGATTGACCACAAAATGAAAACTATGGTCTAAATTTGAAAAAGCTTCTTTTAAAAATTGCTTATTTTCTTTTTGATCGATACTAACGATACCGTTTTTCTTCAATAGATTCAATATAGTGAGATGTGCATTTCCTATCGTAACCATGTCTGATATGACCTTTAATGCTTTAGAGTTGTGCTTAAAGTTAAAATCTGTCAGTAACGCCATTTCTTTGGGTACTGGACAGGGAGTGTCTTGGGGTACTACAAGTGCTGGACATTTTACACGAGTAATTACTTCTCGGGTATAACTTCCTATCACGCTATCTTCAAACACATTAGACTGTTGGGTTCCCAAAACAATCAGATCAATATTTTTCTCAGTAACGACTTCTCGCAATGTTTTAATAAAACTCCCTTTTCTTTCTAAAGAAGATATTTTGTGATGTGCAGTTATCTGTTTATTTGAAATTTTAAGCCATTCTTTAAATCTAGTATGAATAGCAATATTTTTATGTATTTCTAAATCCCCGTCATCTACAATATGACCGTTTGTATGAGTATTTACATGGATGATATAAAATTGTATAGCAACATTCTCAAAGAAGCATAATGCGCAGTGTAAAGCATTCCAAGATACTTCAGAAAAATCAACCGGAATTAAAATATTTTTCATTCTAAATCATTTGTAACAAGAACAAATATATTTTGATGAACGGTGTGTAACTATGACAAATATCAGTTAACGCACTGTTTTACATATAACAAATCACATCTACCTAAATTCCATATAATTACTTATTTAACTATACGTTGAACTATCGCAAGAATCCCGATAAAGAAGAATGAAAAATAAAGCAAGTCTTCTGAATGTATACTGCGGTGTATTCACTCATATTTTTTCGCTAATAAATGTGCTTATGATACTGCTATCAAGTAAAAAAAGAGTCATAGTAGCACAAATATCGGCTTAAGTATATGTGGATTTTATATACTCTAACGCTTCGCTCTCCCTTTATTCATGAATCTCACAAGTTCGATTTTTCGAACCTGCCTGCAGCAGGCATGAGAAAACTCACCCTCTCATACGAATACTTAACTCAAATTACTCAACCTCTCTGAGGCCTTCTATATCTAATATTTTAATGTTGCGCCCTTCAATTTCTATAAATCCATTTTTCTTGAATTCAGAAAGAGTACGTATTAAACTCTCTGTTGCTATGCCCGCAACACTCGCTAAGTCATTTCTAGAAATCCGAATTCCCTCTTCTGGTTTTTTATCAAAGACTGCTACAAATTGTAAGATGGTTTGTGCCGTTTTTTTACGTACAGAACTGTACGCCATTTGTAATAATTGGGATTTAATATCTGAAAGATTATCGGTTAAGAGTTCCATGAGTTCTAGAGATACTTTTTGGCTTTTTTCTAAGATATCTTTCAGGTCATTTTTTACGACTGATGCAAGTTTTGCCTCTTGTATGACCGTTGCTGATTCCTGATAGGGTATATTATCTATAAAAGATGTAAATCCTAAAAAGTCATCTGGTTTAAACAATGCTGTGATGAGTTCTTTGCCATTTTCGTCCATTTTATGGGTTTTTACAATACCTGATAAAATTAAATAGATATGGTTTGAGTTGTCTCCTTCTTTATAAATGACTTGTCCTTTTTTATAAGTGACTAGGGCTCCAGCATCATCAAAAAAGTTCTTTAACTCATGAAGGCTACGTATTTGGTCTTCATCTTTTTGCTTTGTTTGCTCCTCTACTAGACTGGATAATATGATTGATTTTGCAATACGACTTTCGATCGCACTGAGAAGATCTTCTTCTTCAAAGGGTTTTGTGAGATAATCATCTGCCCCTAGATTCATTCCTCTTCGTATTTCTTTATGTTCGGTTTTTGCAGAGAGAAATATAAAAGGGATATGGCTTGTCTCTTGATCTTGAGATAGTGCTTCAAGGACTTCATAGCCATCAGCTTCGGGCATCATGATATCACATACTATAATATCTGGTAGGTTTTCTTTGGCAACCGTAATTCCTGAGATTCCATTTGCTGCGGTGATCACATGATAATTTGCCAGTTCTAATAATTCTGCGGTGTTTTCGCGTAAAGCGGTATCATCTTCAATCAATAAAATAGTTTTCATACAAAGCTTATGTTATAATTGATCCTCTCTCAAAGGGATGGTAAACGTAAATGTCGAACCTACATTTTCTTTACTAGAAAAAGAGATATTACCTCCTAAATTTTCAAGATGAGTTTTTACAATATTAAGTCCAATCCCAGTTCCTTGATTGGTTAAAGCATTTTCTGCCCTAAAATATCTGTCAAAAATAAATTTTTGCTCATTATCTGGAATCCCAATTCCCTCGTCTCTTATAGCAATTTGTAATTGCTTAGCTTCTTTAGTAACCTTAATTGCTACCGTTGAGTTTTCGCTTGAATATTTTATAGCGTTATGAATAAGATTTGTGAGTGTTAATTCAATTATTTTTTCATCAAACGTTATCGTCAAATCACCTATATTTTTGGGATATTTAATGATTTGTCCATCTTTAAGATACATGTTAGCATCATAAATAACCTCGTCAAAGACTTTACTGATAGGGAATGATGTAAAGTTATACTTGACTTTACCTGATTGTAAACGCTCTATAGATAAGAAGTCATCTATAATATTATTTAGATATTTCACCTTTCCTTGTATTGTTTTAAGGTGTTTTTCTCTTTTTTCTTGTTGGTCTTCTCTGGGATATTTTCCTACAAGGGTTGCCGAGGTAAGAATGCCGGCTAATGGTGTTTTAAATTCGTGAGAAACTAAAGATAAAAATTTTGTTTTTAGTTCATTAAGTTCTTTTTCTGCTTTGAGTGCTTCTGTAAGTTGTTCTGTACGTTCTTTGACTTTTGCTTCAAGGTAATTATTGAGATTTTGGATTTCTTCTTCTTGTTTTTTACGTATTGTAATATCAGTTACTAATGCCATGATATAGGAATGCCCATGTAATACAAAAGGGTTGAGTCCAACCTCTACAGCGATTTCAAAACCTTCTTTGTGCAAACCATACAAGTCTCTTCCTATACCCATCTGACGCTTATCTTGATCCGCCATAAAATTTTTAAAGTGATGGTGATGATTGTGATGGTATTTTGTTGGAATTAATGTCTCAAGCATAGCACCTTCTATCTCTTCCTTTTCATAGCCAAATATAGATCTGACAGAAGAATTGCTCGCTACAATTTGTCTTGATTTATTCACCACAATAATACCCTCTGAAACACCTTCAAAAAGGGTTATAAAAGTATCTTCTATGCTTTCTTTGAAAAAATTCATAGTATAAAAATACACTATTCTAATGAAAGCAAGAAGATGATACTTGTCATAGTTTTTCTTTTATTTCACTAGTAATTTTAAAGAATTATTTAAACATGAAGACAATGACACTTTCCCTAAAAAACAATAGCTTACTTTACCAGCATCTTGGGAAGCTATTTTATGCGGTAGCCATTTCAGATAGGACAATTCAGGATACAGAATTTGAAGCCTTACAAAAATGTATTCATGACTATTGGATTGGCTACAATGATCTTAACCAGATATTTAAAGAAAACCCTGCACATACGATAGAGGCCGTATTTGAAGGAGTTGAAGCTTTTGGGTTGGAGGGTCATGAAATGTATGGGGACTTTGTTTCTTATAAAAAAGAATATCCACATCTCTTTACAAAACCTCTTAATACGCTTATTCTAGACACCGCAAAAACAATTGCTCATGCTTTTGGAGGTATAGAACGTTCTGAACAAAAAATACTCATAGCACTTGAGAAAGAACTTAGTACTAAAGATTAAGAGCGTATTAATTATTGATAATTAGAAAAATAAATGGAATTTTTTGAAAATATAAGTCGGTGGATGAAGGATCACCCTATTTCTTCCAATATCCTGAAATACTTGATCTGGGCAGTATTCATCCTACTGACCATTGCATTTTTAAGGCGATTGTTACGGAAAAAACTTCCAGATTCAGCTATCAGATATAAATCTCAAAAAGCAGTAGAAGTTTTGGGATATATATTGCTTGTGATTGTCACTATATCCTTCTTCACAGGAAGCATTAAAGACTTTGCTCTGGCTATCGGGTTACTTACAGCAGGTATTACAATCACATTACAAGAGTTAATTTTGAGTGTTGCTGGTTCCTTCTATATTTTTTTTGTAGGTGTCTACAAGCCGGGTGATCGAATAGAAATTAATGGTATTAAAGGCGATGTAATCGATGTAGATAGTATATATACCACTATGATGGAAATAGGTCAATGGGTCTCTAGTGATAATTATAGTGGAAGAATTGTAAAACTCAGTAACGCTTTTGTATTTAAAGGGCCCGTATATAATTACTCAAAGGATTTCCCTTTTGTTTGGGATGAATTTAATCTTCCTATTAGATATGATTCTGATATTGAATTAGCAAAAACGATTGTGGTCCAAATTGCTTCAGAAACATTATCTGAATACGTATCACAATCTATTGCAGAATGGCAACAAGTTGTCAATAAATATTACATAGAGAATGCACAGGTAGAGCCTACACTAGCGATTACTATGACAGACAATTGGATACAATTCAATCTTCGATATATCGTGGACTTTAAAAAAAGAAGACTCACAAAACACTTACTAAATGAACTCATTGGCACTGCCATTCAAAAAACAAATGGAAAAGTACAACTGGCCTCTATGACTGTTGAGATTGTTCGAGTACCCAGTATGGTTGTAAAACAGGAAGAAGATCCTCATTCTGGTGTAATCAACTCATAAAAAAATTAAAGTGTTAAGCCATCCATAGAACCAAAAAAAAATACGATACCTATGGTAAAAATTGGGAATCCTCTTAAAAACAGATTAAGACGTTATCAATAAATACACTAGAATGATATTTATCATAGAATCTTAGAAACAACACAATTACTTTTGGAAGGCATACTAAATATTTCTGTTATGAAAACTAAAGAACAAAAAGATGTATTATTCTATCAAAATTTAGGAAGGCTATTTTATGCCATTGCTTTTATTGATAATACCGTTAGACCCGAAGAAATAGAAACTCTCAAAGAGATGGTTTCTTCCAAGTGGACTTCTCTAGACAATGAGCCCGATGAGCATGGATCTGATAGCGCCTTTCAGATAGAAGTAGTTTTTAACTGGCTAGACAGTGAAGTTTATAGCGCACAAGAGAGCTATGATACTTTTGTAAACTATTATACATCAAACAAATCCTTATTCACAGACAATACAAAAAGAAACATCAAAAAAACGGCAAGCGCTATTGCAAATGCTTTTTCGGGTACTAATAAATCTGAACTTATCATACTTGCCCAACTTAATCTACTTTTATCATAAATAGCTACTCATGAAGTGTAAACTATTCATTATTGGTATATGTCTTTTCATATACGCTTGCAAAAAAGAAAATCCGACTCCCGTACAACAACCGCTTGAAAATAAGACCGAAGCTGCTCCGACTCCCATTACTAATGGCGCGATAGACAAAGATGTTTTAGAAAATCAAGCACGTAAACAATCTATAAAAAAAGAACTCTTTATAGAACAAGAAGATAAAAAAGAAGAGCTTCAAGAACTGGTTACTTCCAAAAAAATATATGAAGAAGAAGATGAGTATGTGCTAGATTACACCTACCCTTATTTAAACGAAAAAATAGATCCTAATTATGCGGTTTTTAACAACTATCTCACAGAGAGTTATCTTAATGTAGAGCGAACTATTAATGAAATACTAGAAGATAAAGAACTCTTATGTGATACGCTTAAAATAGACCGCTTTCGCGAAAAGCGAATCATAGATTACAAACTCCATTCTACAGCAAATAATTTGATCAGTATCTTACTCTATAAGGAGAATTTTTATTCTGGAATGAAGCACTCGGCTTATACTTTTGATTGCCTTAATTATAACACAGAAAACCATACATTTATAACCTTTAGTGATTTTTTCATCCCAGGAGCTGAAGCACAGCTCTTTGAACTTATCAACCAAACGATCACAAATGACATTGAGTCTGGCGACCTCTATTACGATTGCTGGCAACTGACAGAAATGGATTTTAGAGGCTATAAAAACAACTTTGTCATTAATGGTGACTTTGTCGAGTTTTACTTTGATGATTGCGTGATATGTCCCTCCTACACTGGGACCTACTCTATAAAACTTGCATTACCCAAAATCCTACACTTGATCAAACAATACCAACAACCGTTATTGTTATAAAACAATGATATGCAGATCAATCAGTATATAGATCATACATTACTGAGTCCAACAGCGACTTTAGATGATATCAAAAGGCTTTGTCAAGAAGCCATAGAATATCATTTTTATGCGGTTTGTGTTCCCGAATGTTATGTTTCGCTTGCGCGAAACTACCTCACTGAGTATCCCATTAGGGTCGCAGCTACGGTAGGCTTTCCATTAGGATCTATGGCAACCATAACAAAAATTACCCAAGCTAAAAATTGTATTACACAAGGCGCAAGTGAAATAGATATGGTCATCAATATTGGTTTTTTAAAATCTGGGCTAGACGATAAGGTTGAACAAGAAATAGCTAGTATCAAAAAAGCCATAGGAGACCATGTGCTTAAAGTCATTCTAGAGATCAGTTACCTTAGTAATAATGAAAAACAACGAGCAACAACACTCGCCATAAAAGCAGGTGCCGATTTTATTAAAACCTCTACAGGTTTTGGCTCTAATCCTGTTACCCCTGAAGATATCATTCTATTAAAAGAATTTGCTGGCACTGATATACAAATAAAAGCTTCTGGAGGTATCAAAGATGCTAAAACGGCACAACTCCTCATAAAAGCAGGCGCAAGCCGTATAGGCACCTCAGCAGGAGTCAATATTGTCACATAAACACAACCGCTATGAGTACACATATAGAAGCAGAAAAAGGAGCTATCGCAGAAACAGTGTTGCTTCCAGGAGATCCGATGCGTGCTAAATGGATTGCTGAAACATTTTTAGAAAATCCCATTTGTTACAATCAAGTAAGAGGAATGTACGGATATACCGGATATTATAAAGGAAAACGAGTCTCTGTTCAAGGGACGGGAATGGGTATCCCATCGGCATTAATCTACTGTCATGAACTCATTAATGACTACGGAGCAAAACAACTCATACGGGTAGGCTCTGCAGGTTCCTATCAAAGTGATGTACAAATACGTGATATCGTGATAGCCATGGCAGCTTCCTCTACATCAGGAATCAATAACTCTCGATTTATCAATGCAGATTACTCCCCTACTGCTAATTATGATCTTTTTAAAAAAGCTACCGAGTATGCAAACACACATCATATTAAAATAAAAGCAGGAAACGTACTCTCTACCGATGAATTTTATGAAGACACCTTTGACGATTATAAGAAATGGGCGCAGTTTGGTGTACTGTGTGTAGAAATGGAAGCGGCAGGCTTATATACCATTGCAGCAAAGTACAATGTAAAAGCACTGGTTATTTTGACCATATCTGACTCCTTAGTCACTGGAGAACGTACCTCGTCATCAGAAAGAGAAACTTCTTTTACAAAAATGATTGAGATTGCTCTAGGAACTATTTAAATGGGTAGAACATTAAAAATAAGCCCATTCTTTTTCGCAATCAACAAATTAGTATTTTACATCTTAAAAGTAAAAACAGGTAATTTTGCATGATTTGCAATATCTTCTCCTAAACTTCCATTAAAAAAATGAGCAAGTCCTTTTCTTCCATGTGTTGGTATAGCCAATGCATCTGCACAAACTTTTTTTCCATAATCAAAGATGGCTTGTTCTATACTGTATCCATCTAAAAAGACAACCTCATCTGGACGTATAGGAGCCTGAAAGTCGGCAATGGCAAGGAACTCATTGGCAGCTTGATCCATTTCTGTAGAACTCTTAAAAGCAGTCCCTGGTACGTTTACATAGACTAAATCCACAGCAGCACCTAGTTGTTGAAAAAAACGCATTGCTTTACGATATACGAGTATATTTTCGATTTTAAAATCACAAGCAAATACCACTCTATCAACTGTAAAATTAGAAATCTGCTCTTTAATCACCAGTACAGGTATTTCTGAGGTGCGAACTACTTTTTCTGTATTAGACCCTACAAAAACCTCTGAAATTCCTGAACTCCCATGAGAGCCCATCACGATTAAATCAGCTCCTTGTTCTTTAGCAACTTCATTAATATCTGTGAAGTTTTTGTAGTTCTGTACAATTTCAGAAACAACTAACCCTTCTAAGAAACTTCTTGATTCTATTGTTTGAAATCGCTTTTCGGCCAGTTTCATATAATACACTGCTTCTGCTACTTCCTGTTCTTCGTTTTTTGTGAGCACTGCTTGAGAAAGCCCTAACATATGTAACAATATAATTTCAGCATCATACTTTTTGGCGAAAGCCGACGCAACCTCTATGGCATATTCTGAGTAATTTGAAAAATCTACAGGAACTACTATTTTTTTCATGAGAGTATTTTTAAATATTAATGAGAAGTCATTGATTCCTTACGTTTTTTGAGTTGCTTCTCTATATCTGAAATCGTATTTTTTACAGCAACTTCATAATTCTCTTCAATAGAAGACGCATAGATACGAGGACCAGGAAGACTCATTTCAATTTCGCAACTACATGTTTTACCTTTAGGATCATTTAACTTTTTAATAAAAACCTGTGCTTTTATTAGCCATGGATATTTGGTAGCTAATGGATCTATTTTATTGTGTATGTATGTTGTGAGTGCATCACTGGTGGCTATTTTAACAAACTGTATTTCGGTAGTCATCATTTTTAAGTTTTAAATTATATACTTCAAAAATAGTTGGACTCTCTTTTAAAAAATATGATATGAGTCATAGAACAGTGCGTTATTCCAAGAATTTACTCGATAATTGAGATGTAAATGTGCTGAGGTAATATACTTTTGTGTATTCAAAATCGATACATAACGCCTGCGCTTAAGGTTATAAAATCGATATTTAAGGTTTCCTGTGTCATTTGTAATGTAATTGGATAGTTTGATGAAGAGCGATACCGTATTTCAGGAGTAAATACCCAATGGTCAAATAGAGGTATGGTAACACCAGTCCCCAATTGCCAATTCAATTTGAACGCTGTTTTTTGATTATTTATAGTGAGATCACTTTTTAAACGAATCCGATTATAAATGGTGCCTAGACTTAGATAATATCCTATCTTACTTTTATTAAAAGGCAATCGGAGTCGTCCTCCAAAAATGTATCCGCTTTGATTAAAATCAATATGTTCTTCGTTAAAACCTTCATTCGTTTCAAATTGATCCCAATGAAAACCAGTATAAAAAGTTAGATGTGGTAACACATCATACGTGACTTCCAGTTCTAATCCATTTCCCACACTAAGATCTGTATCCATAAAAGATGTTGTTGGGAAATTAAGTTGAGGTCTAAAAGCAACACCCCAACGCTCTTGCGCATTACAGGTGAGTGCGACTCCTAAAACAAATAAAGCGACATGATAGAGTTTTTTCAAAATAGTGGATGTATTTATTGCTAAAGTAGCCTCTTAATCATTCTGAAAAAATGATCTTTATCAGCTTCTATTATAGCGTGAACAGTAATTGTTTTTTGTTAAGAGAAATTTTTAAAAATAAGTTTGAAAATGATTACTACACTATGATGATGATCATTTACTATGAAATTTCTTAAATGTACTTTTAAGATGTAATCTTAAAACTCATCTTATGAAAACTATATTTCTTATTAGTATTTTGATGTTTTCTATTAGCTTACAAGCACAAATTATAGAAAACATAGAACAAATTACTCCTTTTCATGATACCTATGCAGCTATTCAAAAAGGAGATCAGTGGGCGTTCATAGATAAAGAAGGAACTATTGTTGTAGACTTTAGAAATGATCTTGTACCAATACCCTGTGTTCATGGTAAAAACGAAATAGAACACCCTATTTTTAATGCTGGACTTTCATTAATCAAACAAACAAAGGAAAATATTGAATATTATGGATACATCAATACAAGTGGAGAGATAGTCATTGAACCTCAATTTATAAAAGCACTCCCATATAACGATGCAGGTCTTGCCATAGTACATAAACTTACAAGAGAAACCATTGGTCAAAATAGTATTTTAAATAAAGATCTGATTAGGTACACCTATGGTGAAATAGTTATTGACTCCACAGGAAATATGGTAAAGTATCTTTTAGGACCTACTCATGTGATCCCTAACAAAGGACGGTTTTTAAAAATATATCCTATAAAATCATATTTTATAGATGATTTTATGGTTGCCACACAAGGAGATAATAAAAAATGGACCATTTATCATATTTCAACGATGTAAGATTGTATTTTACATGATCAAATAGACAGCGATGACAGTTCATGACTTCACATTACAAAAAAGCGTATTACAACGATATGTTTCACAATTAAGGGATCAAGAAATTCAAAAAGATGCTATGCGATTCAGAATAAACATTGAACGTATAGGGCATATTCTTGCATATGAGATGAGTCAAGAACTATCCTATAATGCAAGTACCATCACAACTCCTTTAGGGACTAAAGAGATGCTGTTACCCCAAGAAAATATAGTGGTTGCGGCAATTTTAAGAGCAGGATTACCTCTACAACAAGGGGTTGTCTCCTGTTTTGACAATGCTGAGCAAGCATTTATTTCTGCCTACAGAAATCATCCAGATGCAGACACGTTAGAGATTATCGTGAAATACCTTGCAGCACCATCACTAGAAGGAAAAACACTCATCTTATGTGATCCTATGCTTGCAACGGGTCATACCCTTGAAAATGTACACCTAGCACTTAAAAAACACGGATCCCCAGATAGTATACATATTATAAGCGTTATAGGATCTGATGATGGTGTGAAGTATATTCGGGATATCTTTCCAGACAACACCCATCTATGGATCGCTGCTATTGATAAAGATTTGAATGATAAAAAGTATATTATCCCAGGGTTAGGAGATGCCGGAGATCTATCGTATGGTAACAAGCTGTAATACTAAATAATCCTTGGAGTAAGTTCACAAGGTACACGCGAGATACTAAAATCACAACCCAAAACTATTACACGCTATAGATCCCCTAAAAAGTGGGATTAGCCTGCCTGCCGGGATAAGCAGGTTTAACTGACTATTTTGAATGCGTCTTTCAGACTTTACAAAACAGCGTTTCACTAATAAAAGCGACCTAATATTAATTACTAGGTCGCTTTACTATACAATGCCTTTTAATTTAAATGATATTAAATACTATGTGTTATACGAAACAAATTGATCAAAATACTTTTCTATAACAGAAATAAACTCCCCCAACTTTAATAAAATTAAATCAATTAGACTTTATAAAATCTATTTGAATTTTTATCTATCTCTATAATAAAAAGTATTCGCGTCAAATTTCTAAATGTAAAAGAACATCATATACCAGTATCATAAAGGTATGAGAGCTTACTATTAAAAACTATGACATATATCAGTTTTTGTTTTTTTTAATTACTCTTTAATTCTTCTTTTCTTTTTAACGCTTCTTTTTCTTTTTTTCTAAAATATCTTTTAAAAAATATAGAGCGTTTCAAAGCTTCCATATTCTCATTAAATTTTGCGGTACCTTCCTTAATATGTTGCATCGTACTATCAATATTCTTCACGAGATTTTCATCTGAACTAAGATAATGCACCACCCCTTTTTCGTTAGCTAAACGAGCTACTATCGTATCTAAAGAGGCACTTACGTTTTGTATATCTTGACTTGCTAATGTGATGTTTTCAATACTCATTTTTACCTTACGCCCCTGAATACTATCACCCAATAGCACCCCTACCACACTATCTTCCATGTCAATACGATTTATAGTCTCCGATAATTCTTGTGTCATGATAGATATATTTTTACTAGAGCTTTTTAAGTTTTTTATGGTGCTCTCTATGTCATTAGCTAATGCTTCGTCTTTTAACAAAGACGTTATTGTTCCTTCTCCACTCAATATTTCGGTAGTGATTTTAAGAAAATCAGCAGAGAGTAGTGCTAAGTTTTCATTGGTAGAATTAAGTGTTGTTAACATATTATCTGTGCTTATACGACTATAACTAGCAATGGTATCTCCAGACACTACCGCGGGTAATTTTCCTTCTGTAGGGAGGATATTTACAATCATGTTCCCCACCAGTCCATCGGAACCTATACTAGCCACGGCATCTTTTTTAAGATGCGATGTCATACTTTCTTTCAGTAACATTTCTACTAAAATAAGCGTATCTGATTGCATTTGAATACTGTGTACAGTACCTATATCAATACCAGAATATCGTACATTGTTACCCAGTTGTAATCCATTTACATTGGCAAAATAGGTGTTGATTTTTATAGTATTTGAAAATATATTTTGTCTGTTTCCTATAAAGTATAATACAATCACAAGAAGTATGGTTCCTAAGATTACAAAAACTCCTAGTCGTATTTTATTTTTAGAAGATTTTTCCATGAGTCCTATTATTTAAAAAACATTTTAATTTTTGGGTCTTTAGAAGAAGACAATTCTGCATACGTTCCTTCTGCATAATTAATCCCGTCTACCAGCAATATAATTCTATTAGAAATCACACGGGCGCAGTCTACATCATGCGTAATGATAAGCGATGATGTCCCATACGTATCTTGAATACTTCGCATTAATTGTATGATCTCTTTTGCAGTGATAGGATCTAGACCAGTGGTAGGCTCATCATAAAGCATGATACTTGGTTTTAGAATCAATGCTCTCGCTAAAGCTACTCTACGTTTCATTCCTCCTGACAGCTCTGCAGGCATTAAATCTATAGCGTCTAATAAACCTACATTTTCTAAAGCTTCATGTATGAGGTTTTGTGTGCTTTCGCGAAAGCGTAATTTGTCCCGATGTCTACGTAACGGAAATTCTAGATTTTCACGCACCGTCATTGAATCGTACAAAGCGCTTCCTTGAAATAAAAATCCAATCTCTGTGCGTAAAAAATCCAATTCTGTTTGCCCTAAAGCAGTAATATCTTTGTCCCGTATCTGAATACTTCCTGAACTTGCTTTCATTAACCCTACGAGACATTTAATCATCACAGATTTTCCAGAACCCGACTTTCCCATGACCACTAAATTTTCTCCAGGATATAGTGTTAGGTTAAACCCTTTAAGTACTTGATGATCTCCAAAATTTTTATGCAAATCTTTGATTTCTAAAACGGGTGTTATGTTGGTAGTGGTTTCCATTAAATTTCAAAAAATATATCAGCTATAAATACAGCAATAAAATCGACAATAAACAGGAGCATTGAAGCATAAACAACAGCCGAGTTGGATGCCTCTCCCACACCTAATGTTCCTTTTTTACAATGATATCCTTTGTAACATCCTATAAGACCTATCACAAAACCAAAAAAGAACGTTTTGATCGTTGCGGGTAAAACATCGCCATAGGATAAGGCTTTAATGACCTTATTAAAATAAAGGATAAATGAAACGCTCCCTTTTGAGTATTCGACCAAAGAGGAACCAAAAAGGGCAATTGCATCTCCAAATATAACCAATAATGGAAGCATTAAAGTGGTGGCGGTGATACGTGTGACAACAAGATATTTAAAGGGATTTGTTCCAGATACTTCCATAGCGTCTATTTGTTCTGTGACGCGCATAGATCCAAGTTCTGCTCCAATACCTGAACCTATTTTTCCCGCACAAATAAGAGCTATAACAACAGGTCCTATCTCTCTTACTATAGAAATACTTACCATAGATGGCATCCAAGAAGAGGCGCCAAATTCTAATAAAGTAGGACGTGACTGAAGGGTAAATACAAGTCCTAATATAAAGCCAGTAACTCCTACTAATAGAAGAGATTTATTACCAATAACATAACACTGTTTTAAAAGTTCGCTAGTTTCATAAGGACTTTTAAATAATTCCTTAAAATACCTTAAAGCAAAATAAGAAATATCTCCAATCTCTTTTAAAAATTCACGTAATCGTACTGGATATGTGATTTTAAACTGCATATACCAAATGTAATTTCTGATACTGATCAGAACTATGATATTAATCAGGTATATAATAGTATCACTATAAGGGCTTTTACAAATCTACCTACAGACAAGAAGGAGCGTACCTAGTTATTTTTTAATCTTTTAAAAAGAAGGTGGGTTTCTCTATATTTAAAATGAGTTCGTCAACACCTGTATTTTTTATAAGCCTTGATGTAAAAGAAATAGGTCGAGTGCTAATCACATTAGCGTCTGCGTGTAAAACTTCGTCAACAATCTGGAGTTGGTTGCCTTTAGTGCCTGTAAGCTCTGAGAGATGAAAATAAGGGACGCTACGTTGATCAAAATCTTCTTCAATCTGAGAAATCTCTTCGCTTTTAAACATAGGTTCCGATTCTGAAAGTCTTAATACAGATACCTTTACCTTAGTACGATCTAAAATTTTAAACGCTTTATCGAAAATATAGGTAGAATACACATTTTTTTCATCCAAAACCAAAAGTACATTATGTATGGGTGAATAGGTGTAGTTATCCGGTATAATAAATACAGGACAATCGACTTTACGCACCACGCGCGTGCTGTGACTTCCAAACAATCGCTCTGTAAAATTAGATTGTCCGTTAGATCCCATTAAAATACAATCAATCTCATACGATTTTACAGCTTGTTTGATCGCATCTGTAAAAACATCATAATCTATAAGTGCTGTAAATGTATAATCCTCATCTGTATAGGTGTCTTCAAGATGCGCTATTTTTTTTTTGAGTTTACTTTTTGAGGAAGATAATATCGTATCATAGACGGTTTCGCCTTCATTAGCAGTCATTAGATCATCTGTTGTATATTCCCATACTTTTACGACATTAAGAAAATAAAAATGACAAGATTGTCCACTGAAAAAATCCATAGCATAGGTTGTAGCATTTATAGAATAGGATTCAAAATTTGACAAAATGAGTATATTTTTCATAATCGCAGTATTTATGCTTCAAAATTATGCTTGAAATACCATGAAAGCTATGATAAATATCAGTAATGTGCAAGAAGTACCCCATGGGGTCGCGGGTTAGAAAATCTATTGATCAACTTGAAAAGCTGATGCGTTCAAATCTTCAACTGGTATAATACCCCTTTTACCCGCTTCTAAACATCCATATATTTTATTTTTAGAATTGTAGGGTTATTACATCCCTTCTTTTTAAATTAGCGAGTCTTCAAGGGCTAATTAGTTACAAAACAACAAAAATCCCTCTTTTAAAGCATTCCACATGAGTAAAAAAGCATTCGTATGCGTTTGATAACATCTAGTCGGTTTGAAAAAACACTCCACGGAAAGTCAATTTCTCTTTTTACGCTCACCAATCATAAGGGCGTTTCCATGCAAATCACCAATTATGGTGCGCGCATCGTTAGTTTGTATGTTCCAGACAGAAATGGGGTGTCCCAAGATGTCGTTTTAGGATATGATGGTATTGACGACTATTTGAAGACAGGTAACCGCTATTTTGGAGCTACGATCGGTCAATTTGCAAATCGTATTGCCCATGCGCAGTTTATACTTCATAACAAGGTTTACACTCTAAATGCTAATGATGCTCCTCATTCCCTCCACGGAGGTGCTGAAGGTTTTCATCAGGTCGTTTGGGATGTCCATCAGATATCAGATAGCAAATTGGAATTTACCTATACGTCTAAAGATGGAGAAGAGGGGTTTCCTGGCACGGTATCAGTAAAGGTGACGTATTCTATTAGTGATAACAATGAAGTTACCATTGCATATACGGCGAATACTGACCAACCCACCGTCGTTCATCTAACAAATCATTCGTATTTCAATTTAAAAGATGCAGGAAAAAGTTCTATAGAACTTCATCAATTACAGATTCTAGCCTCCAACTACACACCTGTAGATACTTCATTGATTCCAACAGGTTATATTGAAACTGTAGCAAGTACCCCTTTTGATTTTAGAAGACTCACCGAGATAGGAAAACAGATAAATCAACCACACGAACAACTCCAAATAGGGACTGGATACGATCATAATTACGTACTTGACGGCAAAGGATTAAAAGTGGTAGCAACAGTAAAAGAACCTACTTCAGGACGCATTATGGAAGTGATTACAGACACCCCTGGCATACAGTTTTATAGTGGCAACCATATTCATCAAGACATTCTTGGAAAGCACAACATCTGCTATGGAAATAGACATGGGTTCTGCCTTGAAACACAGTATTTCCCAGACAGTCCGAATCAGCCTCATTTTCCTTCAACAGTTTTGAATCCTGAAGATACGTATCAGTCAACGACTGTTTATAAATTCAGTACCTCAGAATAACTTTACCAAATTACTTCAATACAATAGTCTTTGTTAAAACACTCGTCGTTTCAGCATCTGCCAAGCCATTAAAATTGGGTTGCTTCCCTCCTACATTGACCGTTAATGAACCTTGATTAAACTCGGGCTGCCCTTCTTCATTTAACTCAGCATATTGTTTAGGTGTGATTAGAAATTCAACCGTTTTGGTCTCTCCTGTCTTCAAATGCACTCGTTGAAAACCAACTAAAGATCGGATTGGAGCATCATTTGTGCTATCTATATGGCTTATATAGAGCTGTATCACTTCATCACCATCTCGCCTTCCAATGTTAGTCACATCTACTTTTAGAGGAATACCTTTCTTTAGTTCAATCTCTGTATCTACTACCAGATTCTCATACGCAAACGTCGTATAACTGAGTCCATGTCCAAAAGGAAACAATGGATCTCCTTTAAAATATTTATACGTTCTATTATTCATATCGTAGGACTTAAAATCAGGCAAATCCTCCACAGATTTATAAAACGTAACGGGTAGTCTTCCTCCTGGATTATAATCGCCAAAAAGAACGTCTGCAATGGCTTTTCCACCAAATTCCCCAGGATACCAAGCTTCGAGAATGGCAGGAATATTTTTACCCGCCCAATTCACCGCCAACGCACTTCCGTTCATCAAGACCACAATGGTTGGTTTTCCGATGGCTTGTACTTCTTTCATCAATGCAATTTGCGTTTTAGGCAATGTAATATCTGATCGGTCACCTTTGTCAAAACCTTCTAATAAAACAGGCATTTCCTCCCCTTCAATAGTAGGTGATAATCCCAAAAATAAGAGGACTACATCCGATTTTTTTGCCGCTTCGATGGCTGGTGTTAACAGATCTTGGTCTTTTTTTGCCCACACAAAATGTGCTTGAGGATCTGTATGATAATTAAAATACTCAATCGTGACGTCGTAAGGTGTTCCTTTTTTTAGGATACGATCAAAATACCGTGTCTTTGGTTCATGATCATCTTTAAATTCAAACTGCAGCTCACCATCAAAATACACCTTCCCGCCACTGCTCGCTTTCAATCCGATGCGATACTCGCCATCTTCTTCAGGAACTAATTGCCCAGTCCATTGAACAGAAAAAATATCCTTTTCAAGACCACTTATTGGTTTTTCAGGCATCCATATAAAATCGATCAGTGTATCATTGCGCACAAATGCGGGTTCTCCTTTCCAATCTATTGATTTATAATACTTCCCTTTCAATCCAGCTTCCTCTCCATTTTTTAGTACAGATGACGGAATTGGCGTTAACATTGGCCAACCTTCGGCAATGTCACTTCCTAATGCATAATGAATTTGTGCATTGGGTAACTTTGCTTCAATAGCTTTTAAGGGTGTTATAAATTGGTGTGGCGTTCCATGATAGTTTCCCAATAATGCTTGTTTGGAATTTGCATTAGGGCCTATCACAGCAATCGATGCGATATCTTTGCTTAAAGGCAGTGTATTATTCTCATTTTTCAATAACACCATGGACTCACGGGCTACTTGTTCTGACAAGGTATAATGCGCGTCACTTGCGACCACATCATACGGTATATTGGTCCATTTCACATCTTCTGCTGGATCAAACATCCCCAACTTAAAACGAGCAGTAAACAGTCTTTTAAGTGCTATATCCAACTTAGATTCGTCAATCAGTTCTTTGAGAACAGCTTCTTTTAGATTAGGGTCATACACACTTCCGCAGTTCAAATCTGTCCCGCGATCAACAGCTAGTGCCGCTGCTTCTGGTGCGGTATCTGTGATTCCATGTCGATTAGGTTCCCAAAAATCAGTAATCGCCCAACAATCAGAAACTACATAGCCGTCAAATCCCCAATCATCTCTTAGTATTTTTTGAAGCAACAAATTACTTCCACAACACGCTTCATCTCGATATCGATTGTACGCACACATCACCGAGTGTACTTTCGCCTCTTTGACAGCAGCTTCAAATGCGGGTAAATACGTTTCGTACAAATCCCTATTGGACGTCTGATAATTATCTTCGTGTCTAGATTTTTCTGGACCGCTATGCACGGCAAAATGTTTGGCAGTCGCGACCACTTTTAGGTATTTTGGATCATCACCTTGCAATCCATTAATGTAGTTGACACCTATTCTACTGGTGAGGTACGGATCTTCTCCATAGGTTTCTTGTCCTCTTCCCCAGCGTGGATCTCTAAAGATATTAATATTAGGGGTCCAAAAAGTTAATCCCTGATAGATGCCTCTTTTACCCGCTTTCGCGAAAGCGTGATGTTTCGCACGAGCTTCGTCCGAAACGGCGATTCCCATCTGATGAATCAGTGGCGCATTCCACGTCGATCCCATCCCAATGCCTTGCGGAAAAACCGTGGCTTCCCCAGCACGTGCAACACCGTGCAAACATTCATTCCACCAGTTGTACTCAGGAATACCCAAACGTTTGATAGCAGGCGCATCATATCGCATTTGTGACACCTTTTCCTGTAATGTCATATGAGATATTAGATCTGTAACCCGTTCTTCCACACTCAAATTCAAATCCTGAAATGCGAATTCAGTTGATTCTTTTTCTGCGCAAGAAGACATCAGTAAAATGCTCATTAAGATGATGATATAGAAAGGTCTATTTTTCATAACAGGTAATTTTATTCGTTTGTTTTTAAGAGATATTCAATGTTTTTAAAGAAGATTCACTTCCAAAGTTCTTCCATTTCTTCCAAGGTTTTTCCTTTGGTTTCTGGTACAAATTTCTTCACAAATAGCAATGCTAATATCCCCATAAAGCCATACACCCAATAGGCGAATCCATGGTTAAACTGTTCGGTGAGATAGCTGTTGTCATCCATCATCGGGAAGGTAATAGACACGGCGTAATTAGCAATCCATTGGGCAGCAACGGCAACGGCCATAGCACGTCCGCGAATTTTATTGGGAAAAATTTCAGAGAGTAATACCCAAGTGACAGGTCCCCAACTCAACGCAAAGCTTGCAACATAGACCATCATACATAGTAATGCGAGATAACCCGTAGATTGAGCATAGAATACAAAACCTAATGAAAACATCGCAATTGCCATGCCTAGTGCACCGATCATCATCAAAGGTTTTCGACCGTTTGTATCCACCGTTTTTATGGCAATAATTGTAAATAAAAAGTTGACAACCCCAACGATGATAGTGAGTAACAATGCCCCATCGGTATCGGGATTGATGTTTTTAAAGATTTCTGGAGCGTAGTATAACACCACATTGATTCCTACAAACTGTTGGAATATGGACAACACCACACCAATCACAATGACCAACCACCCAAAAGACAAAAGTTTTCCCGTAGCAGGTTTATTGATCGATGCATTGATTTCATCCAAAATTTGATAAGCATCTTCTTCTCCATTGACGTTGATTAATACTTCTAAAGCCTCTTCAGGTTTATCTTTCAGCATCAAAGATCGTGGCGTATCGGGTACAAAGAATAAAAACAGTAAGAATAAGCCCGCTGGAATCACCTCTGAAGCGAACATCCATCGCCATCCTACAGCATTTAACCACACATCTGAGCCTCCAGATTTTGAAATAAAATAATTCACAAAATAGACCACCATAAATCCTGCTACAATGGCGAGTTGGTTGTAGGACACTAAACGCCCTCTACTATTTGCTGGGGCTATTTCTGCAATATATAAGGGTGATAGCATAGACGCTAGTCCGACACCGACACCTCCAATAATCCGGTAGATGATAAATAGAGTTGAAAAGGTATGGTCTCCCTCGCCTATGGTTCCTATCAATAACTCTGGCATTGCAGAACCTAAGGCGGAGATCAAAAATAAAATTCCTGCCAAGATCAGTCCTTTTTTTCTACCTAACCATGTACTCACAAAACCACTAAAGGCTCCACCAATAATACAACCAATTAAGGCACTTGAAACGATAAAGCCTTTAAAGGCGTTGGCTGCGTTTTCGCTTAATCCTTTTGGAGTCACGAAGTAACTCTCCAAAGAGCCGACAGTTCCTGAAATCACACCGGTATCATATCCAAATAGAAGTCCGCCAAGAGTGGCTACCATGGTCAGTTTAAGAAGGTATTTCGAATGGGTTGATGATGGCATAGTTTTGTGTTTATATGTACTGATTTATGATGTTTTCGAAGAGTTCTTGTTTCCCACTTTGAGGTATCAGTTCCCCATTTTCTTGTGCGATTTCATACAAATCCTTGAGGCTTAAATTGCCTTTCTCAAACGCCTTTCCTTTCCCTGAGTCGAATGATTGATAGCGGTCTGTTCTTAATTTCGCGTAAGCGGAAGCATTCATAATTTTTTCAGCGGTCAATAAGGCTCTAGCAAACGTATCTGCGCCACCGATATGTGCATAAAAAACGTCCTCCATGTCTGTAGAATTACGTCTGATTTTGGCATCAAAATTCACCCCTCCGCCCTTGAGACCACCAGCCTTTAAAAAAACCAACATTGCTTCGGTGGTTTCTTGGATATTGTTCGGAAACTGATCGGTATCCCAGCCATTTTGGTAATCGCCTCTATTGGCATCGATACTCCCGAGCATGTTTGCCTTTGCTGCCACGGCTAATTCATGCTGAAAGGTATGCTGTGCAAGCGTAGCGTGGTTGACTTCGATATTTAATTTAAAATCTTTGTCTAGTCCATATTCACGTAAAAAACCAATAGCTGTTGCCGCATCAAAATCGTATTGATGCTTCATGGGTTCCATCGGTTTTGGTTCGATAAAGAAACTACCTTTAAACCCTTGTGATCGTGCATAATCCCTTGCCATAACTAAGAATTGCCCCATGTGATCTAGCTCTCTTCCCATATCGGTATTAAGCAACGACATATAGCCCTCACGTCCTCCCCAGAAGACGTAGTTCTCACCGTCTAGCGCGATCGTAGCATCTAAGGCTAGTTTTATCTGTCCACCCGCTCTTGCCACCACCTTAAAATCTGGGTTGGTAGCAGCTCCATTCATATAGCGAGGGTTAGAAAAGCAATTGGCAGTACCCCATAATAATTTGATGCCTGTTTCGGCTTTTTTTTCTTTGATGTAGTCGACAATGGTAGCGAGTCGTTTTTCTGATTCGGCGAAAGTGGTTCCTTCTTGCACGAGATCAAAATCATGAAAACAGAAGTAGTCAAATCCTAATTTTGAAATGAATTCGAAGGCAGCATCTGCTTTATCTTTGGCTGCTTGGAGAGGGTCTGACGCCTGATCCCATGGAAAATTTTGAGTTCCCGGACCAAAGGGATCGGAACCTTGGCCGCAGAAGGTATGCCAATAGGCAATGGCAAATTTAAAGTGTTCGCGCATGGTTTTTCCTGCGACTATTTTAGTAGGATCATAGTATTTGTAGGCTAAAGGGTTATCTGATTCCTTCCCTTCATAGGATATCGTTTCAATTCCTTTAAAATATTCTCGATTTGCCATAATTTTATATGCTTTTTAAGGTCATTTCTAATTCGTTTCTCCAGTGTTGATATGCTTTTTGATACGGGGTAATATTCTTACTAGGATGATAAGACATCACATAATCATTATTGTTGATGTTTTTTGTGTAGGTATCAAAATCACCATCCAAAAGGCCCGCTGCTCTTGCTGCTCCTACAGCTCCTGTGGTGTTATATATTTTAATTTCTTGATTAATGAGCGTGGCAATGGTGGTAGAAAAAATGGCAGATCGAAACAAATTATCATTTCCAGCGCGTAGCTCATTAATCATCGTTTTATCTTTTTTTAATAATTCCATTCCATAAACAAAAGAGAATGCAATTCCTTCTAATGCAGCGCGATACAGATGTGCATCTTGATGTCTATTTAAATTGAGATGTTTGATTTGAGAACCGATCATTTGATTTTCGAACATCCGTTCTGCACCATTTCCAAAAGGAAGCAATACTAGACCATCTGAGCCTACGGGAACACTATCTGCTTTTTTATTCATTTCTTGGTAGGAAGAAGCCGCAGTGTTTTTAAGTAACCAACGAAATTGAATTCCTGCACCATTGATATTAAGCAATCGCCCTACGGTAGGATTCATTTTGGAATAGTTGACATGTGCAAAGTGATTGACTTTGCGGATTTCATTGAATGTTGCTTTTTGAGTCACCGCATAGATCACACCTGAAGTGCCTCCTGTTACCGCTACTTGTCCGGGGTTAAACACCCCTAAAGTAAGTGCATTATTAGGCTGATCTCCTGCTCTGTAGGTAATAGGAATTCCTACCGGTAGCCCGGTTTCTTTAGATGCATTTGGTGTCACCATCCCTTGAGTTGTGAAGTTTTTTACAACAGGCGGTGTGAGATGGGTATCAATATCATAATAAGCCAACAACCAATCTGCGACACACTCATTTTTATAATCCCAAAGAGTTCCTTCAGATAAACCATTACGCGTCGTATTGATCTCACCTGTGAGTTTATAGGCAATGTAATCGCCAGGTAACATATACTTATGAATCTTATTATAGATAACAGGTTCATAATCTTTTACCCACTTTAATTTGGAGGCAGTAAAATTACCTGGAGAGTTCAAAAGTTGTTCCGCGCATTTTTTTTCTCCTAAGTCTTGAAATGCTTTCTTTCCTATATCCACTGCACGACTATCGCACCAGATAATAGCGGGTCGTAGTGGGCGACCTTGTTCATCAACGATAACGAGGCCGTGCATTTGGTAAGATATACCAATCGCTGCTATTTTTCTTGTGTCTATACTTGTTTCTAAGATAACCCTTTTGATGGCTATGCACGCATATCGCCACCAAGTCTCTGGGTCTTGTTCTGCCCAATCAGGTTGTACTGATTGCATCTCCATTTCAGTAGAAGGTTCATGTACACTTAGCATGTTTTTTCCTGTAGACGCTTCTACGAGTGCAACCTTAACAGACGAACTCCCTATATCTAAACCAAGGTAATACATATTACAGAGACTCTCTGAGGGTTAACGTAGTAGGAACATAATGTTGGATGGGTTCATCTTGCGTAATAAACTGTGCGGCTTTGGTGCCCAATTCCATAAAATCTGTTGAAATAACGGAAATTCCTTTATAAATAAACTTTTTCATTGGAGTCTCGTTGTACGAGAGAAAACCTACATCTACGCCTGGCTCGAAACCTTGATCTCTACATTGCTCCAAGAATCTACCAAGCATACGATCGCTTACGCTTATATAAGCAATATCCTTTTCTACAGAGAATTCTTTGGGGTCGGTGAGTATCATAAAATCAAATTGAAACTCTTTGCAAAATTTTTCAAAGAAAACAATGGTTTCTTCAGGATGATCGCTAAACGTTGGGTACAAGAAGTCTATTCGTTTATATTTTCGGAATAGATGGGTAGCCCCTTTTAGAGATTCATAAAATGAGATTCCAAAATCTTGAAAAACATAATTGTTTTCTGAAGTAGAAAAAATATTCCAATCGATTAATAATAATTTGTCTTTATTAATTTTTGAAATAGTTTCTGCTACCTCTTTATGATCAAAATTCATCACAATGTATTTATAGTACTTGCCTACACTGTTGTTAATGATTGTTTTAAAATTATCTATGTTATAGTGATGAAATTGAACATCGGTGCTGATGGTATCGGGTACATTATTGACAAAGGAGTGGTATAATACTTCTTTATACGCCTTAAAGGTATCAAGCACTAAGAGTACTTTCTTTGTTTCGGTCGCTACGTAATAGCCTTTATTAGGAACCGATGCTACAACACCATTCTCTTTAAGGATAGAATACGCTTTAAAGACGGTATCTCTAGAAAGCTGATTTTCTTTACAAATGGTATTTACCGAGGGTAATGCGTCTCCTATTTTTAAGACATTCTCACACACTGCGTCACTGATCGCGGTCACAATTTGTTGGTACTTTGGAATATCACTTTGGTGATCAATCGATATGATCATTTCTTTTACGTCCATACTGTTCTGCTCTGGTAGGTAAACTTAAAAAATAATTTTAAATAAACAACAAAATGGAGGCTTTTGTTTTGGGGGATTTGTTTTAGTCAGCATGGAGCGTATAGAAAACGAGTAACTATTATTTTCAAGAAGAGAGAATTCAATTAATACGAGATCTAGTATAACATTGATATTATGTAAAGTAATACTTATTAGAGTTTCATCTCTCAGTTCACGCTTTCGCGAAAGCATAAACACCTCATCCATACTGTAAGAATGAACTTCTTAAATTAAGGCAAATTGTCTTGTGTTTGCTATATTTTTGACCTAATCTACCTTGTAGATCATCCCATAATCTTCACTAACAACTCTTTAAGCAGGTCTGGTGTAGCAAAAGGGCTAGATCCTACCCCTTTGCTTTTTACATCGGCTTCACGTAACAAGGCAATGGCGGCACTGACTCGTTTCATAGGGTAATGACGCGCAGCGGTCGTATATTCTCCTACAAAAAATGGGTTGACGCCTAAGGCTCTCGCCACAGTAGTTTTATCTTTTTGAGGCAGTCCGTGATAGCGTAATAAATTAGAGAAAAAACCATACAAGGAAGAGATGGTAAGCACTAGCGGGTTGTCTTTTGGGTTTTGTGTAAAGTATTGACTAATGCGTTGTGCCTTGACAATATCCCGTTCGCCAACGGCTTTACGAAGTTCAAAATTATTAAAATCCTTACTAATCCCGATATTCTCCTCAATCGCTTCTGGTGTAATCTCACTTCCTTTAGAGAGAATGAGCATCAGTTTTTCAATCTCATTATTCACTTTACTGAGATCTGTTCCTAAATACTCAACTAGAATATGTGCGGCTTTGGGGTTGATATGATATCCTTTGTGGATGACCAATCGTCGAAGCCAATCACTTACTTGATTTTCATAAAGTTTTTTGCTCTCAAAGTGAATTCCATTTTTCTTAAGCGCTTTGGCAAGTGCTTTTCTTTTGTCTATTTTTTTATACTTATAACAAATCACTAGTACTGTAGACGGCTGCGGATTTTCAACATAAGACGCTAACTTCTCAATAGTACGGGAGAGGTCTTGTGCCTCTTTTACGATTACAACTTGTCGATCTGCCATCATAGGGTAGCGTTTGGCATTCCCTACAATATCCTCAATAGTCACATCACGACCGTATAGCACCATTTGATTAAACCCTTTTTCAGATTCGTCAAGGATATGATCTTCAATATAGTCTGCAATTTCATCAATAAAATAAGCCTCTTCTCCACTTAAGAAATATACAGGATGTATGATTCCATTTTGAAGGTCTGACAGTATATCTTTTGTGTATTCCACTATGACTATTTGGTATAAAAATGTATTTTGCGGTTATGCAAGAACTCGAATTTCCAGCGTATGAATTTCGTCTCAAAAATAGCGAAAACAAACCGTATATTTTTGACCCTATACGTAAAAAATTTATACATCTTACGCCAGAGGAATGGGTGCGCCAACATGTGTTGCAGTTTCTCATACAAACCAAAGGCTATCCGAGTAGTTTAATCAATGTAGAAAAGGAAATAAAAATATACGATACCAAAAAACGGTACGATATTGTTGTTTTCAACTCAGACGGAACCATCTTTCTAGTGGTTGAATGTAAGCGCCCTAGCGTTGCTATTACGCAAGCTACTTTTGATCAAATTGCCCGTTACAATCTATTGTTAAAGGCTGAATTATTAATGGTTACTAATGGGTTACAACATTATTATTGCGCTATGGATTTTGAGGAGGAACGGTATCACTTTTTAAAAGAATTACCAAATTATAATATAAAATGATGCTTTTTATGCTTTCGCGAAAGCGGAAAACCCTTTTATTTGCAACGTGAAAACAGCGATCGTTATACTCAATTGGAATGGACGTGCCTTATTAGAACGTTTTTTAGGAAGTGTCGTACAACACAGTGCTCATCTTGCGACCATTTACGTGGCAGATAATGCCTCGACAGATACCTCTATTGCCTACTGTGAAGAATACTTTCCTGAAGAGGTGATCGTGATTAAAAACACAAAAAACGGAGGCTACGCCAAAGGATATAATGATGCGCTACGCCATGTAGATGCAGATCTCTATGTACTTATGAATAGTGATGTGATGGTAAAGGAAGGATGGCTAGAACCAATGCTTGCTATCTTTGAAACCTCTTCTGAAATTGCTGTCGCACAACCAAAAATAAAAGATCTAAAACGACCTACCCATTTTGAATATGCTGGTGCTGCTGGCGGCTATATAGATGCCTTAGGCTATCCATATTGTAGAGGACGTATTTTTAATACCTGTGAAGAGGATACAGGACAATATAATGACACGGTAGACGTGCAATGGGCCAGCGGTGCCTGTCTTTTTATAAAAGCAGCTCAGTACTGGGAAGTCGGTGGTTTGGATGAAGATTTTTTTGCCCATCAGGAAGAGATTGACCTATGCTGGCGTGTAAAAAATAAAGGATATCGTGTGGTAGCTGTAGGTGATAGTGAGGTTTTCCATTTAGGCGGTGCTACACTAGCTACTTCAAATCCAGTAAAAACATTTTATAATTTTAGGAATACCCTTTTTGCATTGGTAAAAAATAGTCCTGGTTCAAAGTTTATTTTATACATTTTATTTCGTCTCATCCTAGATGGTATTGCTGGTGTTAAATTTTTATTAGAAGGAAAACCTAAACATGTATGGGCGATCTTACAAGCACATATTAGTTTTTATAGCCATTTCCCTAGTTTGTTAGAAAAGAGAAAGACCTTACCACAACGCAAAGATTATTACACGATAGGGTCTATTGTTTTTCAATATTTCGTAAAAAACAAAAAGTCATACCGCGATCTTTTATAAAAACGATAAAAAACTGTTAATCGCTATTTTAACATTTCCATTTTTGGTACTTTTGAATAAACCCAAAACAATCTAGAAAATGAAACGAATATTAATAGTGTGTGGTGCTTCTTTGTTATTAGCAACCTCTTGTGTGTCAAAAAAAGAATATGCTGCGCTTGAAGCAAGACAACAAGAAACTCAAGATTTATTAAACTCTGCAACGGTAAAGCTAAACTCTTGTTTAGAAGAAAAAGCGAGTGCAACAACCCGTGTTGCTTCTCTTGAAGAACGTATCGCTGAGTTACGAAGAGATCGTGAAGATCTTATCCAGAGTTCAAAAGAAATGACTATGCTCACAAAACAAGGAGCAACCAATCTTGAAAAATCACTAGAGAGCCTTAAAGAAAAAGATTTAAAAATAAACCGCTTACAAGATGCGCTTACAAAAAAAGATAGTGTAACTCTTGCGCTTGTCACTAGCCTTAAGAAAGAAGTAGGCCTTGATGACCAGGACATTGAAATCAATGTGGAGAAAGGAGTGGTCTTTATCTCACTTTCTGATAAAGTACTTTTCAAGAGTGGAAGCTATAATATTACAGATAGAGCTAGAGAAATCTTAGGAAAAGTAGCTACTGTTATCAATGGTAAACCTGACTTTGAAGCTCTTGTTGAAGGGCATACTGATAATGTACCTTATCAAAAAGGCGTTTTATTAGACAATTGGGATCTTAGTGCGAAGCGTGCAACCGCTATTGTTCGTGCCCTTGTAGAACTTGGAGCGAATCCTGCACAACTTATTGCAGCTGGTAGAAGTGAATATGTACCATTGGTACCTAATGATTCTCCAGAAAACAAATCGACAAACAGACGTACTAAAATATATGTACTTCCAAAAATCGATCAGTTTTATACGATGATCGAAGAAGAAATGAAAAATCTAGAAACTGGAGAAGACGAAGGAAACTAAGAAATTTCTTCATAAACTATAAAGAAAACGGCTACCCTTGAGTAGCCGTTTTTTCGTTTATACATAGTATGAATATACACACATACTGCGGATTATGGCGACAATTAGCTTCCTCTTAAATGTTAATTTAGCATCCTGCTTATTGAGCGAATACGTTAAAAACATCGATAAAATGCATAAAAAATAAGCTGAAATACGCAATTTTAACATTCCAATCCTTTTTTATTTGTAATTTTTATCTAGTTTAGCACAAAATATAATTTAGTATACCCAAATCATATTACCTATATATTAATACAGTAACCCCAAATTACGTTGACTTACAATAATTACCTACTTAAACTATGAAGAAAACTACTTTAAGACGCACAGCGCTTGCTTGTGCGTTATCGTTATGTGCTTTTACAGGGCTTTTTGCACAAGATGTAAATACCTCTGAAATAGGAACTGCAAAGCGAATCTTACTTACGGCTCCTAGTATGGATCAATTACATACGATCCAAGACGCAGGACTAGATTTACATTGTGGTGCCAAATTTGAAGGCGATGATTTACGTCTTGATTTACAATTCCCTGAAGTACAAATATTAGATGAGCTTGGTGTATCATACCAAGTAATTGAAGATAATCTAACGCAATTTTATGTGGATCGCTATGAGTCTACACGTGAAGAAGGTGAGGCATTTTTGCGTGAAATAAAAGAGCGCTCTCTTGCAGAAAGAGCACATCGTGCTTCTTTAAGTACAGGAGATACAACCATAGAAAGTTTTATACAGCGTGAAGAATGTCAAGAGATTGATTGGGTTTCACAGAACTTCAGACTTGGTGGGTTTCTAGATCCTTCCGGAACTCCTTTTGGAGGATGTCTTACGGTAGATGAAATGATTATTGAATTAGATAGAATGCGTACGCTATATCCTAATCTAATCTCTATGCGTCAAGATGCTTCTCCAACGGGGCAACAGACCAATGGAAATACCACGGGACCAACTTCTGCCGATTTTGATCCTCAAACAATATGGTATGTGCGTATTTCAGACAATCCAGATATGGATGAATTAAATGAACCTGAAACACTCATTACAGGAATGACACACGCACGTGAGGTTAATAGTATGATGAATGTGATTTATTATATGTGGTGGGTGTTAGAAAATTATGAACTAGATCCTACTATCAAAAATATGGTTGATAACCAAGAGTTGTACTTTATTCCAGTTGTAAATCCAGATGGTGTAAAATGGAATGAAGTAATTGCTCCTCAAGGAGGTGGTTTACAACGTAAAAATTTACGCCCTGGTGTAAATGATACTGGATCAACCACATGTACAAATCCAAATAACCAATCCGCTTGTAACGCATTAAGAGGGGTAGACTTAAATAGAAATTCTAGCTACTACTGGGGTTTTGATAATTCAGGTTCAAGTCCAACACAATCAAGTGATGTGTACAGAGGACCTTTCCCTGCATCTGAGCCAGAAACTCAAATTCTTGCAGACTTTATTGAAACTAGAGAATTTAAATATGCCATTAATCATCATTCAGGAATTAACTCTATTGTTACTTCTTCTTACAATGGAAATCCAAATGCAGCCCCATCTAATAGAGAAGACGAATATCAAAAATTGATGCATGATGCTACACGATTTAATAGATACATCCATGGATCTGCACCGAATACATTAACAGCTGCCAATGGGGATACTAACGATTATATGTTAGGAGGACCTGATGTCACATACACTACATTTATAGATGCAGATGGAGATAATCAAGGAAGTGCAGGTAGTAATCAATCATATACCTCTAGTGGCTCTGGGAAAAATATCATTACATTTTCGCCTGAAAATGGAGATGATTTCTGGCCTACAACAACAGATATTATTAAAATATCAAAGAGAGCTGTTAGAATGAACTTATTAACCTGTCTTTATGCAGGAAAATATGCGAGACTCCATGATTTTACAACTACAAATGTAACATCTACAACCCCTCAAATAGATTTTGAAGTAGAATACCTTGGACAAACCGCTAGTGACTTAACCCTAACAGTTACACCCATATCAAGTAACATTACAGGAGTTACACAACCGACAGTAGGAGCTCTGAACGGAATGAATATTCTTGAACAACGCGCCACAAGTGCTACACTAACGTTAGATGCTGGTATCGCAGCAAATGATCCTATAGAATACCAAGTTACTTTAAGCAATGACACGTATATTATTTACCAAGTAAATTACATAAAATATTACACCCCATCTATCGCTGTAAACGCAGACGGCTTTAGTAATTGGACCGCTAGTGGTACCGCTAATACCTGGGCAGGAACGACCGATGGGTATAATGGGAGTACCAATGCCATTACCTCTACCCCTTCTCCTCCTTATGGAAATAATGTCCTGAGTTTTGTGACATTAGACACACCTGTAGATTTATCTACGGCTAATAGTGCCGTAGTTCATTTTAATGCAAAATGGGATATTGAACGTAATTTTGACTTAGCACAATTTGAAGCGAGTATTGATGGCGGGAGTACTTGGATAGCATTATGCGGTAAGTACACAAAGGTACCTTCTGGAGAACAAGGAAATTTTCACCTTAATAAAAGTAGCGCTAATCAAATACATCAAGAAACAAACGGAACACTCATCTATGATGGAGATCTTGTCTTAGATCCAAATGTAGTAAATACAGCAACCGCTGCAGATGATGTTGACAAATGGGTACTTGAAGAATTTTTATTAGACGCAACTAATAATGATGGAATTGTAGGAAATAGTAATGTCCTATTTCGCTTTAGATTTGATACGGATTCCACCAACCGAGCAGATGGATATGATACTAATTTTGAAGGATTTACTTTTGACAACTTTCAAATATCAACACTAGATCAAACGGATAGATGTGTAGGTGAGGTAGTAAATGTATTTCCTAATACACAAGATTTTGAAGGAGTATTAGGTTACTTTATGCAATCTAATGCAGATGACGGTGATTGGCTTCTAGACACAGGTGGAACTCCTACAGGCGGAACGGGTCCTACTGCTGGAACCAATGGAGATACCTATTTATATATCGAGGCATCTGCACCAGGAACCACGGCTGGAGGAATTAACCAAGGTAACACCGCTATATTAAATTCATCTTGTATTGATTTGTCTGCAAGTTCTAGTGCATCATTAGACTTTGATTACCATATGCAAATTACGGGAGGGTTTACAACGGTTCCTACATTAAATGTTCAAGTAAGTCAAGACAATGGTAATTCATGGGTTAATGCAACAGCAGAAATCTCTGGAACTGCATCGTCAGCCTGGATGTCTAGATCTGTTGATCTATCTACGTATACAGGTGGTATTATTAGAATTCGTTTTGTTGGAATGACAGGAGTAGGAAGTTTCCAAGGAGACATTGCTATTGATAATGTTGTCCTTAATGCATCAACAACAGATTATATTTTTGATGCAGGTTCATGGACTCCTGCTGATCCTAGTGGTATTGCTAAAAATGTTGACAATATACAAGTGCTATCTGGAGCTCCAATTTTGACTGCAGATACAGATATTAACAATATATCAATAGATGCTGGCGCCACGTTAGGGCTAGGTACTACAAGCATAGAGCTCTCTGGAGATATTACAAATTTAGGAACTCTCGATGCAGATCAAGCAGAAATCATTGCTTTCAAGAAAGATGGAACAGATCAATCTCTATCTGGTAATACTTTTGAAGTTGCAAGACTTACAATTAATAACAGTGCCGCTATTTCGGTAGACACTGGAGTACGTATTAATGAACTTTTAACGCTTACTGATGGAGAACTTATCACCAATAATAATCTCACATTGGCTAGTAATGCAACTCAATCAGCTATGATTGATCAAGTAGTTGCTGGCTCGATCACTGGTAATGTAACTATAGAGCGTTTTGTTCCTGCACGAAGAGCCTTCCGTTTTGTAACAAGTCCAGTAACAACGACAACAACGATACGTGAGAACTGGCAAGAAAATGGAGCAACTACTGCTGGATTTGGTACCCATATTACAGGATCTACCACAGGAGCTAACGGTTTTGACACCACGCCTTCTGGAAATCCTTCTTTATTTACCTATGATAATAGCGCAGCAACTCCTGCCCTTACACCTATAGATAATACAGACGTAAATACACTCACAGCTGGGGATGCTTACCTCCTATTTGTTCGTGGAGATCGTACGATTGATGTGACATCAAATAGTGCTACACCTACAGATACTAGACTAAGAGCTACCGGAACCATCGTGACAGGTACCACAACTATTACAGGTGCAGATATCAATCACAATGCAGGTAATTTTAACCTTATAGGAAACCCATATCAAGCCACGGTAGAAATGAATACGATCCTTGGAGATGCAACAAACCTAAATACAAACCAGTATTACGTTTGGGATGCCACATTAGGAGCCAGAGGTGCCTATGTCACTGTTCTTCTAGACGGAACAGGATCTACCAATGGAGCGGGATCTGATGCCAACCACTTTTTACAACCATGGCAGTCTGCTTTTGTAACGACAGCATCAACTGTAGGGGATAACTCTACATCAGTAAGCTTTCGCGAAAGCGATAAAACAGTAGGAGAAGATACGATGATCTTCCTCACTGAAAATGATCCTATCGCAAACAATGCACATATTGTAGGACAGCTTTTCAGAACTGAAGCTTTCAATGCAGGTGAAAAGCTACAAGATAATTTTGTGCTCTTATTCTCCCCTACGTTTAGTAATCAAATCACATTAGAAGATGCGCAAAAATTCTTTAACATAGATGAGAATATGGCCATCTCAAATGGAGATAACACACTTAGTGTAGAACGTAGAGCAATGCCTACTACTACTGATGAAATTTCTTTATTTAACAACACCTACAGAACAGATGCCTATACGTTACGTATAGAACAATCGGGACTTGAAGAAGTAACGGCTTACCTAGAAGATACATTTACAGGAGAGTTTCACGAACTAGAAGATGGTGAAAACTTTATAGCTTTTACAGTAGATACTGCTAATGAAGCTAGTAGTGCAAGTAATCGATTTAAGATTGTATTTGAAGAGAGTGCTTTAAACGTTGACGAAGCATTTATAGATGATGTAACTATGTTTCCTAACCCAGTTGAAGGAGATCAACTCTTGATCACCTCAAGCGTATTAAGAGGACAAGATGTTACTTTAAAAATCAATAATTTATTAGGCCAAAGCATCTATAACCAAGAGCGTAGTTTTAATGGAGATACACTAGAAGTATCATCATTATCAACTCTTTCAAACGGTATCTACTTTGTGACTATTACTACAACATCTGGTAGTATAACCAAACGCCTAATCAAAAAATAAAAGCACTCATGAAAAATAAATATAGTATCAAATATCTTTGCTTTCTTGTATTTCTTATAAGTACGTTTAGCATTACGACCGCAAATGCTCAAATTACCTTCCCTGACGATGTAGATGATGAGACACCAGCCGCTCCGATCGATGGATTTGTTGGTTTAGGAATCGCAGCAGGTATTTATTTTGGTGTCCGAAAAAGAGCCAAGCACAAAGACTAGAGATTATACATTTCTATACATAGTTAAAAGGGGATTCAAAAATGGATTCCCTTTTTTTATGCTTTCGCGAAAGCGAATACTGAATTTTTAGAAATTTTACATTAACTTTTTTCTTACAAAACTCAAAAAACATCGACGAAATACACAAATCATAGGTAAAAAACACGATTTTAACACTTTTTCTATGGTGGAATTAAGAAATTTAGTAATTTAGTGGTCCCAATTCACTATAAAGACTCCAAATCTTTGTAGCAACAAAACCTACAGAATGAAAAAAATTACTTTTAATAGTACTTTGTGTGCTTTTTTTGTTTTAGTTACATTATTTTCTATTCAACCTATTTTTGCTGTAAATAACCCTACTCCTATCATTACTGAAGGAGAAGAAGAGGTATTTGCTTGTACAGGTACAACCGTAACACTTCCCTATTTAGAAAGTTTTGAAAGTGGCCTAGGTAACTGGACTCAGCCTGGTGGAGATGACGGTAACTGGACCTTGGATTCTTTTAACACACCTTCTGGCTCAACAGGACCTATTCAAGCAAGTAATGGTACCTTTTTCTATTATACAGAAGCATCAACTGGAGGGGGACGTCTAGGCCCCAATGCAACAGCAATTTTAAGAAGCCCTTGTATAGACCTTACCGCAGAATCTAGTGCGTATTTTTCTTTTGATTACCATATGTATGGTCTTGACATGGGAACATTAACTCTAGAAGTTAGTGATGATGCTGGTACCACTTGGACACCCGTATTTACGAGAACAGGAATACAACAAACCGACGACCAAGCACCTTGGCGTAAAGAGATTATTGATCTCTCTACGTATACAGGAAATACGATCAATCTCCGATTTGTAGGGGATACTGGACCAAACTTTAGAAGTGATATGGCGGTAGATAATATTGTTGTCACTGCAGAACCTCAATATTGTGGATCTATGTCATTTGTTGGCTTTGCATCGGGTATTACAAGAGTTAATGTAAACACCATAGACAATACAACAGGAACTGCGACGAGTGGCTATGCTGATTTCACATCGTTATCTACAGATTTAACAGCGGGTGATACGTATACGATAACAACAGAAGTAAGTACCGCAGGGAATAATGAATTTACTACTAATGTATGGATAGATTGGAATCAAAATCAAGATTTTAATGATCCAGGAGAATCCTATAATTTAGGAAACGCTACCAATGTAACAGGGGCTCCTACATCAAACTCTCCTCTTAGTTTTACAGTACCAGTTGCGGCAACTGTAGGAACCACTAGAATGCGTGTGTCTCACCGATTAGGAAATACATCACCAGGTTCTTGTGATGAAGACAATAACTTTTTTGGAGAAGTAGAGGATTATTCTATTAATGTACTTGCGGGTACGCCTCAACCAGAAATGGATGTTACAGGCTTAGGAAATTCTATTCCTGATGGAGATGTTACCCCTGACATCGCTGATGATACAGATTTTGGAAGTGTTCTTGTTGGAAATACCAATGAAAATGCCTTTACGATACTTAACCTAGGAACGTTAGATCTTAACTTAACAGGACCATCTCCCTATTTTACGATTACAGGTGCAGATGCTGGTGAGTTTTCTATAACAGGAATCCCTTCTAACTCCATAGCTCCTTTGACGGGTAGTACTACCTTTGCCATTACCTATACCCCTTCGACTATTGGAATACATAATGCTACGGTTACGATTGCAAACGATGATCCTAATGAAGATCCATATACGTTTACTATAAGAGGTACAGGAACAGGTCCAGAACCCGAAATGACTATTACTGGAATGGGTAATATTATCGCTGATGGGGATACAACACCCACATTTGTAGATGGAACAGATTTTGGATTTTTACTAACTGGTGGCTCATCTTTTAGGGATTTTATAATTAGCAACTCGGGAAGTGCTGATTTACTGTTAACAGGACCTTCTCCGTATGTAACTATTACAGGCCTTGGAGCTGCACAATACACACTAACAACGATTCCTTCTATATCTACCATACCAAGTAGTGGAGGGTCTACCACATTTAGAATTACCTATAATCCTGGATTGCTTGGAACACACAATGCTACGGTAACGATCGCAAACAATGATAGTGATGAAAACCCATATTCATTTGATATCACAGGGCAGGCATCTGTTATATTATCTCCCGAAATAGATATCACAGGGTTATCAAACCCTATCACAGATGGAGATACTACACCAGATGTTGCAGATGGAACTGATTTTGGAACCATAGATGTAGGACTTACAAATATTAATGATTTCACGATTACAAATAATGGGTCAGGCCTTCTTACATTAACAGGAGCTTCTCCCTATGTGACGATCACAGGAGCAGATGCTGCACAGTTTTCAGTAAATACAATCCCTGATAATACGATTGACCCCTCAGAAAATACCGTTTTTCAAATAAGCTACTCCCCAAATGCTGCGGGTACTCACAATGCTGCCGTGACGATTGCAAATGATGATAGTAATGAAGGAACATATACTTTTAATATTCAAGGAACTGCTGTTGTCAATACAGATCCAGGGTATACCATTTATTATGAAAATTTTGACACTAATGATGGTGGATGGGTCGCTACAAATCCAGGAGGTAATACTGTGTGGACATATGGTACAAACCCTGTAGAAACAGGGACAGAAGGGGGTTATTGGTATACGAGTAATTATAATGACTATGCAGACAACTCTCTGACTCGTGTAACAAGCCCTATCATTGATTTTACTAATTATACAAACCTCAGTGTTCAAATAGATATCCGTCACGACACCTCTAATGATACACAAGATGGATTTAACATGGAGTATTCAGCCGATGGAGGTGCTACCTGGAACATACTTGGAGCTTATTCAGCTACACCAACAAACTTCTGGTATAACGTAGATGATGTAACAGCATTGGGATCAGGTGTCGATGGTTGGGCAGGACGTAATAGTGATACTGGCTCATCCCCTACACAATCTTCTTTTGTGATTGCTGTTACTGACTTACCCAGTGCCTTAAATAATAATCCACAAGCGAGATTTAGACTAACATTTGCATCAGATGGTGATGGCGTTAGAGATGACGGTGTTAACTTTGATAATGTCTTTATTTTAGGAGATCCTATTACTTCATTTCCAAATCCTGCATTAGGACCAGGAGATGTGACTACGAACTTAAAACTATGGCTTAAATCTAATGTTGGGATAGGAGAAACCGATGGAAATGCAGTAACTAACTGGAGTGATGAAGCATTTGATAATGATGCAAGAGTTGCAAATAGTAACGCACCAACGTATTACGATAATAGCACAGAAAATATTAACCATAATCCTGTACTTAATTTTAGTACAACAAACGATACTCAACTTAAAGGAAAAGGAGGTTTTTATACAGATGAATATTGGCTTGTTGTTCAGCCTGATGGTGTTGTAAGTAGTGCGCCTTCTCAAGAGAATATTGTATCAGGAAGAATTACTCCTGAAGATTTTGCTGAGGATGGAACAGGATTTTGGATTCGCCCTGGTTCTATACGTTTTATAGCCGTAGATAATATCATAAGTCATATGGTAGGATCTACCCCGTCAAACCTAGCCAACTTTAGTGGTCAAAGCTATGGTAGAGCGTATGAGAGTAGCACAGATAGCTATGACAATGAAGTGATGATATTTAATGTAAAGTATGATCCTGTAGCAGATCAGTCTGAAATCTATAAAAATGGAATCAGAATAGATAATTATGCGGGACGCACCTATAATCAAAGCACAGGTTTTTCTGACGGAGATCTCCCCTATAGCACAGTTGATAACTCTATGTATACGTTAGGCGTGGGTCGTGTTACCGTCATGGGTACTCCTTTTGACTCTCATTATAATGGAAAAATAACAGAGATGATTAGTTATGCTTCTCCTAATTCTACTACAGATCAATTAAGAATACAATCCTATCTAGCCATTAAAAATGGAATTACCCTACATGATATTAATAGTACCACAGCCACAGCGCTCGGGGATGAAAACTATGTAGATTCTAGTAACAATGTGATTTGGAATACGGTTTCCAACTCAGGATTTAATTATGATATTGCAGGTATTGGTAGAGATGACAACTCTGGTCTTAACCAAAAGCAATCTACCTCCGTAAATCCAGGAGCCATTGTGACGATGGGACTTACTGATATCTATGCTACAAACAATGAAAATATAGCAACTAACCCAGATGTAATTCCAGATAGAAACTTCTTAATGTGGGGTAATGATGATGCACCTCTCGCAGCGGCAACTCCCATTGTTGTTGATATGAGTGCTGGTATTGCAGGACTAAATACCATTGTAGACTTTAGTTCTATAGAACGTACATGGAAAGTGGTAGAGACTGGATCTGTAGGTACTGTAAAAGTATCAATTCCAGAAGTTTCTTTATCGGCTACTCTTACACCTCCGGGAGACTACTTGATGTTTGTATCTGACACACCTACCTTTAGTCCTACTTCAGAATATCGTATCATGAGTCTTAATGGGACAAACCTAGAGGCTTCTTATGATTTTGATGGCGTGAAGTATATTACTTTTGGTTATGCTCCAGAATATGTGTATCCTCGTTCTATTACGTTTGATGGTGTTCAAGATTATATGGATGCTGAGAATTCTTTGGATCTGACTGGACCTTTTACCATTTCAGCCTGGATTAACCATAGTGACAGAAATTATACGGTAGTATCAAAGAGAGATGCTGCTTTTACAGAAGGATACGATATAGATGTTATAAATACTAGACAAGTTCGAGTACGATGGAGAAATGCAGGAGGAATTATACAATCAATACAAACGACTGTTCCTATTCCTAATGATGAATGGCATCAATTTGCGATCTCTTATGACGGAACAACCGCTAGCATCTATATAGATGGGGTTTTAGACAATACTGCTCCATTGGATCCTCCTGTAGCAAATGATCGTCATTTCTTAATTGGAGCAGCAGATGAAAGAGCGCCTACTGATTTCTACGAAGGAACGATTGATGAGTTACGTGTATGGGATATTGCGCTGAGTCAAGATCAGATTCGTTTTATTATGAATCAAGAAATAGAAGAAAATGGAGATCTTACCGTAAGAGGACGAATCGTCCCTCCTACGATTTCTAAAAATGAATTTGCAACCACAGATTGGAATGATGTAGCCGCCTACTTCCCTATGAATATCTATACGTTTACAAACGTAAAGGATGAGTCTAACAACAATCTGATCGCTGCGATTAAAAACTTAGATACCGTAGATTTCCAAACAGCACCCCTTCCCTATGTTTCACAAGCAGCTGGTGATTGGGCAAACCCTTCTACTTGGGAAAACGGTACTGGTTTTGACCCGCCTAATTCAGTGTCTATATCTGATGGAACTGTAAATGTAGCGTGGAATATCGTTCAGATTGTGCATGATATAGATACCTTTGCCAATAATACAGTACTAGCATTGGATGTGCAGTCTAATGAACTCTCTATAGAAAATGATAGTAAGATAGAAGTATCTCACTACCTTAAATTAGACGGGGTGTTAGACCTAGTAGGCGAGTCACAACTTGTACAAACAGAAAACAGTGACCTAGACCTTACAAGTAGTGGCTTCCTAGAAAAAGATCAGCAAGGAACGGCAGATACCTATTCTTACAATATATGGTCGTCTCCCGTGAGTGTCATTAATGGTTCTCAAATTAACCTACCTTTTGGTGTAGGAAACGTGATGAATGATGGTACAGATCCTAATAACCCATCTATTATGAACTTTAGTGGAGGGCTTAATGGAGCACCATCCTCCCCTATTACCATTAGTTCTTACTGGATGTTTAAATATGGAAACGGAATTGAGCAATTCCAATTCATAGGACCTTTTGGAAGCGTAAATGTAGGAGAAGGATATACTATGAAAGGACCTGGATCTGGAGCAATCACAGACCCACAAAACTATGTGTTTATAGGAAAGCCAAATAACAGTACAGATGCACAAACTGTAGTTGTTCCTGCCATTGCAAACTCAAACTACATGGTAGGAAATCCATTTCCATCTGCCTTAGATGCAAATGATTTTATAAATGACAATCCACATCTTGATGGTACCCTATACCTTTGGGAGCATTACGGTGGAGGAAACCATATACAAGCAGATTATCAAGCTGGGTATGCCCTATACACCCTCGCTGGAGGAACTCCAGCAGTGAGTCATCCTGATGTTGCGCAAATTGGAGGGGGTACAAAAACTCCAGATCGCTATGTTGCTGTAGGACAAGGATTTTTTGTGGTAGCAGATAGCGATGGTGATATTGTATTTAGTAATAGTCAGCGTAATTTTGTGAGAGAAACAGGAGCCTCTATCTTCTTATTTGGAGATGGACAAGAAGGAGAAAGCGACCAACAAAATGCACCTGGAGATCCGTCTGCAGCACAACTAGACGATTCTGATCTAGATGCACCAGATATGAGACCAAAATTTAGAATTGGTTTTGACTCTCCAAGTTTATATCACAGACAACTTCTTATTACAGTAGATCCAAATACGACGTTTGGACATGACAGAACGTATGATGGACAGATAGAATTTGGCCCGTCTGAAGATATGACATGGGATATGGAAGACAAGAAGTTTGTGATCCAAGGAGTTCCTAATATTACAGACGTAACAGAGTTTCCTCTTGTGGTTACATTACCACAAGCTGGTCAAATTACTATTGGCATCGATGCTCTTGAAAACGTAGATACACAAACAACGACGGTGTATTTAAAGGATCGTGTCCAAAATACAGTAACCAATCTTTATGAAGAGGACTATGAAATCACACTTGACGCCGGAGAACATTACAACCGTTATCTGATTGTATTCAGAACAGATGCAAACGAAGACCAAACTGAAGAGGAGGAAGAAGAAACTGAAGAAGAACAAACAGATTGGGAAGAAGATGATGCTGAATGGGAAGAGGAGACAGATTGGGAAGAAGAAATAGAAGATGAAGATGAAACATCTGGTACAGGGGACACAGTAGGTACCAATGGTGAGACTGAGCAAGAAGAGACAAATGAAGATACTTCTAGCGAAGAACAAGAACAAGGTGAAGGTACTTCTGGAACGACTAATGAAGATACAAACAATGATGAGCAGGAAGAAAACGCTGATATGGTCATACAAGAAGAGAATGTTTCTCTAGAAGAAGAAACCACCATCGAAAATGTGACGGTTAGTTTTAACAATCAAGAAAAGTATATTCTCGTAACTAAGAATGAGCGTAATAATATCAAAAACGCTACCCTATTCTCTATGCTTGGTCAAGTGATCCAAGAGTGGAAACCAGAAACAGGAACAACAGCCGTACAATTACCGGTATCAAACATAAGTAAAGGTCCCTATATACTCCGCCTAGAAACGGACAAAGGGCTTATTACTGAAAAATTAATTATTCACTAGCGCATTTTATGCATACATTGACAAAAGAAGCCTCTTCATAGAGGCTTTTTTGTTTTTATGGTTAAACCCGCATTTATGCATTAGAAAATCTATTACAACTTAAATAAGCTTCAAAATATACCGTTACACTACCTTTTTAAGTTTAACTATAGCCCTTCGGCTGAGCTCAGGATAAACTTAGCTATGCTAAAACTCAGAAAACGCCATATTTTATTGCTTCTTTAAACCTCATTACGAAGTTCTAATGCATAATGCGGGTTAAATGGGTATTATACGCTTTCGCGAAAGCGTACCCAGAATGAATCACCTATACCAAAAAACCTATACCCTACTCCATCTATCCGGATAAGAAATCTGGAAAAAAACCATCCGTAATTCCCCTAATAGCTTTTCACCTCTTGTAAGTAATACTTTATAAAGAATTACTTATAATATAACATTTTGTGTAAGTTTGATACATGACAAAAAATACGCCCCTATTCTGTATTTTAATAGTTTTCCTTGTGCTTTCTTGCACTACTGATCAAACATTGGATCGTAAAAACACAAAAAATCGTATTGTAGAGTTACAGGAAAAATCACGTCAAACCACAGCAGACTCTACATTATTCTATCTAAAAAAAGCAGCAACACTTATACAATCAACACTTCCTGTTTCTGATTCTCTCAACCTTGAAAACAATTACTTAATTGGGCTCTATTATTCTAAATTAGGCAACATAGATAGTGCGTCTGCCTATCACTACAAAGCCATAGACCGCATTAAGGATTCTATAAAAACGAAGAGGGAATATACATACATATACAATGCATGGATTACCCACAAACAACTTCAAGAATATGGAGAATGTATTGCTATCGCCAAAAGATTTGAATCACTCATTACAGAGAAAGACTATACAAACAAGCTTCGTCTTTACTATCTGTATTTACAAACATATATAGCTACTCAACAATATGAAGAAGCTTTGAAGTATGCTGATTTAAGGATCAAGATGTACACCGACAATAAGGATGCTGAGAACGTAACCACAGCAACAATCACCAGAACAGAAATACAATACCTATATCAAAATGATAAAAAAGGAGCGTATCAAACACTTGATGAATTGCTTTCAAAAAAAGATAGCTTAGATAACGACCAGAAAAGACATCTCTATATTCAGTATGGGTACTACTTGCATTTAGACCAGAAATTTAATGAAGCAAGAGATTATTATCACAAAGGTTTATATGCGATTAAGCAACTAGATAAAACCCCCTTCTACACAAAAGAATATGCGCGAATTTATGCTAACTTAGGCGAGGTATATCTAGATTTAAAAAAATATGATTCGGCAAAAATATATTTAGATAAAGCACTACAAGAAGATATCTTAAATACTTCTGAAATAACAAGAAGCGATATTTTAAGTTATAAATTACGATACGCGCAAGAAATAAATGCAAGCTACAAGGAAACACAAAAATACCTAGACACCATTACCAAATATCAAAATGCAAGGTACGAAGAAAGGTATACAAAAGATTTAAAGTCCTTAGAATCCTCTTACAAGGAAAGAGAAAAATTACAATCCCAAAAACAACAAGCAGAAATAGAAAAATTAAAAGTACGCGCCCAACTCCTACTTGTGGCTATTATTTCGTTAATCCTAATTGGCCTTGGTGGGTACTTCTATAAAAAACGCCAACGTACATTTGACACGATGAGTTTACAAATGCAACAACGCTTATTGCGTTCACAAATGAATCCCCACTTTACCTTTAATACCTTATATGCTATTCAGAATACCATAAAAAAAGATCCACAAGGTGCCGTTGACTATTTGTTGAAATTTTCAAGACTGCTAAGACTCATTCTAGAAAACTCCACAAACAACTACGTACTTCTAGAAAAAGAACTAGAATCCTTACGTAAATACATGGATTTACAACTGCTACGGTTTCCAGATACATTTGAATATGAAATTAAATTGCATACCTTAGAAGAAGATGAATTGATATTTATTCCCCCTATGCTCATCCAACCCTTTATTGAAAATTGTATAGAACACGCTTTTAAAGGAATTGATTATAAAGGAAAAATCACCCTTACCCTATCCCTATCTGAGAAAAAAAGGTTTTTAGAATGTAGGATAGAAGATAATGGAGTGGGTATACAAAAAAATAAAAACAACCACAAAGCCTCGGTATCTACAGATTTGATAAAAGAATTTATTGAGAAAGCAACTAAACAGAAAATTACCGACGTAAATAAAAAGGATCTTGATGCTTCTACAAGTGGAGTTATTACTACCTTTTTAATACCCTATAAACTAACAGAGCATGATTAAAGCCGTAATTATTGATGATGAATCTTCTGTAAGAGCAGACATCAGAGACAAAGTAGACGTACACTTTAAATATGAAATTTCTATTATTGGCGAGGCCGATAGTGTCTCATCAGGAGTAAAAATCATTGAGCAGCTTAAACCTCAACTCTTATTATTAGATATACACTTAGGAGATGGGACTAGCTTTGACATCTTACAGCAAACTACCTATAAAGATTTTGACATCATTTTTATCACGGGCTACGATACACATGCCATTAAAGCAATCAAAGTTGGTGCATTGGATTATATCCTCAAACCTGTAGAAACAGATGAATTCAAAGATGCTTTACAAAAAGTAACTACAAAAGAAAAGAGAGAAAACCATCTAGAAAAACTAATTGAAATTTCTAGTGAGTATTTTAACGGTGTAAAAAATAAAAGAGTCATTCTTAAAACCAGTGACAATGTATATGCAATTTATGAAGACGACATCATTTATTGTAGATCAGAAGGGAATTACACAACATTTTACACCCAACAACTAGAGAAGATTATGGTATCTAAATCTATTAAAAAAGTAGAAGAAATTCTTTCTGAAGATACCTTTATACGATGTCATCAATCCTATATTGTCAATAAAAAGCACGTGCTTAAATACAACAAACAAGGAGTCCTTGTGGTACACCTTGATATTAAAGTACCTGTATCTAGTAGGCGAAAAGAGTATGTATTAAAAAGAATTTTTGATTAAAATCAAAAATGAAAAAAACGCTTGCAAATTTGAAAAAAAGACAAGCATATATATAATGACACCTACATTTTGTTTCAAAATACTGTACTATTATACTGTAATTTAAAAAAACAGCAATATGAAAAAACAAATTCCCTATGTAGTTGCATTCTTTTTAACCCTTTTTATAGGTTGCCAGACAGATGATGCTATACTTGAAAGTGATGCTTTACATCTAAGCATCCAGCAAGATCAAAAAGAAATACGATTAGAAGATACTTTACAGAATAGAGGTTTTAGCTCTGCTCCTTTTTTGACACCAGAAGCCATAGAATTGGAACGTATAATGCAATGGGTTAGCTATATTACTGCAGATGTACTATTTAATGATGAAGTCGCTAGAAATGCATTCATAAACGAATTATATAGCGCCAGTAGCTCTATGAAACCTTTTATACTTCTTAATGACGTATTAGGAAACGAGGTTCATGACCAAGACCCTTTTAAAGCTGCTTTTAGAAATAGCTATAAAAACATCTTACTAGAAATATACCAAATTACTAATATAGAGTGCCCAGGAGGCGCTACCGAAAGACCCCCCACTGGAAGTAATGGAGGAAACGGAAGTCCCGTTTTTATTGATACTTTCAACCAAAGATCAATATCTATTCAAGATATAAATGCGCTCGTAGAAGAATTTATGAACTATATTATTACTGAAGAATGTTTAGAAATTTATTTCCCTAAGGGAATTACGAATAGTTCTGAATATGCAAGTATTACATCTACAGCCCACCCCCTTATAGCTAGAGCCACTGAAAGCCTTGGATACAAAAGGTATATAACTCAAATTATATGTGGAGATGTCAATGAAATAGTATATCAAGATGTAAATCGAGCATATATTAATAGTACGGATGGTCCAGTTGTACTAGTAAGACCCACACGATTTTCACCAAATCAGACTTCCTGTGAATACACAGCATATAATTTTGACTTTACAACCTTCATGAACTAACTTTTTTAGTCATATACATAATCCTTAGACCCACGTCTAAGGATTTTTTTTATACTACATTCAATCTTTGATCATAGACTACGTATTTGAAATAACTACGGGCACTTATGAAATACCTATTGCCTTCCTGAAATAAAAAAACCACTTTTAGATCTTATTATTTTTTCGCGAAAAGCAGACACAAAAAGTGAGTGTCTTTAAATGATCACATGTATTTACTATTTAAAATTTAAAGTCATGCTAAAAAACATTTCAAGTTTAGGAAATTCATTATCAAAAAAACAACAACAAAACATCCAAGGAGGCGATGCCTTTTGTAAGGGTGGTTGTGTAGGAAAAAATGGAGGTGATTCCTGTTATACAAATTCAGGAAGTTGCCGTTTAGCAAAACCAGGGATTTGTGGAAACTCTGGTGGGTCATTAACATGTATCCCTCTTTAGTATACAAGCTAACTATCCATTGTCAAATTCCTCGATATATATCGAGGAATTTGTGTTTATAGAGCACCCTATTGATTGCTATTCTTATCGTCACTAATGGTCCAAAAGAACCCTACAAAAAAGAATTGATCTATCACGGGGATAATGATCTTCTAATAAAAGCACCCCTTCTAGATACCCCCTATTGTATTGGAAAACAATTGTTCATGTAAACTACAATCAGTACCAGCTTACGAATTTGAAATAAGTACTCACACTTATGAAACGCCTATTGCCTCCTCGAACTAAAAAAACCAACTTTAGACAGTATTATTTATTTCAAAAAGTAGACACAAAGAGTGAGTGTCTTTAAATTATCACATTTTTTTACTATTTAAAATTTCAAAAATATGTTAAAAAACATTTCAAATTTAGGCGACGCATTATCAAAAAAACAACAACAAAACATTCAAGGTGGAGGTGCTTATTGTTTTGGAGGATGTGCAGGAAAAAATGAAGGGGATTTCTGTTACACAGCATCTGGAGGTTGTAATAGTCATAATGTATTACCAGGAATTTGCACAGATTTTAGTGCGGGGGTTTTAGGTTGCAAACCTTCTTAAACGTAGTTACCTGTGTGTATTCAAATTCCTCGACATACATCGAGGAATTTGTGTTTATAGATTATCCAATTGATTACTATTATTATCATCACTAATTGTCCAGAAAAAACCAACAAAAAAGAACTGATCTGCTGCTGGGGTTAAGGCTCTTCTATCAAAAGTCCCGTTGGCATTTGGCGTATCACTGTATTGGAACCCGTTTACATTTTTAAATGCTAGCACATTATTTACAGATAGATATAAAATCTTTTGCTGTGAGATCAAATAGGCCCAGTTAAGACTCATACTATTAAATGATTTGGTTTCCTCTTGTAAAAAACCAGGGGTATTAGGATTGGTATACGTACGCCCAGAACCATATTGATAACTAAATCCAACTTGTGATTTCCAATCAGTAATAAAGTATTTTACAACGGCTGAAAAATTATGCGTATTGGCAAAAGAAGGTCGTGCCTGCTCGGGAAAATTAAGATACTGTCGCTCAGTATCTAAAAAAGAATAACTTACCCAATAGTCCATATTTTTAATACTCGTATTATCTCTCCAAAAGACATCTAGTCCTTGTGCATACCCATCGCCTGTATTGGCAAACGTACTCTGTGTGGTTGCAAATGCTGTATCAAACGTCACTAGACGATCATATGACTTTCTATACGCTTCTGCTCTGAAAATACGGCCGTTGTTATTATACTGATAATTCAATATGTAATGCTGTGTTTTTTGAGCTTCTAAAGCTTGGCTGAACTTCAAAAAATCATTGGTAGGGTTTTGATAAAAATCCCCATACGCAAGAGACAACTGACTTTTAGCACCTGTTTTATAGGCCAAGGATATACGTGGTGAAACCGTCATCTGACTCGCAAGATCACTATATGAGCCTCTCAAACCCGCTTTTAAAGCTAATTTCTTAGAAAAAATAACATCTGCTTCTGTAAAAAGTGCACTGATAGCACTGTCATAGCCATACGTATCTTCAAAAGTTTCTGTATCAAAAACACCCGTAAAATCTTCATTAAAATCAGTAATGAATTGCTCTGCTCCCATCGATAGCTTCAAACGATTTGAAAAACGTTTCTTCAACTTGACCTTAAAATGGGCTGAGTTTTCTGTGCTTTTTATATCATTTGTAATGACTCCTACATTGGTATTTGCAAACGTATAGCTTCCCCCAGTTTGGATGCTCCACGTATCAGACAATACTCCTGTATATGATGTATTCACGTATAAATTACTATTCTTTAAAGCAAAATCAACCCCTTCACCTAGGTTAATATCCTCTTGATTTAATTCAAAGTTGGAGGTATCAAATGCGGTATATAATTTAAACAATCCATCTCTGGTTCGGTATCGATACACTGCCTCTCCAGAAAGCGCCTCAAAAGGTTTTGACCAATCATTACGATCAGGATACGCAGCAATGTAGGGAGCTAAATTAATATAAGATGTGCTTACACTTAGAGAAGACTTCTCCCATTTTCGCGTCAGCCCTACCCCACCGCCAACAGACATCACAGAAATATCTGTTTTATTCTGATCAGGTTCATCTATTGTATTTAATAACAATACACTGGAAAGTGCTTCTCCATACTCTGCGGAATATCCTCCTGTAGAAAATGTAATCCCATCAAATAAAAACGGACTGTATCGCCCGCGAGTAGGAATATTGTTGGTGGTAGGTGTATACGGTGTAAATACGCGAATTCCATCAATGAATATTTGTGTTTCCCCAGCATCTCCCCCACGTACAAAAAGACGTCCGTCTTCTGCCACCGTGGTTGTTCCTGGAAGCGTTTGTAAAGCCCCAACAAAATCGCCTAAAGCACTTGCCGTAGTAACTACATCCAATGGTTTTAACACCGAAATCTTACTATTATCACTCGCCTCAAAACTCCCCGCAGAAATCACCACCGTATTCAAAGAATTCACATCCTCTTTCATTTTTATAGGCAAATCCTTCATACTCGAAACAGGTCCAAAATAAGAATACGATTCGTACGAAAGAAAAGTAACAATTAATACCTGATCTCCTGTTTCACTGGTCGTAAAACTAAACGTTCCATCTACTCCACTAGAAGCACCATCATAAGTGCCGTCTAGATACACATTAGCCCCTTCAATAGGAATTCCTTTACTGTCTGTGACCGTTCCCGTTACCGTGGTTTGTCCATAACTACTGATGCAAAAAAGTAAAAGTAAGGCATATATATAGTTCATACTAATTGATTTTGATTGATGATTGATGATTTGTTGCTTTAGGCTACGCTATGGATAGCGGTCGACGATAGTCGTTTGTTAGATAGGTACAAGAACACAGTAAATACACCTAGCACAATGACCATGGAAAGTGGCGCTAGTAAAGGTGATGAAGTTTGTACAGTTAAACTTAAAATGAGTGCTCCTACAGAGATGACTCCCGCCATGATAGCAAACATAGGTTGCTTGTAAAACCATGCATATGGAAAAAAATGAGCGCCCGTAATAATCATATATACAGTAACAAAATAATCAGGTATGAATTTAATCACCAGTACAAGAATAGGAAAATAGAAGAGTTGTGCAATGTTCAACAACAACCCTAACGGATGTAACGCATTATCCTTAATCTTCCATTGTGACTTGTAGATTTTTGAAAATAATAACGCCAGTGGCATCATGACACCACTAACTGCAAGTGTCATGGTATTTTTAGTTCCAACTACCATATCTGTACTCCAAATAATGGTAATAAACAGCCAAATAATCGTTGCTGAAGTAATAAAATCAATCCCTTGTTTAGCTCTTTGTGCCAAATCTAATCGGGATTTGTCTAATTGTATTTTAGATATCATAATGAGTGGTTTAAAATATTGATGAAACAAAAATGTGGATTCGTACGCTTTCGCGAAAGCATAACCTACCCAACCGTCATTTTTTAATCCTCAATTGTAGCGTACCACCAAAAATGCTTACCCAATCATGGCTAAATCTGTTTGTGAAAGCCTAAATACATTCCTCAGAATTTAGTAACTTTAGCTTTAAAAAGTACCATGAAAAAAAACTACACATTTCTTATCGCCTTACTCTTAAGTTTTCATCTGTATGCGCAAGACACCTTTTCCATCATTGCGGTAGATCCTGCCACTGGTGAAGTCGGCTCTGCAGGAGCTTCCTGTGTAGACGGAATTGGCGCTTTTGGTGGTCTTATCGATATTATTACCGATATTATCCCCGGACGTGGAGGCGTTAACTCTCAAGCCTATGTGTGTATTCCTAACTCAAACCTAGCAAGTGCTATTGAGCAAATGGAAGCAGGCCTTTCTCCCGATGAGATTATTGATTTTTTAGTAAATAATGATAATTGTAATTCTCAGAATTTTAATCCAGCCTTTAGACAATATGGGATCGCCGATCTAGATCCACAAGGAAACCCAAGAACCGCAGGTTTTACAGGCAACCTCGCAGACGATTTTAAAGATGATATTCAGGGAGCCACCTATAGTGTACAAGGAAATATCTTGCTAAACGAAACCGTGCTTACCAATATGGAAAACAACTTCAATAATACGGATGGAAATCTTGCAGACAAATTAATGGCAGCAATGCAAGGCGCAAATTTTGCAGGAGCTGATGCAAGATGCCTAGATCGAGGTACCTCTTCTACAGCCGCATACCTTGTGGTCTATCAAGCGACAGATGCGCCCGGAGATCCTACATTACGATTAAATATAGAAGAAATGCCTTTTGGTGAAGAACCCATAGATTCACTCCAGATATTATATGATGATTTTGTGCTTTCGCTACCAGACAACTCCCTTGAAAATAACGTACGTATTTTCCCTAACCCTGTGTCAGATCAGTTTCAAGTACTCCTCCCCCCTGCTACATTTATCTCTAAAATAGAAGTATTTGATATGAGTGGAAAACAAGTATACCTACAAACTCAATTTACGGGTCTTGATACTGGAGAAGTCATTGATAGCCGTTCCTTTACCAAAGGCGTCTATTTTGTACGTATTACGAGTCCTCAAAAAACACATACATTAAAAATTATTAAGAACTAATAGCAGTTGTGAAATCAATGATAGAACATGCAGAAGTCAGAGAAACTAGAACACTACTTTACAAAACCTTCTCCTTGGCGAAAAGGCATTCAGCAACTGCGTGCTATTATTAAAGACACCCCACTAGAAGAAGATTGGAAATGGAACATCCCTTGTTATACAATTAACGGACGGAATGTTGTGGGTATTGCACAGTTTAAAAACCATTTTGGCCTTTGGTTTTTTCAGGGGGTATTCTTAAAGGATAAAAAAAATCTTTTACGCAATGCACAAGACGGAAAAACCAAGGCCATGCGTTCCTTGCACTATGAATCACTAGAAGCTATTGATGCGAGTATTCTCGGCCAATATCTTATAGAAGCGATTCAAAACGCAAAAGACGGGAAAGAGGTCAAACCTGACCGTAGTAAGAAAAAGATTACTATTCCTACTGAATTGGAGTCCGCTTTCGCGAAAGCGCAACCCTTAAAAACCGCTTTTGAAGCCTTATCCTCTGGCAAACAACGAGAATACACAGAACATATAGGAGGTGCTAAACAAGAAGCTACCCGAGTACGGAGACTTGAAAAATGCATCCCTATGATCCTAAAAGGGATTGGGCTCAATGATAAATACAAGAACGGTTAACATATACATTTTCAAATACTTAAACAATAGACACCTCAACTCTCAACCATATAAATTTCTAAACGTAAATTTCCATGAGTGATGTAAAAACCAAAGCAACTAATGCCTCTGTCGAAGACTTTTTAAATGCTGTTGAGCATCCTGTAAAACGAGCAGATAGTTTTGTTCTCTTAGAAATAATGACTGAGATCACAGGCATGGCTCCAAAAATGTGGGGCGAAAGTATCGTCGGGTTTGATACTTACCATTATGTATATGCCAGTGGTCATGAAGGAGACTGGCCTATCGTAGGCTTTTCACCCCGTAAACAAAATATAAGTGTTTATATCATGCCGGGATTTACCAATTTTGAATCCCTTCTTGAGAAATTGGGAAAGCATAAAACCAGTAAATCCTGTTTATACATCAACAAACTCGCTGATGTAAACCTAACTATCCTTAAAAAAATCATTGCACAATCGGTAGCGTATATGAAGAAGAAATATCCTCGTTAAGCTAAAACATTTTTTTTTGCAATAAAAGCATATTTGTTTTGTAACATTACATCAACATACGCTACCAATAGGTAACTAACGATCAATCCTTGGACAAACACTTACAAGAACAATTTGTGACACTTCTGGAAGAAAACCAGAATATTGTGCATAAAGTCTGCCGATTATACACCAATAATCGAGACCAGCATAATGACCTTTTTCAAGAAGTCACAATACAATTATGGCGCGCATTTCCAAAATTTAGAGGAGATGCAAAATTTAGTACTTGGATGTATCGTGTGGCGCTGAACACAGCGATTACACTTTACAGAAAGTCAAAACGTACTGTACAAACACAAGACTTTGACAATGTGATGTTCCGTATCTCATCAGAAGACTATGACGATACTATTGAACAACAATTGAAGGTGATGTACACTGCCATCAAAGACTTAAATGACATAGAAAAAGCTCTGGTTTTTCTGTATCTAGAAGATAAAAATTATAAAGAGATTTCTGAAACGATGGGAATTACTGAGGTAAATGCCCGAGTAAAAATGAATCGTGTCAAAGGAAAACTCAAGAAACTAGTAAACCCATCGTAGTTATGGTAGATGAATTAGAATTATTAAAAAAAGAGTGGCAAAAGCAGGAAGGAACTCTTCCTAAGCTTAGCAAGCAAGAGATTTACCCCATGCTCTTGAAAAAATCCTCCTCTATTGTCAAGTGGATTTTTATTATCAGTATGCTGGAATTTTTATTTTGGGTGGTGCTCACCTTTTCCTTTGGCGGAGAAGATACCAAGCAATTTGAAAAAGAACACGGCCTCCAAACATTTGATACGATCTTACCCATACTACATATTGCAGCCTTGGTCTTCTTTGTATTTTGGTTTTATAGAAATTACAAACGCATAGAAACCACCGATTCTTCTAAAGTATTATTAGAAAATATCATTAAAACACGTAAAACAGTCAAATACTACATCTGGTTCAGTATGGCATTTCTTGCGGTGAGCGCCATGATAGCTTTTGTTATCTCGATGCAAAATGACCCAGGAGATTTTGCAGATCGCAGTATGACCGTGCTTGTTTTACAATTTGCGGCCGTCATTAGTGTTATTATGCTTATCATGTGGGGCTTTTATAAAATGATCTATGGTATTTTGATGAGACGTTTAGATCGCAATTATAGAGAACTAAAAAAAATAGAATCATAGTCATTGATTCGTTACGATAAAAACCTGAATAGCTTTAGCGTTATTCAGGTTTTTTTGTTTTTATATACTTCGCTTCTGTCTGTCAGTAATGTATTTATCCCGAATTATGCATTAGAAAATCTATTACAACTTAAATAAGCTTCAAAATATACCGTTACACTACCTTTTTAAGTTTAACCATAGCGATGCTATGCTAAAACTCAGAAAACGCCATATTTTATTGCTTCTTTAAACCTCATTACGAAGTTCTAATACATAATGCGGGTTTATTTAATACCTTTATTGAAACTAAGCGTATTAAATCCACAAAAAAAACAAATAACCCAACCCATGAACATCCAAATCGAATATACAGGCACCATAGGCTCGGGGGCAGTAAACTTAGAAATCAGTCCCGAAGCGACGGTAAAAGAAATGCTGGCAGCTTTTCATGAAGCCATTCAGAAAGACGACTTCTATACCATACAAGGAGGAGCACCCCCCAATAGACGTGCTTTGAAAGTGCCCTATGAGTATTTCATCAATTCCAAAAGGTTAAAAACACTTGATACGCAGATGACTGACCTAGGAATTTCACTATCAGACACCATCACATTACACATAGATAAAGGGATGCGCGTTGATTAAGGATGACTATCATACCATAAAAGATACCGAGTTTGTAATACAGTGTAAAGCAACTCCTAATCAAATAATTCTCATTGAGAACTTCCCAAATAACGATCAGCTATTAGACACATTTCTTGCTCCCTTAGGAACGCCCATACAAGAATCACGCAATCAAGACGAGGGAAGTATTTTTCAGGTGACAGTACAAAACATAAAAGGTTGTTTTACATCCTATGCCACCTCTAATTTATTTTTTCCCGTTCATACCGATGGTTCTGATTTTAAGATCCCGCCTGCCTATGTTGCTATGTATTGTGTGAAACCCAGTCAAGAAGGAGGCGAAAGCTTATTTATCTCCCTTCCTGATTTAATAACACATCTTCCTGAAGAGTTAATAGACATATTAAGCACAAAAATGTGGACGTTTAACACCGTAAAACGAACGATTCTCTCGCAGACAGCAACAGGTTTCAGTATTTGCTACAATCGATTAATAATGGAGTCCTATAGCGAGTTAACAAAGCAAGAACTCGACCTATTAGATCAATTAGATCGGGTTTGTGAAGCGCACACCTTTTGCGTCAAGCTAAAAGAAAATGACTTGATCATATTTAGAAACGACCTATTCCTTCACGGACGTACCGGTTTTCCTTTAAATTCTAATCGTTTATTAAAAAGAATCCGCTTTCGCGAAAACACCCTTCTATCAGAAAGAAACTCCTAAAATCAAGTAGAATTACGTGGTTTTAATTTCATATAAAATCAGTATTTTGAAGCTTTAAAACAAACCTATTTTCATTATTACTCATGGATACCACAACAACAAAAACGCAATCTAAAGATCGAATCAAACTTCCTTTTTCATTTGATGCAGCAAAAATGCTGGAAGAATTTGAATCTCTAAAACTAGGGCATTTTGAATATTACAATGTGATTCCATTACGAGCGCCAGCCCACGAGGTCGATAGATCTTTACCCTTCCCACCTCCTGCTTTAGATTATGCCGATGGATCATGGACAGATTGGATGGACACCCCACAACTCAATGCCTCTCCGTATTTAAAAAGTGTGATCGATACTTTTTCAGCTATTACAGATGTGACATTAGTGCGTGTATTACGCCTCGCACCAGACTCTGTCGTACAAGAGCATACAGATCCTACCCTCGGATTAGAAATCGAACGCTCCGTCATTAGACTTACTGTCCCGATTCTAAACAATGATCAAGTAGCCTTTTTCCTTAACGGAACGGAAGTCCCGATGCGCCCAGGAGAATGTTGGTACCTCAGACTTACAGATCCGCATCGCGTAGTGAATGGAGGGTCAGAAGAACGGATCAACCTTACTATTGATATGATTCCTAACGACAACATCCGAAAAATAATCGCAGACAGCCAAGATGCCTCATAACTAACTTTTTACTTCATACAGACGCACTCATTATAAAATATGTGTTTATCCATTTGATTTGTAGTATATTTAGGTAGCGATAATACTAAATATTGCTACTTTTTTACCAAATATCCTATCACCATGCCTACAATTACACAAATTGATGCGTACCAAAAAGAAGCCTTTACAAGTACATTACGTAATGGCAAAACGGTGACTCATGAGGTGTATACTCAAGGCAACGGATCTAAAGTACTCATCCTTATACAAGAATTACCAGGAATAGGTCAAGAAACACTAGCGCTAGCAGATCGGTTTGTGAATGAAGGCTATACTGTTGTATTACCTCATTTATTTGGAAAAATAGGGAAAACAGCGGTAGTAGTAAATACCTTCAAAGTGTTTTGTATGCGTAGACAGTTTCGGTTGTTTGCAAAAAATGAATCCAGCCCAATAGTTGATTTTTTATCAGACCTTTGTACGGCGACCAAAAATAAATACCAAGTAGACGGGGTTGCTGTGATAGGTATGTGTCTCACAGGTAATTTTGCCATCTCTCTCATGGCAAATAAGGCTGTACTGGCTGGCTTTGCAAGTCAGCCATCACTTCCGCTTGCAAGACAAAAACACATCCATATGAGTCCTGAAGAGATCATGGCTGTAAAAAATAGATTAGATCAAGTGGGACCTATGCATTGCGCACGCATACAAGGAGACAAAATCTGTACTGCCAAGCGCTTTGATGCTTATCAGAAAGCGTTTAATTCAGATAAAGAACGTATCATCTTACACGAGCTTCCCGGAAAAGGACACTCTATACTAACCCTAGATTTTGTAGACAAAGACGGCCATCCTACCAAAGAGGCATTTGAAAATGTACTTACCTATTTTAATGGTCAGCTAGGGTAATTACTACGGAATCCTACGTTTCATTTCTTCAACAATAGTAAAAGCAGCAGGACAAATCGCTACATTTTTAAGGGTAAGATTCGAAATCTGCTGAAACTTTTTTCGATCCGTATGTGGGAATTCTCTACACGCTTTCGGACGTACTTCATAGATAGAACAGTAGTTATCAGCGCCTAAAAAGGTACAAGGCACACTTTGTAAGACATAATCATTGTCCTCATCAATACGCAAATACGTATCAATAAACGCTTGCTCTTTCATTTTGAAATGCTTGGAAATACGCGTCACATCTTTATCTGTAAAAAGGGGACCTGTTGTTTTACAACAATTAGCACATTCTAAACAGTCGGTACGCTCAAACTCGGCTTCATGCAATTCCTGCATGATATAATCTAACTTTTTAGGTGGTTTTTTACGCAGCTTTGCAAAGAACTTTTTGTTCTCGTTATGTTTATCTTTGGCAAGCTGTGGTAATGATTTAAGTAGGTCGTCCATAGTACAAATGTAAGCAGTATTATGGATATAGACATCTTTGGACAGGCAGTTAATGATTATTTTGAAGATCAATACACAGAGGATATTATCGTACATTCTTCGATTGCTGAAGATGATATCATTCCCATCCCTTATTTATTTCGCACCTTTCCCGAAATGCCTTTGATAGAGCAAAAAGCATTACAGCTTTCCCAAGGAAAAACACTCGATATAGGCAGTGGTGCCGGGAGTCATAGCCTGTGGTTACAAGAAAACGGAATAGATGTTACCGCACTCGATCATTCGGTGGGGTGTGGTGCGCTTTCGCGAAAGCGTACCCTGAAAAAGACCATAACGTCTCATATATTAGATCACAAAGAGCAGTATGATACCTTACTGATCCTTATGAATGGTACGGGAATTTTTGAAGAAATATCAAAAGTAGACACCTACTTACAACATCTCAAATCGATGCTGAAACTAGGCGGGCAAATCTTGATAGATGGTTCTGACATCAAGTACATGTATGAAACCGATGATGGAGGGTATTGGATAGATATCCATAGCAATTATTACGGTGAAGTGGTCATGGGTATGAGTTATAAGGGGCAGCGTTCTGAGGATTTTAAATGGTTATATCTAGATTTTGAAACCCTTGCGTGGCATGCAAAAAAAAATGAGCTCGATTGCGAACTCATTGTAGAAGGGGGACATTATGATTATTTAGCCAGACTTACTGTGGCATAATGAAGCCTTTGTCGGCAAGTTTATCAATGATACTTCTATATAAATCACGACTCCAGATTTCTGAAATTTCGCCTACACTACGCGCAATTTGCTGCTCCGAGGTAAGAATCTTTTGACCTGTTGGTGAATTATAAAACGCCGAAGCGGTCTTTTGCTGTTCATAGTCTAGTGCGGTCTTATCTGCTAGCAATTGTTTGCCTGTAGGGGTTTCATAAAAAGCAATCATCTGTTGTATATCCTCTTGAGAATACGTGCCACGATAAGCAGAGACAAGCATATTTAAAATTTTATTTAACTCAGGCGTGGTTTCTTTTTTGAGTTCGACCCATACGGTGTCTGGTACATTTTGAGAGGTATATTGTCTCCCTAATAATTCAAATAATTGGTCGATAGCTGCACTGTATTGATTTGCAGTACCGTTCATCGTAAGATACCTCAAAACATCCTGATGATAGGTAGATTCCTGAGCAGTAAATTGTAACGAACTTAAAAAAAATAGCGCCAAAAGTAATTTTTTCATCTTTTTTACGATTAAATTAGAGGTTTAAATATATAAAAATGATATTGAAAAGATTACGATTCCCTATGCTTATGCTTTTATGCGCCGCTTTTACCGTTGTAGGGTGCGGAAATGACGATGAAGCGACACCTCCTGAGACAAATACGAATACAACTGCAAACCAACAACCCTTAGGTACATCGGCAAATGATTTGCTCGCGGCTACAGCATTTAGAAGTTTACGACTAGAACTTGCCTATGCTGATGGTTTCAGACCTACACAAACAACGATAGACTTGATACAAAGTTTTTTGGAAGAACGCTTAGATAAACCAGATGGTATTACCATTGTAGAACGTCTCATCACACCTACTGAAACAGCTCCTTATGATATTAATGAAATTGTAGCCATCGAAGATGCGAATCGTACGGTGTTTAATAATGGAGATGAAATTGGTGTTTGGATGTTCTTTTCTGATGGCATATCAGCGTCCAACTCAGGAAATTCTTTTGTATTAGGGACTGCATATCGCAACACCTCTATGGTGATTTACGAAAAAACATTTATAGACCTGGCAAACACCTCCCCCACACCTATTAACAGGACACTACTAGAAACTTCAACCCTTCGCCATGAGTTTGGACATATTTTTGGACTGGTCAACGTAGGAACGCCACTCACATCTGATCATGAAGATGAAGATAACCCTAGGCATTGTAACGTAGAGGGATGCTTGATGTTTTTCCAAACGGTTACGAGTATTTTTAATACAAGTGATGTTGCTACCATTCCAGATTTTGATCCGCTTTGCATTGCAGATTTACAAGCGAACGGAGGGTTATAATTAGTATAAAAATAACCTCACAAAAAAACGGCAATTACTAGAAAGTATTTGCCGTTTTTTTATGAGTAGTAAGGAATGTTCTTAATCTTCTTCCATTACCTCACTTATTTTTGAAATTGTAATTTCTTCTAGCATCAGTCCTTCAGAATACTTCATAAGATAGATGGCATTATTATAAAATCCTCCAGAAGACTTTTGGTCGTACCGAAATTTGTTTTCTATATAACTTGTCTCAATTCCTGTACTTGCAGCATCATAAAGATTCTTTGCAAAAGCAAGACGCAATAAGGTATCATACGTAATGTCATATCCTCTTATTGCCTCTTCACTTGGCGTTATTTTATAAAGATCCTGATACGTATCTACAAATTCTTTTGTAGATGTGTAATCATATTCTTTATTCATAGAGGGAAAGTGAAAGTTGAGATGCATTAAATCCATATGCTGTATCGCATCACTGTCATACGCTGTTCCTTTATATGTTGTAAACAATGTCACTTTACGTGAAGTGAGTAAGGTCGCAAGTTTTGTTGTTGCCGAGCTTATTATTGGAACATCATTGGTTTCTAAAATAACCCAGTTTTCCTGAAATTCTGATATCTTATCTGAAATATCGTATTGTCCCAAATAAGGACCGTTATCGCCTTCTCTAAAGGTGACCATTTTTGCGTTTGGAAAAAGAGATTGCAGCTTTGATTTTATTTTGCTGTTTTTCTTATCTGCTATGACAACTATATTTTTACCGTCTGCTCTTTCTTTTATGTAGTCAAGCATCACCGCTCTCAATTGTGCTTCACTAGGCCGTGATTGAAAAACATTAGATCTAAAATCTACTTCTCGTTGTGTAAGCGGTGAGATTAAAGGGATATTTTGGGTTGCTAATAAACTAGATGCTCTATTAAAGTTACTTGATAACAAGGGCCCGATGACGACATCTACATCAGAAAAATCATTTTCAGTAATAATACGTTCTACTTTTCTGGCATTGGTAGCAGTTTCTCCTCTTACATACTCCGTATCATATACTTTTAAATCTGTAGAGATACCTTGTTGTTTTGCTTTTTCTAATGCGAGTAAAACGCCACTATGAAAATCTAAAGAAATGCGTAAAGCTCTATCATTTTTAATTACATCTTCTGCATTAGATAAGGAATCTGCTGTTGTACGTGTCAGTCCAAAAGGCAGCATGAGTACGATTTTCTTTGTCGAAAAATCAGATAAGCTATCCAGCAGACTTGTTTTTGTCGTTTCTGATACAATAGCTACGGTATTTCCTTCATTTCCTGTACTCCCCGTAATAGTTCCAGAAACACCCTTAGGTACTTTTAAAATCATCCCTTCTTTGAGACCATCAGCAATTGCTGGATTTAACGTCACTAGTGTATCGGCTGTGATGTCAAACTGTTTTAATAAACTGTAAATCGTATTTCCTTTTTTAACTTCGTAGAAGGCATATAGATTTTCATTAATAGCTGCTGTGTCCGTCTTCTCAAGCTGAGTATTAGGAACTCGTATGGTTTGTCCTAATTGTAACCCATCTTTCATTTCTGGGTTCATTGCTTCCAACTCGGCGATGGTAATGCCATACAGACGTGCGATACCGTATTTGGTCTCTTTGGGTTGCACTACATACGAAGTATATGTAGGTCCGCCATCTTTGGGAGCATCATCTTGTGAAATTCCACCTCCTGTATTGGTGATGGTTACTTTTTCTTCTACAACGCCTACATAGTTAAGAGGAATTCTAATTTTATCACCTTTACGGAGTGTCTCACTATATAAACGTTTGTTGTATTTTTTTATCACATCCTGAGTAACATCATACTTCTTTGAAATACTATATAAGGTCTCTTTACGTCTCACCTTATGCGTTTTAAAACGTATATCCTCTTGAGCAGTAGCGGTCGTTTCGGTTGATGTACTTGCCGATGCAGGCAGTATAAGTACAAGACCTTCATACACTCTGTCTTTTGCATCAGGATTCAGTTTTACAATCTCTTTTTCTTTGAGATTATATTTTTTGGCGATACTATATAAAGTTTCCCCTTTGGTGACTTGATGTGAAATAAATTCCTGAAAAAATGTGGCTGTGAAAGGTTCCGCTTTCGCGAAAGCGAACGACAACACACACATGCATATCAAAAAAAGATGTTTCATAGTATTATTTTATTCCCACTCTATAGTGGCTGGTGGTTTGGAGCTAATATCGTATACTACTCTATTAACGCCTTTTACTTTGTTTATTATATCATTGGATACTTTTTGCATGAATTCATACGGTAAGTGTACCCAATCTGCAGTCATTCCATCGGTACTTTCGACAGCCCTCAAAGCGACACATTTTTCATACGTACGTTCATCGCCCATGACTCCTACGGAGTTAACTGGTAGTAGCATTGCTCCCGCTTGCCATACTTTATCATAGAGTCCCCAATCTCTGAGGCCTTTTATAAAAATATGATCAACCTCTTGTAATATACGTACTTTTTCTCTGGTGATATCTCCGAGGATACGTATGGCAAGACCTGGACCAGGAAAAGGATGCCTCCCTAATAACTCTTGTGAGAGTCCTAGCGTTGCTCCTACGCGACGCACTTCGTCTTTAAATATCATACGTAAAGGTTCTACCACGTTTAATTTCATATAATCTGGTAATCCCCCAACATTATGATGTGATTTTATCGTAGCACTAGGTCCTCCTGTTGCACTTACCGATTCAATAACATCGGGATAAATGGTTCCTTGGGCTAACCAAGTAGCATTTTCAACCAATTTACTTTCGTCATCAAATACTTCTACAAATACACGTCCAATGGCTTTACGTTTGGTCTCTGGATCACTTTCTCCTTCCAGCGCGTCCAAGAAGCGTGCCGAAGCGTCTACCCCTTTTACATTAAGACCTAATCCTTCGTATTGTTTCAGGACATCGGTGTATTCATTTTTACGTAACAACCCATTATTTACAAAAATACAGTGTAAGTTTTTTCCAATAGCTTTATGTAATAAAGTTGCTGCCACTGTACTATCTACGCCACCAGAGAGTCCAAGGATCACGCGATCATTCCCTATTTTTGATTTTAGGTCGGCGACCGTAGTCTCCACAAACGCGTCAGGCGTCCAGGTCTGGGCAACACCAGCGATTTTGACTAAGAAATTTTCTAGTATTTTTTTTCCGTCGGTAGAGTGATATACCTCTGGATGAAACTGAATGGCATAGGTATCTTCGCCTTCAATGCGGTATCCTGCATTCTCTACATCATGCGTAGAAGCAATACGAACTGCACCTTCAGGTAATTTTTTTATAGTATCACTATGACTCATCCAAACTTGAGAGTTTGCAGATACCCCTTCTAAAAAAGGCTCTCCTTCTTTGATCATAGAGAGATTGGCTCTACCATACTCGCGCGTATTAGATTGTCCTACTTCACCTCCATGAAAATGAGCTAAGTACTGTGCGCCATAACAAACACCCAACAACGGTTTTTTTCCTTTGATTTCAGAGAGATCCGGGTGTGGTGGATTTCCTTCTCTAACAGAATGTGGCGATCCCGAAAGAATCACTGCTTTGTAGATGGATAAATCTTTAGGAGGGTTATTATAAGGTTTAATTTCTGAGTAGATGTTAAGTTCACGAACACGGCGTGCAATTAACTGTGTGTACTGAGACCCGAAGTCTAAAATAAGGACGTTGTTTTGCATAGGCAAAAATACCAATTTTAACATCAGGAATTCAAAATTCTAAACGACAAAATAAATGAGTTTTTAACAGGGCTATTGACACTATTTTTTTTAAAAAAAACATTTTGTGTCCTAAGTAGATGCATTATATTGTAACGTATTAAAAGAAAGCTATATGACTAGAGAAGAACAATTAGAATTTTGTAACATCTGTAAACACCAAAAATTTGACTACACAGAAGGTATTATTTGCAGATATACTAATGAAAAGGCCACCTTTCAAAATGAATGTGAATTATTTGAGGTCGATCACATTTTAACAAAAGCAACGCAAAAAAACAATAAAGATCAGGTTCTCACCCACCAAACAGTAAGTGCAGGAACTCGTTTTGCAAACTATATTTTAGATCTTCTTTTTCTATTAGCTTTCAATTTTCTTTTTGGAATTGTTTTAGGAGTTATCATAGCTTTGATAAGCCCAGATAGTTTATCCATATTTGAACAGGAGAATTTACTTATAGAGTATGGGCTTGGCTTTCTGTGCGGAATGATCTATTTTACAACACTTGAGACACTGACTGGAAGAACCGTGGCGAAGTTCATTACACAAACCAAAGTCGTTGCTGAAAATGGAGAGAAAGCTAATTTTGATGCTATTCTTTTGCGATCACTTTGTAGATATATTCCATTTGAAGCTTTTTCATTTCTAGGAGATGGTGCCAGAGGTTGGCATGATACCCTCTCAAAAACAAGAGTCATTAGTGTTAAGTGATATTCTATATGTGTAGATATTTAATATCAGAGCTTGAGAGGATGTTCTATATTTTGACTACAAAAAATTTACACTGCGTTATGAATATTTTTTTATAATTCTTCAAGCGCAAAAGACAACTCTTGTGTATCTAAGGTGTCACATCCATCATTAAGTCGCACAACAGGAATTGCTTCTGTGATTACCGTTTGAAAACCATCGATCTCAACAACTAAGGTGTATGAGCCTTCTCTTTCAATAACTCCCTGATAGGTTCCTGGAGAAGTAGATACTTCCATAAGAATCTCCTCAAACGTATTACTCTCTCTAGCCGTTATAGTGACACCAGGTAATGGCAAGTCTGTACTTGCATTGGTTACTTGAATGCGAAAGGCAGGAAGAGCGATATCTACGCACTCTATAGTTGGATTGGCATCACCTCCATCATCACTTCCACAAGACATTAAAAAAGTACAACAAATAAGGGCAAATAAGATTCTCATAGTTTTATTTTTTGCTAATATAATCGTTTAGTTATATACATAGTAAAATAATTAACTTAAAAAAAGTAACTTTAGTATCTATTGCTAGGATACAAATAGCACCACACATCATGAAATTAATAGCATATATATGTAGTATTTTTTTATTCATTTCTTGTGAAAAGAAAATAACGCCACAATTACCCAAAGGAGATTTTGACTATTTGATCGGACATTGGGAGCGTACCAATGAACAAGAAGGAAAAAAAACATTTGAAATATGGGAGCGACCAGACTCCCTTACCTACAAAGGAATAGGGTATACACTGAAGGATACCGACACGATCTGGAAAGAACAAATGCAATTGATAAAGCGGGATACAACTTGGCAACTAGACATACAAAGTGGCAAAGAGCCTGTCGTTTCTTTTAAAATACTTAAAAAAACAGTGTCTACATTTTTAGCCCATAATCCCACGCACGATTTCCCTACGCATATACAATATCGCTACTTTGATGATACCATTACGGCGATCGTATCTTCAGAAGAGATGGAGATTCCTTTTATTTTTTGGAGAGTAGAATGACACTACTTATATATACAAATTCTTATACTCCTATCCATCCTATAAAAAGATATCTCACTATATTGAGAGAGGCTTAAACATCTATTATTTCTGAGAGACTTTAAAAATACAAACAATCCTTATAATGCGCTATATTATTCTATTTTCATGTATCCTTATGTTTATAACATCCTGCAAAGAATCTGCTACCTATTCTCCAAAAGCACACAGTTCGTATACTGATTACAAAGGACCTGAAGACAAAAATTTATGGTTGGAGTATAGCAAAGAGGCCACCACCTTTAAAATTTGGTCTCCAACGGCTACAAAAGTTCAATTGAATTTATACAAAACAGGAAATGGCGGAGACGCGTATGAAACCCATCAACTAAAACCCTCTACCAATGGAAAATGGACCAAAACACTGAAAGGCGATTATGATGGCGTTTACTATACATATCAAATACACATAGATGGCGAATGGCTTAAGGAAACACCTGGTATCTATGCGAAAGCAGTCGGCGTTAATGGCAATAGAGCCATGGTGTTAGATGTAGAACGCACCAACCCTAGCGGGTGGGCAACAGACAAAAGACCTTCTTTACAAAGTCCTAATGATGCGGTAATTTATGAATTGCATATACGAGATATGACCATCCATCCACAATCAGGATCCTCGATGCCTGGTAAATACAAAGGACTCGTAGAATCAGGGACAAAAGGACCTAATGATGTAGCCACTGGTTTTGATCACATGCGCGATATGGGAATTACGCATGTACATCTTTTACCTACCTATGACCACTACTCCATCGATGAAACTAAACTAGACAGTCTGCAATACAATTGGGGATATGATCCGCAGAACTATAATGTTCCCGAAGGCTCTTTCTCGTCAGACCCGTACAATGCCGAAGTGCGTATTAAAGAGTTTAAAGAAATGGTGGTACGTTTTCACGAAAGTGGCATAGGCGTCATTCTCGATGTAGTCTACAATCATACAGGAATGCCGAATGGTAAAGGCGATACCAATGGTTCAAATTTTAGCTTAGAATTTCCTGGCTATTATTACCGTCAAAATGAAGATGGCTCCTATGCGGATGCCTCTGCTTGCGGAAATGAAACCGCTTCAGACCGAGAGATGATGCGAGAATTTATAGTGCAATCTGTGAAGTATTGGGCAGAAGAGTATCATTTGGATGGGTTTCGTTTTGATCTGATGGGCATTCATGATATCGAAACTATGAATACGGTAACCGAAACCTTAAAAGAAGTAGATCCTGAAATCTTCGTGTATGGTGAAGGTTGGACCGCTGGCGACTCACCTCTCCCTATCGAAGACAGAGCCCTCAAAGCACATATACAGCGTATGCCAGATGTAACTGCTTTTAGTGATGATATCCGTGATGGGTTAAAAGGATCTGTGTTTGATGACCAAAGTACAGGATTTGTGAGTGGCGCAAAAGGAACCGAAGAGTCCATAAAATTTGGTGTGGTTGGGGCTATTCAGCATCCACAAATTGATTACAAAGGGGTCAACTATTCAGATGCGCCATGGACCAATGAACCTTGGCAAGCTATTTCGTATGTGTCCTGTCATGATAACCATACGCTTTATGACAAATTACACGTCTCTCGAAGAGATGCTACAGAAGAAGCGATTATTAAAATGGACAAACTAGCCAATGCCGTAGTGCTTACATCACAAGGAATCCCTTTTATCCATGCAGGAGCAGAACTGTTGCGTACCAAAAATGAAGAACATAACTCGTATAACTTACCAGATGCTATTAATCAAATAGATTGGAATCGTAAAACTACGTATGCTCCTGTCGTAGACTACTATAAAAATCTTATTGCCTTACGTAAAGCACATCCTGCGTTTAGAATGCCAACTGCAGAAGCGGTTCGTCAGAATCTTGAATTTAAAACCGTCATAGATGGATTGGTGAGTTATCAAATAGATAATAACGCAAACGGAGATACTTGGAAAACCATATACGTGATCTATAATGCACAAACACAACCATACAACTATCACATAGAAGGCCGTTGGAAAACAGCTGTTTTTGGAGATCAATTTAATTCTGGAGCGCTGATTACTGGAAGTATAACTGTTCCCGAACGCTCTATGGTTATTTTATATCAAGAGTAATAGATTAAAATATCACTCTTCTTTTGAAGACTTCAATATTGATAATGCCTGATCTTTAATCGGTTTATCTGTCATAACATCGTATGAATAATATGAATCTAGAAGTTTAAAATTATCCAAATCTGCAGCATCTTTTTTGACGACTCCCACATATTTTGTTATGAGTGCGTCTTCTTCCTCTGATATTTCTGTTACTGAGGCTATATACACATCATAAGGTTCTTCTTCAAAAATGATGGTCTCTTGATACTCCATGTCATCTGGGTAGCCATGATATTCTCCTATGTTATAATAAAGGGATAGCTTGCTAAAAGGAATGGCTTCTAAATAAGATGTTGGAATGAGATCACTTTTACCAGCACTTATGAGCAATTCCATGGCCTCAAATCTATAATACAAATCATCTAGTAAAATAGCTACCGTAGCGGTATCTGGTGTTTTGGTGTGGTTGATATAATAATCATATATTCTGTAGGTGTACCAACTCCTTTTTTCTGCAACAGCCAGCAGTTGTTCTATGGCTGTTTTTGTTTTCTTTGTATCCAAATCAAGTGCGGACATCAAACTAATATAATCAGCAATAATCCCTTCATTAGTAAGATATAAAGGTTTTACTGCAATTGTCGTATCGATGAGAGTACGTACATCACTTTCAAAATATTCAAATACCATTTCCTTTTTACTTTTTAGATAGTCAATAGCTGTTGAATCTTGACGTATTACTTCTCGCCAATAATTGATCACATGATCTCTAAAAAGAGGATTATGATTAAGGTCAAAAATGGCATCGCCGTACACTTTATAGTTAAAAACAGAATCTGAAACCGTTTCTAAAACAGGATATGGATCCTCAGTAGTACGTATAGGAGGGTTTGTATTCAATAGTTTAAAATAGGCCTCATGTGCAGTTTCTGTTTTAATTAAAGGTAACGCAGAAAGTGTCATAAGCCTGTTCTTATTTGTAGCCTTTGATGAGTTATAATACGACACTAACTTAGAAACAGAAGCATCATCTCCTACAAGTCCTAGATTGTAAATAATCATATTTTTTATGCCATAATAAGCCGTGTCTTGTTCATATGTTTTAAAAAGACCCTTTTCAAGTACTTTCTTTTCTGACAGCTCAAACGTATAATAGTCTAAAGCTCCTTTTGCCTGAAATCTTGTAAGTGTATCTTTTGACTCTAAATCTTTTAAGATACGTTTTGCTTTGGAGGAATAAACATCAAAAGATTGTAAGCCATCGATTTTTATTCCATTAAAAAAAGAATTGGCTATCTCTGAATCCACTTCTTTTTCTCCTAGATAGGCACCCAAAATAACCATTTGATTTTCAATCAAAAAGAATTTATATTTTTTAATAATAGGTGTTTTCTTAGAGGACAGGTAGTATGTCTTTGTTGGATATTTTTTATAAAACCCTTTTTCAGTATTATAAATCGTGTCACTGTACTCTTTATATTGATATGCAAATTCATCAAACAAAGCTTCGACGTTATTTTCTTTTACTCTAAAATATTTTTTAAGATCACTCAAGTACACACTATAACTCCCGCCTGTGTCTTCATTTAGCCCAAAATAATCTATAGCGTCACCATAGTAACTGTTATAAATAACTTCTAGATTTTCTTCTTCCCTTTTCTTTTTAGGAAGCAAAAACGAAAGTTGATGGTGTTTATTCTGTATCGTATCAAAATTGGTTTGGGTATAGGGGTCAAACGTAAATGAATTAAAAAGAGGATTGTCCGAAGTGACTGTTTCATTTTCTACTAAAGACTGTGCTAGTATCACATACGTACGATTACCTCTAGAAATATATCTAAAAATAGCTTGATATTTCCCCTGAATCATGACATCAAAATCATAAGCGACATGTCCATCAAATTCAAATTTTTTCTCATCAAGAATTGTAGCTCCTGTTGTTTTAAATTGATTTAACAATCCATTGTAGATATCTGAAATATCCTTTAAATAATAACCGATAGGAAAATTATTATATCGAATGAGGTAATTGTGATTTTTTTCGGCATCCTTAATTGCCAAAAGAGTCATCTCATAAGGGTCCCCATCTGGATCTTCAGGATTGGGAATCACTCTAGACATATCATTTATTTCACCTGGTACTTGAACTGTAAAGGCTCCTTTTGTATTTGTATACGAATTCCAAGAAGTTTCCTTCACTTTGGGTTGATTAATAACGATACTATTAAAAAAGCTTTCTGCGGTTGCTTTAGCTATACTAGGGCTGTATTCTACCCCAAAAATATAAAAATACCCATGCTTACTTAATAGCTCAAAGTGCGCTACCCTCTTTCCTGAACTCTTTATAATTACTTGAGAAAATTGTTCTTCGTTTCGTTGTACTTTACCCGAAGAGACAAAGGCAGTAGAATCTCTTTTTCGTATATTTTCCACAAAACTATCTGCCATTTGAGCTCGAAAAGCTTCGACTCTATCTGTCATGTCTATTGAGAAATGAAAAAAGTTAGCTCCAGATTTAAAATCGATATATGCATTTTCACCTGAAAACCCTGAAAAATTGAGCACATCAAATTTTTGAGCAGAAATAGGTTGTTTTAAGCTATAGCCATTGATACTATCCTTGAATACCTCCCACTTTTCAAGATTAGGTATAAATGTATAATTGTTTGATTTCCCTGTAAAAGAATTTTCTACTTTCCTCACAGTATATCCTTCCTTTTTCAAAAGTTCAATCACCCCTTCCTCACCAGGTAAATGCGCAGCACCAATGGCTGCAAAAACACTTTTAGTTTTCATTATTTCTTTCATGCTCTTCACCATCTTTTCATTACGGCGCTGCATGGTCGTTTTATAAAAACCTATTGACTCAGAGGTATACGCCTGTATCTTAGCTAAATCTCCAGAAATATACATCTCTATGAGATCTTCTACTTGTGATACATACTCATCTTCTGAATGGTTAATTAATTCTTTTATAGTTCTTGTTATTTCCTTATTAGAAGCTTTGTCATAGTTGATCATTTGATCTTCTAATTCTTCTAAACCCTGAATCTCCTTGTCTAGAGAAGCTGCTATTTGATACAAATAGAGATCTAAAAAAACATCTTTGTCGTCGTCTTTATTTAAATCTGGTCGTAATACACTTTTTATATAATCAGGATTATTTGCTGATAATTCTTCTAAACTTTTACCTGTAGCGTTTTTTATTTTTTCTTGTAATACTATATAATCCTCTTCTGCTAAGATATCTTTATAGGTATCTAAAAAATCTTTTTTGGATAAACTCTCTATATACTTTGTGGCGATATTTTCTGGATCCACTTCTAAAGCAAAAACCTCACTTTGCTTAATAGACGGCAACATTGCATCTGTAAAATTAAATACGCGCTTATCCCTTAAGTGCATGGTTCCAAATAGGTACGATTTCTTGTCACTATTTTTATGTTCAATTTCCCAAAGGAGCGCATAATTAGAGCGATCTTGGGCAGATATAAAAGAAAAAACGAAGAATGAAAATAAGAATGTAAGACCTATCTTCTTAAGATGTAAGCGTACAAAAGACATAGCAAAATTTATAAAACTGAAATATAAGCAAGCATATCAAGATTAGGCAATGAATTCAAAAGAATTTTAGCCTTTCATGTAAAAACGTAATAAACTTATAGTAAACCTTATAGAAAAAGTCGTAACATAATCTAAGTCGACTCAAACTATTAATTACTACTCGTTTTATTTTAAGTTTTTGAGAATGAAATCCAGTTTTGTGTTCGTATTGAGATTTTGGGCGTAAGAGTCTGTAATATGCTTGCTAGGGACAGCAAGACCTAATTTCATCATCTTTTTAATAACTGGTAAATTTTCAAGGGTCACTTTTCCTGTGAGTAATAAGGATAAATCTTCGCCTTTTTGGTAATACTCATATACTTTTTTAAGTCCTGTCAAATACAAAAAGTCTTTTGTAAAACCTCCACCCCTATGAACACGCAACGTGATTTGCCATGCTTTATCTTTAGGGACTTTATATTGATTAAAAAGTAAATCAAAAGTATCTACAAAAGTATAGCCTTTAATAAGACTATCTGCTGCAATCACACGGTGTGCAAGTTCTTTAAGGCGACTCAACGTAAGATTATTACTCATGTATTCACTCAACACCGCTAACCCTTCTTGCGTTTCTGTATTTTTCACAAACCCATTCGAAAAAATCTTTAATGGTTGTGATTTTCCGTTGTGTGTTGTTACAAGATGAACACCCACTTCATGGTTGGCAAGCACTTCTATTTGGTTTTTACAAAAACGATGGTTCTTTTTTAACAACAACGTATCAGAGGCATTAAGCACCATCGCTGCGGCAGAGATATGACTACTTTGTTTGATATTAAAATCAAAATCATAGCGTTTTCCAAACTCTTCAAAGTAGGCTTGCGCTTCTTTTGCATCGTATTTAGGAATCATTTTTTCTCCTTCATCCTCATCTGCAAAATGAAGAATAAAACGGGCATTTTCGACATCACGCTCTTTGGGAGTTCCAAATACTTTAAGATTATTATAAAAAAACTTCTTACCCTTTCCTATCTTTTCTATACACGCAATAAGTCCAGAGTATTCATAGATAATATCTCGATATAAACGTCGTATATCATCATCTTCTATGCGTTCTAAACGTTGATTAAAAAATAATCGTTGAAGTTTAAAAGGACTGAATTTAATTTTCCGATAGTTAAATTGAGGCTCTACCGTGTATTTACTAGCAAAAAAACGCTTTTTTTCTATCTCTATATTCAAAGGATTGAGATAGTTAAGCAACTCTATATCTTTTACTAGTCGATCAAGGTTTTGATCGATTTCAAAAATGGCGGCGTTTGTGTCAACTACTGGAGAATGCATAGGTTTTTTTGGATCGTCAAAAGTATAAAATCTTACTGACTAGTCAGGCAACAAATCATTTTTTAAAATAAAATCATTATAAAATGTAGTAGCATGATTCCGTAGGATAAGCTTCAGTTGCTGTTCTATAGCATTTACAACTTCAGGGTACAAAATATAGTCATACTCATCACAGTAAATTTTTGAAAATTCTGTAGCGAGAACCAATGTGTTTTTAGTATTCTCTGTGATGTATTTCAAAAAATATCCATTGCCATGAAACGTATCGTTAATACCGGCTGTGGTTTCGATATCATGTGGTAATTTAATGGTTTTTAAGGAGTCGCACCACGCTTTCGCGAAAGCGAAAAAACGATCATTATCAATATTTTTAGTCCCTAGATTAATCACAGGAACAGGCCTGTCCCAGCGTTTCCAATTATAAGAATGCATATCATACACAATCCCAGAACCAAATTTCTCCTCCATTTTGGAGATAAGCGCATGAACTACTTGATAGAAACGTGTATGCTTGTCCAAGCTTTTTTGTACCTGATCTTCTGATAATGGCGTGCGCCATAACTTTTTCCCCCAGGCATCTTCATAAATAGCCATTTCTGGAGCTCTATTTAAATCATATTCAAACCGACTATCCATCCCAGCAATCACCATTGGGTTACTCTGTATCATTTGTTTGGTACAGGGGTCTTCTTCATACCAGCGATCATACGCCGTGTGCAAACAATTTTTCCAAAGTTCTTTTCTAAATTGATGACCGTCGTGCACTGCTCCACACAAGAAATAGGTGTATTCTTCTATTTTGAGAGTAAAGGAATAGTCCTCAGAAACCGCATGAAAAGGTTCTTCATTCCCTATTTTGGCGATCATCTCTTGGGTAGAAAGTCTAAGCATCTTCAACGGTTTTTCTAAGTTTTGCTCTACGTTCTATACGGCTTACTCTCTCAAGAACTTTATCTTCTACAAAATTGATTATTTTCTCCTGAAGCCTCACCTTATAGACTTTATTAATATACGTCACCCCACCTGGGCTCATGACATTTACCTCAACGAGCATCCCGTTAATCACATCTATTCCTACAAAGTAAAGACCGTCTTTCACAAGTTTGGGCCCTATACGGCGGCAGAGTTCTTTTTCTTGTGCAGTTAGTGTGTGTTTTTGGACACTTCCACCCGCAGATACATTAGATCGATGATCATCATCTCCAGGTACACGTTTCATGGCACCTATGGGTTTTCCGTTAAGGATTAAGATGCGAACATCCCCTTGGTCTGCTCCAGGAATGTAATCTTGAAGAATAACATAATTGGTTGTACCATCTTTGTTGTCTATATAAAAATCAAGTAACGATCGGATACTAGACATGGCACGTTTTTCTATCAAAATAACACCAGATCCTCCAAAGCCATTTAATGGTTTTAAGATCATTTTGTCTTGATCTGACTCTTTTATCATCTTAATTAAGTAGTCTTTGTTTTTTGTGACATGAGTACGCGGTATGAATTCTCGCGTATTGTCTTCAAAAGCAGCAGTATATAGCTTATTATTGGCACGACGTATCCCGTCTACATCATTCATGATAAACACGTCATCTTTTACAGAGTCTAGGAAGTTTAGCATAATCATATCCAATGGCGGATTACTACGTAAAATAATCACATCAAATCCCGCTAGTGGAAGCATTTCTTCTCGTAATGTTGCTTTTTTATGAAACGATTTCAGCGTATTTGGCACCTTATCCATTCGGTTGATTGCCTTACAAAACACAAAGGTCTCACTGTCCCTAATCGTAAGATTAGCGGGTGTGGTAATAGCAACACCGTGGTCACGCTTTACACATTCATGGATTAAAGAAAGGGTTGTATCATTTTCAGGATCTATTTCTTCCCATGGATACATAATATAGCAAACATTCATAGTGTTGGTTTTTTTAAAAATACAAAATACTAAAATTGATTGAAAACGAATGAAAAATAAAGTGCTATATTTTAATACTTTTCCATTTATTCAAAAACCCTAAAGTTATCAAATCCAGCCTTGTCTTCATTGCCATTTTGATTAATAATTACTGTGATGCGAACATTCACGACGGTGTTAGGAATATGAATAGTTACCGTTCCGCGTAAAGAAGCATCACTATTTCCTGCTAAAACCGTAAATACGCCTTGACTCACGTCATCATAAAATAACTCATAAGAAACGCTATCGCCTGTATCAAATTCAAAAATATCGTAATCAAAACTTACTTTAGCCGCAGTTGCTGCAGATATATCTACATTGTCAAAAGCAATACGATGATCTATATTAGATCCAGAAATAGGGTTATCTAAATCACTACACCCTAAAAAGTTACCTGTAAAATCTGTAATATTATCTAATTCGTTGACTACAGCCCATATGTCTTCTAAAGCTGTCTCATTGTATGTTATTGGTGATAAGGTATAATTCCACGTGGAGTTTGCATCAAAATCCTGCGCTGCAAATACGGTATATCCTGGAAAAAAAGGATCATCGGTACATACCCAGGTTGTACCTGTAAAAAATTGCAAACACTGTATACCCTCAACAGAATCGTTAATAAAAACGAGCAATCCTGCGTCTGTTGTAGAAGTATTTATCAGGTTTCGTTGCGCTATGGTCATTACCGGAGGCATAAACCCTCTAAAAGAAGCACCGCCATCAGAGGTAGGACTGACTTCGAGCATAGAGGCTGGTGAAGGTGTGGTTGTCCCTATGCCTACTTGCGCATAAGAAATAGAAATAAATAATAAGAAAATAAGGTGTGCTATATTTTTTTGCATGGCTATATACGGTTAAGTAACGTCCACGCATATAGACATCTACATTATTGAAAGCACAAAATACAAATAATTTTGATTTTTATTTAAACACTATGCAACTTTCTGCTTCATTGTTTTATAAAAGGTATATTAACTACCTGTAAAAGAGCATTCTAATTCAGAACCAAGTCAAAAAAGGTTTATTATCGTACAACTGTATGCTATTCTGAATAGCATCAGAAATCCACATTGTTAAAAATAATGGGCCACTAAAAAATCTAAAGTAATATCCTACTGGTTACTTCTCAGGATCGAACGCATCATCAGGATCTTTTGTTGGATCATAATGGAGCATGCCTTCGCCTTTTGCAATAATAGAAGAAACCGTAGCATCTCCTGTGACATTCACTACCGTACGACACATATCTAGGATACGATCTACTGGGAAAATGATAGCAATCCAAGCGGGATTCAATCCTACAGAGCCTAATACCACAATAAGCATCACTAATCCTGCACTCGGCACCGCTGCCGATCCGATAGAAGCGAGTGTCGCTGTCAATACAATGGTAAGTTGTTGCCCTATGGTCAAGTCGATCATGTGGAATTGTGCCAGAAACACCACTACAATCGCCTGATACAATACCGTACCATCCATGTTTACGGTTGCACCAATAGGTAATACAAAGCTCGTAATCTTTTTGTCTACCCCAAGGTTATCCTCCACACATTCCATCGTTACAGGCAGTGTTGCCGCGCTACTTGACGTAGAAAAAGCCGTGGTTTGTGCGAGTCCCATCGCTTTAAAGAAACCTGTATAGGGCACGACACGAACGATTAATTTCATCAGTAAAGGATATATGACGAAAATCATTAGTGCAAGTCCTATGACTACCGTAAGGGAATACCAAGACAAGCCTTTAAAAATCTCGATCACTTTCCCTACATCATCTCCTGCCATTTTACTAATCACACCTGCTAATAAAGCAAACACAAAAAATGGCGCTGCCTGCATCACAAAATCAATCATTTTCAGGAAGGTCTCCATCAAACTATCCACGATCTTAATGACTGGATCTGCTTTTTCTTTCGGGATAAATAATAAACTCACCCCAAAAAAGAGCGCAAAAAAGATGACTTGAAGCATCAATCCGTTATCTGTTAATGACTTAAAAATATTTTGAGGTACTAAATCTACCAGAGGTTTTAGAGGACCTTCTTTCTTATTTTTTTCAACCGTTTCAAGACGTGAGGCAACCGCTTCATCTATCGTTTTATTTTTTTCAAGTTCAGTAACAGCTGCTACTCGATCTTTAAATTCAGGATCTTGCAGGAAGTTCATTCCGTCCTTCACGTCAACCCCTGCATCTTGTGCCCATAATTCATAACTAATCCTGTTATCGATACGACTTGCTTCATCTACCATTTTACCAGGTTGCATGACATTGACAAGTACCAAACCTAAAGCGACCGCAAGTAAAGTAGTGGCTAAATACGCCAAAAGGGTCTTCCCTCCCATTCTACCTAAACTAGAAGGATCACCTATACCTGTTACCCCATTGATAATAGAAAATAAGACAAGGGGTACTGCTATCAATTTCAGAAGATTGATAAAAATGGTTCCAAAAGGAGCTATCCAATTATTCGTAAATGTACTCCAACCTAACGAACTAGAGACCAAAGCCCATATAATTCCTAATACCAAACCAATAATAATCTTCCAATGTAGTGCTAGTTTTTTCATATATTTTTCATTTCCACGTAGGTGGAAATCTCATCCAACCTACTAAAATTTATATTTACAATATACCTATTCGTGAGATACTTTGCGGCAGTAATCTCATCCGCCTTAAACGTATTATTTCTATGTATTATCAAGTTTCTCGTCTTCACAGGAACTATTTTACTTAAAACAATTTTGAAATATACTTACGTGTTGCAATCAGTACCAGTCCAAGTATGACACTAACACTTGCATATTGCAAACTTTCAATATTATATGTATTTTCAAAAACACTAGTGATATCACGATATGCTACCTTACTCTTAAAAAAGTATAGCCCCTGTAAAATAAGTGTTTGCAGATTATTAATGATTAGGTAAAGAGACATAAGGACAATCCCTATTTCAAATAAACTCTCTTTCGAAATCGCACCAAAATCAATAGTAGTGCTTTCTAGCCCTTTTTCGGGTATTACAAATTTCAAAATAACATCGCTATATTTAAATAATATAAAAACAATAAATACCACTCCAAGTAGTGCTGCTAATGTATATAATAGTGTACTATAACCATCATCTAGTGCCATCAAAGGGATATAAGATAATATGGATTGCAGATTCACAACGATGATATAAATCCCTAGTAATTTCAAAAAAATGATAAATAAATCTTGAACTTTCATACTACAACTTAACCGTTTTATCTCTTAACATAAAATCAGCAATTACCAATGCTGCCATGGCATCTACAATGGGAACTGCTCTTGGCACCACGCAAGGATCATGTCTTCCTTTTCCTTGCATTTCAACTACATTGCCATCAGCATCGATGGTATCTTGCTTTTGCATGATGGTTGCGACGGGCTTGAACGCTACTTTAAAATAAATATCCATCCCGTTACTGATACCGCCTTGCACCCCACCGCTTAGATTCGTTTTGGTGCTTCCGTCTGCATTAAAAATATCATTATGATCGCTTCCTTTCATTTTGGCACCTTCAAAACCACTACCATATTCAAACCCTTTTACGGCATTAATGGACAGCATCGCCTTTCCGAGTTCGGCATGAAGCTTATCAAATACAGGTTCGCCGAGCCCGACTGGGACATTTTGGATCACGCAGGTAATTACTCCTCCTATGGTATCTCCTTCTTTACGGATTTCTTTGATTCTATCTATAAACGCTTTCGCGAAAGCGGTATCAGGACATCTCACATCATTACTATCAATCTTACTGAAATCAAGGTCTTGATACGGAATATCCATCTCCAGTTCTCCCACCGAAGAGGTGTAGGAATGAATTTTAATATCTTTTAAAAGCTGTTTGGCTATAGCGCCTGCTACCACGCGACTCGCTGTCTCACGCGCCGAAGAACGCCCACCACCACGGTAATCACGGGTACCATATTTTTGATCGTAGGTATAATCGGCATGACTAGGACGGTAGGTGTCTTTGATATGAGAATAATCTTTGGACTTCTGATTGGTATTGACAATCTCAAAACCAATAGGTGTTCCCGTGGTTTTTCCTTCAAAAATACCTGAAAGGAAATCTACCGTATCAGGTTCTTTACGTTGAGTGACGATTTTGGACTGCCCAGGCTTACGACGCTCTAGCTCTTTCTGTATCGCATCAAAGTCAAGTTCTAACCCAGCAGGGCATCCATCAATAATGCCTCCAATTGCCTTGCCATGTGATTCTCCAAAAGTCGTGAGTTTAAAAAGAGTTCCGTAAGTATTTCCAGCCATAAAGTATGAATCGTCGTTTTAACACTCAAGATATATGAGGGTTTCAAAACAAATGTAGACTTTCAAAAGCAATATTAAAAATAGATTTTTGGTAAACTAAGGGATTCTTAATTTTAAATAGTATCCACTTGAAAATAGGTATATGCTAATTCTAAGGTTTCTATAGCTATATTATTTTCTTGTGATTTCAGATCAGCCACCGAATACCTTACTGGATATGCATTATAGAAAATCCATGTCATCTTTACCACTCCATCACTATCTAATAAATGAACCGTTATATTTTTTGTCTGAATCGCTGTGGCTAACCCATCGTCAATGCTATCTACACACCACTTGAATAGGGAAGAATTTTTGGAAATAAACCCTCTTTTTAGGATCAAATTCTGACTTGATGTTGATGGGGGTATTTTATGGTTAAAACGATTTTCACCTCCTTCATTGACATCTTCTACATGCATTTCTTTTGAAATACCAGCAACCTCTTGAAAATCGGCTTGGTGAGATCCATCAAACGAAACAGAAAAATAAAACCTTACAGGATATGGATTATGAGTTTCTTTCATTAGTTATTTTTTATCGTAAGACTCTCATGAGCAATCTCCAGCGTATCTATCGCGATTTCATTTCCATCGGATTTTAGGTCGGTACTCGTTATCTTGGTGGGCCAGGCATTATTGAGTTGCCACTGCATCGTCACAGCACCAGACTCATCTAAAAGTTTAATTAGAACCGTTCTTCGCTTAATGGTATTCATTTGTATCTGGGCATGCCAGTTCCAAAATGTAGCATCATTTACAAAAACACCCCGTTTCATCGTGACATTTCCGTATTTAGCAATGCCGGGCATTTTCTCTGTTGAAAAAAGCGGACTATTACTTTTACGATACTCAATGAGTTGATTTTCGACATCCATTCCAGACACTTCCTGAAAAGCGACTCCTTTTAATTCGGTGCCTAAGTCTACTTCAAATCGAAATTTTGGCATAGGCCATGTTGAACTTTCTGCACTTCCATCATCTGCCATATATGTGATTTTTTATAATTAATTACACGTTTAAAATTAAATAGTGACTAACTAGAGGTAGCCATTTGTTGTTGAAATGAGATCACTATAAATTCTGCAGGATGCGTAACAGCCACCTTGATGGTTACGTTCATAAACCCATTAAGAATATCTTCACTTGTCATAGTAGAGCCAAGGCCACACTCCACAGAAAAGGCATCGGCTGCACTCGCGCCTTGAAGTCCTCCTTCTTTCCAAACATTCGTTAAAAAACTTCCTATCATTGCTTTTACAGCTTCCCATGTATTTTTATCGTTAGGTGCAAATACATATGCTTGTGCTGCAAGTTTACAGGATTGCTCTAAGAATATTAAGGTGCGCCGTACGGAAAGGTATCGCCAATCCTGACTATTCCCATCTAAGGTTCTAGCGCCCCAAACTAAAATTCCTTGCCCATTAAAAAATCGAATTGCATTAATCGATTTTCCAGAAACAGCATCTACGTTCAAATCTTCTTGTTGCGAACTTGATAACCGAATAGGCAAACTTGACACCCCAACGATAGAGGTATTTGCAGGCGCTTTCCATACACCTTCATTGTTATCTGTATTTGTAATCACACCTGCCATCCCGCCGCTAGGTGGGAGTATATTAGCATCTGCGAGCACATGATTTATGATCATTGCATAGGTTGAACTAGCGTTTAGTAATGCCGCATTGTATTGGCTTACTGTAAGCGGATTTCCTGTTGGATTTTCTATATTCGACAGTATTTTTTCCGCATTTTGATTCGGGTTTGAAGGTGGATTTAAAAGGGGGACTAATTGCTTCACATCTCCTCCAAAAAGGTTGGTGTAATCTATATCAGTGTTCTGCATGATGGTGGTGCCTACAAAAGGATAATAAGCGGTTCCATAATCGAGTCTGTTGTTTCCTGTACTATTTCTAAATGTAGTAATATCATCTGTATACAGAATCGGATCTGGATCACGTCCGCCAATAATATCAAAAATACTAATGGCTGTTTGCATTTCAGCGCATTGCAACAGCATTGCTTCCATTAACGTACCGTTATCAGCGATCGATAACAAGGTTGCTTCTGGACAGATATACATGGTGGGCTCTTGTTCATTTTTCAGTAATGCGAGCCCATTAGTAAGATCGTTTAACTGCACATTAGGATTCACTATCTGATCTCCTGGTTTCATTGGATTTCCCGAAGGAGTACCATAGGTTCCTACAGAGACAATATACGCATCTCCGCCTCCATTTTCATAAAACAAACGAATACTATTATATAAGTAATACACTGTATTGGGATCAGGAACGATCGAATAATAATCTCCCTCTATCAGCATATAATCCCCTTCTTCTGGCTGACTCTTTTGTTGTACTAAATAGTATTGAGGGTTATATTGTTTTGCTGGATCTGCTGGTACTGGAGGATTTGGATTGCAAAATATCGCTTGGAATTCTGCAAAAGATGTAATCTTGGTGGGTACGTTTGTATATGACTTGCCCTCATACGCAGCTTGAGGTGTATAGCCGACAAATGCAGGTACTGCAGTAGCAACTGGAACGACTGAATTTGGGAACGAATTGACTTCATTTATATACACGCCTGGCGTTTTGATATTAGATGGATTCATAGTGGACATTTATTAGATATATGATTTTTACTATTTATAATGAGGAGATTCAGCCAATGCGATAGCGCCCATTATGTGTTCTAGTTTCAAATGAAACATTGTAGATGGTGTTTTTTCCGCTTTCGCGAAAGCGTATAAAAGATGATTATCAATCGCTACAATCCCCACCTCTTTCATGTATGATTTTAGACATAAATAATTTATTTAAAAAGGCCAAGTCACATGCAATGGCTTTGGCATCCATGGAAACTTAATGATTGAAAATCCAAATGGGGATTTGTTTAACAATATATCATACGCTCTTTTTTCTACAGTAAGCGTCCAATGGTCTTCTTCTTCTCTCAAGATTCCATCTCGTACTAACCAATTCCCTCTAAACCCATCTATGGAAGTTTCTCCTATCGCTGACCAATATCCTATAGCAGCTTTTATCAACCCTTTAATTAATGTTTTGTGATCCTCAGAAATAGCGATCCCATCTTTAATAGGTGTTTCTATAGAAACCCCACATAGTACCTTATTCAGCACCAATAATGCCTCTTCGGTTTGGGAAGCACCCGTAGCTAAATACTGTAAATAATGTATAGCGTCTGTCTGCGCTTCATCAGAAACAAAAGTATTGGCATGAACAAGACTTAGCCTTTGAAAAAGCGTTATAAAGTATGCATTTAAAATGACTAGACCTGCGTTAGAGATCGCAATTCCTTGCTCTAATGTTTCAGATGATTGTTGCTCCATAAGGTATTTATAAGATCGTAATGCTTCTCAATGTACCAAAAATATAAGATATCTAATGCTTACATACCCGTAAAAACCCCCAATCTCCATGCATAGAAGAACCGCACTAAAATTAAAAAAGCCCCAAGAAGGGGCTTTTTAGTTTATCGTGTTAAATCTATCTTGATTATTTCACAATCAATTTCTTAACTACCATTTGCTCATCACTTATGATTTGCATAAAATACACACCTTTAGAAAGGGCGCTTATGTCAATTTGTTGAGATTGCTGGAACGTTGTTAGATTTTGTTGTTGTACTCGTTGTCCATTTACATTCACAATGATCAATTCTTGTAATTGACTATTTCCAGTATAGCTAAGCGTTATTTCACTAGAAGCTGGATTAGGATATACAGAAAAATCATTTGAAACGATAACTTCTTCTGTACTCAGCACTTCTCTCTCTTCAAAGACCACAATAAAACGATCTGGTTGAATTCCTCTAGTCGCGGTAAATACGTAAGGAGCTTCTTTAAGATTTGTAATAGTATTCAGAAGGGTATCTATAATGTATATAGGCGCATCCTCAAGACCCGTTCCTTCAAAACGATCTATACTGATCGTATAAGTTTCTTGAGTCTCTACGGTGGTAGAGAATCCTACGCTAAGTTCAATTTGTGTATTAAATGCCTCTCTTCCTTGGATAGAAAGGTATTCTCCATCTAGGTTTGTGAATAATGATAAGAAGGTTCCTAGTCTCTTGGTATCATACCCATTGTCAAATTCAGGAGTAGCAAGATCTGTAAATCCAATTCCTGCTTGTGAGATTGCATTATCATACGCAGACGTTGTTAAGTTTAACCAAAGTTTATCTGTATTAGAAACAATTTCAGCACTTCTAAAACCATCATTATTCCCTGTCACTCGCATAGCGTTTGTAAATACAACAGGTGTGTTACTCGCAGCTTCAGATTGTTGCGCTTTAATACCAAATCCTTGTGCAGAGGACATAAATTGAGTAGGTTCTGTACCACCATTTACGGCAGCAGTTCCCATCATCGCATTACGTACGGAGATATCATTCATAGAGAAATTACTCGTTCCTGCTCCCGGTAATGTAGAAACGGGATTTGTAATATGATCCCAATAATACACCTCGTTAACAGCGTCATTGGCATTAATAAATGCAGTGACATCGATTGCAGAGGCATACGGATTTCCTAAAATATTGTAGTTATTGATTGTCGCAGGACCATTATAATTAAGAGGAACTGTAATGGTTCCTGAATTAAGTGTTCCTTGTGTATAAGTCAATGTATATGATCCATCACCCACATTTGGCATTGGCTGAGGAAATACTAATTGTCCTATACCCGCTGCTGGTAAAGCCGTGCTTCCTGTGACAGGTAATAAGTAATCATTATCATCATCAAGGAAGTTTTCTGCACCAGCAAATTCTGGAAACATCATCAAATCAATAGGGAACGGTATAAAATTAGCTGGAATAATACTAAAAACAGCTCTAGAGTTTCCATAAACTCCGTCGCGAGTTTCAGCTGTCATTGGACTACTCATCGCCACATAATTACGATCATCGATTGTGGGGGTAATTTTTTCTACACTGATGTTTCCATTATTAAATGTTTCGGCAGCTTCAAATACTTGTACGACACTCCCTGTATTAGAGACATCTAGTGTACCATTTACAGTAATATCATTTTGAACACTTACAAAAGTACCATCAGCTACCGTAAGTGTAGCACCTGAGGCAATTGTGAGTTCACAAGCAGTAATGCTTCCTAAGCCCATATCTGATGTATCATAGCTTTCAGCAATGATAGCTCTCACAGAAGCTGTAGGCGCTCCATTATCCCATCCCCCTGCAATAGTATATGTAGTCGTATCTGGACAAGAATCTAAGTTTACTTGATACATTCCATTACCATGTGTTCCTATCAACATAATACCATCACTAGGACGATATACCAAGCTACTTACAATAGCAAGTCCTATTTGATCAGGTGCTTCAAGTGTCCAGTCAGTTGTGATTGGGTTGGTACTGGAGTATAGTCCCCTTGCGGTACCTACAAAATAAGTGGTCGTTCCATCTACTTCTGCAATTGCTGCAGATCGTATAGAGTGAGATGATAAATTACGTTCAGCAAGCGTCCATGTTGGGCTTGCATCTGTTAGATTTGAAGTAACATATATATTATTAATCCCGTAATTAGAATAAACAACCATCCCAATATCATTATTTGTAGGATGTATCGCGACACCACTCACTACGGAGTTTGCCACTGTAGATGCTCCTGCAGGTGTAATATTATCTGCTGTGCTTAGATTTGTATTACGTGGATTATCATGTCTAAAAACACCTCCATTTTGGCCTCCTATCAATGTAAAACTACTGGTCGTATACGTTCCTCTCGTAGCTGCGATACTACGTATATTTTGACTTGTGGATAAGCTTCCTATATCTGTCCAACCACTAGCAGATCTAACCGTCTGTGCGTTATTTGCTCTGAAGATTCTATTACCATCTGCATAATACAACGTATTTGAATCTGGATCTAAGTAAAAATACGTAACAAAAATACTACTATTGGCTCCCGCAGGAGTGATATCGTGTAAAAACACTAGTGTGCCTGATGGGTCTAATGGACTTAAAAATACATTAACTCCTCCGGTTGAACCAGCTCTAAAGGGGCCATTAGCGAATATAGGTCCGTTTTGTACCCCAAAATATAAATCTAAATTTTCTATGGTATTGGCAGATGCGCGTCTTCCAATAGTAGCCGCTACACCATCTCCTCCAAAAATTTCAAACGCATCTGTAGTATTACTAACATCAGGAACCGCGATAGTAGTCCCTCCTAAAGTAGTTCCATTATCTTGTGCGCCCCCTAATACAATATCAGATCCTCCTTGAGGGTCTAATCCAACATGATAATATTGATAGGTTTGATAATTGTTATTAAGTGACGTCCAACGTACCGTTCCAGAAGTAACATCTGTTGTATGCACCCCTCCATCACTTCCTGATAGTAAGGTGTTTGCATTAAATGGGCTAAATACCAAATCATGAATATCTGGGTGATGTGTATCTCCATCGTTGGCAGCAGCATCTCCAGAACCATAAGAAGCAAAACTCATATTACTGATATACCCTCCAATACGCTCAAATGTAGGATCTGTTACGATATCTGCTATTCGATACGCATTGGTACCGCCTATAACAACAAAATCTACATCATCAGGCTTTACAGATACTTCAAGATCATATCCTCCTTGTATAGCAAAAGGGTCATTCCCTCCTAAATCTCCTCCTGGCTCATCAGGAAGTTTTGCTGAAAAATCTGTCCACAATCCAGTTCCTAAATCGTAACGCCATAAATCGGCTTCTATAGCTCCACTATTACCATTAGCATACAGTGCATACACTACATCTGTATCTGAAGGTGCTATTCCTAATACGATTCTTCCTACAGCTGCCCATCCAGTAGGCGAGCTATTTTGTGCAATACGTGTATAACTTCCTATACCTGTGGGAGAGGTGTATACTCCATTTGATCCACTTGCGCCATTAATAGAGGCAAACACACGTCCTGTAGCTGTTATTTTAACATCTGTGTTTCCTGCATTAAATGTAGATAACTCTGTGCTTAAATTTGTCCCATCATATCTAACAATACCATCAAAAGTAGCTATGTAAAGATCTCCAGTTATAGGATGTACTGCTAGAGAATTTATAAAATCAAATCCAGAATCAAAAGATTCAAATGTAGAATTGGTTCCTGGAATTTGTGTCCAAGTCTCTCCACTATCTGTAGATTGCCAAACGCCCTGTCCAAAATAATTTGCAGCACCTAATGACGCACTATTACCTAAAACTTCACCTGTCGCATAATACCAGTTGTTTTGAAATCCAACTCTAGGATCTTGTGCAATGGCCGTTACATTATGTATTTCATCATTTGCAGATACTTTCTCCCAAGAAACACCTCCGTCTATAGTTTTAAAAACTCCACTACTTACACCTCCAGCTATCATTGTATTTCCCGAGGTATCACTAAGGTCTACAACAATCGCTCTTGTACGTCCTCCCAAATTTGTAGGTCCCCTAGACTCAAAAGGCACTGTAAAAGCCCTAGAGTTTGCATCTAAGCTTAAGCTATTTGCTTTTTCACGTCTAGCTATTTCAAGCTCTGCCTCTTTTTCTTCTCTGGGGATCAATCCCGTGACAGGATTTTTTTGCATCTCAAAATCAAAGGCAGCACGCTCCTCAACAGTACGTTTCTTTTCTTCTATTGATTTTTTTTCTTTCTTCTCCGTTCTCAAAGACGTTAACCCCTGTGGTTCAACATCAATGGTTTCCTCCTTATCAAAATTGTAAAAAAATAGAAAACAAAATGTTCCTAACAGAACAGTGGAAAATAGTAATGATTTTTTATTCATGGCTAGTAGCTTTAGAGTTACAAGAACTTTGTTAAAACAGGTGACTTTTATTACATCACATTAAAACATCGCCAAAATACAAATAAAATAGACAAACTACACAGCAAATTATATTTGATTACTTTGGATCAAGTCCAAAACTTGTGGGATTTTAGGATTATGCAAAAATAGTAGATAATCTAAAAAGGAAGAATTCTACATTTCTAACACCTCTGAATTGTGCTCTAAACGCTTTTATCTTGGCATTAAAAGATTCTGCAGACGCATTTGTACTTCGATTGTCAAAGTAATTTAGGATATTCTTGTAGTGTATTGACATTGTTCTAGCAATTGTATTGAAGCTTTTGAATTGCGCTTGCCTGACTTTTTCATCCCACTTCGCGAGTCTTACTAAAGCTGATGTTTTGTCTTTTGTGTTATTAAATATCCAAGAGAGATTTTGACATAGTTTATATGCTTTTTCTATATCTGGGTATTTCTCGAATAGTATCACAGCTCTTTCTGATTGATTTTGTGTCCATTTAAGAT
>NZ_JBHSFV010000001.1:424959-866021 GCF_042653865.1 Dokdonia ponticola | reverse complement strand
GGTTATAGCGACGGGGCTCACCTCTTCCCATTCCGAACAGAGAAGTTAAGCCCGCCAGCGCCGATGGTACTACAATCGTGGGAGAGTAGGTCGCCGCCTTTTTACGCTGAATTTAATTCAGTGTTTAGGGTCTGATACAGCAATGTGTCAGACCTTTTTTTATGGGGTAAAGTGAAATAGAGCCACGCTTATAGCGTGATTACTTCCTATAGCTGTGCTATCTGCGTTATACTTGATATCACAGATAGTCAGGAATCAGACCTTTTTTTATGGGGTAAAATGAAATAAAGTCACGCTTATAGCGTGATTACTTCCTGTAACTGTGCTCTCTGCGTTATACTTGATATCACAGATAGTTCAGGAATAGGTCGCCGCCTTGCCTGTCGGTAAGCAGGCTTTTTACGCTGAATTTAATTCAGTGTTTAAGGTCTGATACAGCAATGATCAGCCCTTTTTTTATGGGGTAAAGTTAAATATATGGATGTAGCCACGCTACATGCGTGATTTATTCCTATGGATGTGCTGTTTGCGTTGTCTCAGTGAAATTTTGAGCCATTTTTAGGGAATATCTATACAGTAAAGACTTTTGGAGTGTCCCTGAGTAAGCTTTCGCGAAAGCGGAATACTAGTGTCTAATACAAACGAATTTTATTATTTACTCTTTGTATATAATGATATGTATTGCAAGTTTCGTAGTAGTATAGGTCAATTAATATGCTCTTGGTAGTTTTAAAAACAAAAAAAAGTCTAGCTATTAACTAGACCTTTTTGGTATATGTGTGTTGTTTTAGATCTATTATTAGATAGATTTAAACATAGATTCCATTCTTTCTTGCTCTTCTGAAGCGAGTTCACTGTCTACAAGGATACGGCCACTGTGCTCATCAGTAATGATTTTTTTGCGACTCGCTATTTCAACTTGTACTTGTGGAGGGATTGTGAAAAATGATCCTCCTGAAGCTCCGCGTTCAATTGGAACAACGGCAAGACCATTACGAACATTAGTTCGTATACGCTTATAAGCTTTTACTAGACGCTCATCGATTTCTTTTTCAAAATCGTCACTCTTTTTAATAAGTGCTTTTTCTTCTTTTTCTGTTTCGGCTAAAATGGCATCTAATTCACTTTTTTTGTGCTTAAGGTGCTTCTCACGCTCTCCTAGACGCTCTTTAGTGGTAGAAATAACTTCATTTTTTTGCTCGATCTGAGCTTTAAACTCACGTATGTTCTTGTCAGCCAATTGAATTTCTAGTTCTTGAAACTCAACTTCTTTGCTAAGTGCGTTAAATTCGCGGTTATTACGAACATTTTTTTGTTGCTCAGAGTATTTCTTGATAGAAGCTTTAGATTCTTCAATTTGAATTTTCTTTGCTTTTATTTGATCTTCGATAAGGGATAATTCATTATCCAATTTTTCAATACGCTTGTTGAGACCTGCAACTTCATCTTCAAGATCTTCGACTTCTAGAGGTAATTCTCCTCGTACGTTGCGTATTTGGTCTATTCTAGAATCTATAAGTTGTAAATCATACAAAGCTCTTAGCTTCTCTTCGACTGTTGATTCTTTTTTCTTTGCCATACTTTATAAATAGTTGATGGGATTGGTATTTTGTTCAGATAAAACGACTGCAAAATTACGAATTTTTTCTGTAAGATAGTCAGCTATTATGTTTTTTGTAAAGCGTTCGCTTTCAAAGTGGCCAATATCGGCTAATAAAATTCTTTTTTCTGCCTTATAGTAGTCATGATACTTAAGATCTGCAGTGATGTAAATATCTGCTTTGTTCCGTATAGCGTGTGAAATTCCAAAAGCACCACTCCCTCCTAAAACTGCCACTCTTGTAATAGGTTTATTGAGTAGTTCAGAATGTCTTATACCTCCAGTCTTAAATGTTTTTTTGGCAAGTTTTAAAAAATCAATTTCTGCAATTGGCTTTTTAAGATCGCCCACCATACCTAACCCTACATTTTGCAAGTTATTTTGAAGTGTCGTGAGTTCATAAGCAACTTCTTCATAGGGGTGATTTGTAAATAGGGACTTTAGTATTTTTGACTCATAATGTTTTTCGTAGGTAATGTGTAATTGAGTTTCTGGTTCTTTATGTTGAACTCCTATACTTCCTATAGCGGGATTTGCATTTTTGCTTGCGCGAAAACTACCTTCGCCAGACACTCCAAAGCTACATTGGTCATAGTTTCCAATTTGTCCAGCACCAGCTTTAAAAAGAGCTTCTTTTACTTTTTCTAAGGATGCATGCGGGACATAGGTGACTAGCTTACGTATGTGCTCTTTTTTAGGGATTAGAATTTGCGTGTCTATAAGGTTAAGTGCTTTAGCCATACCATAGCTCACACCGTATGATACATTGTCAAGTGCTGTATGTAAGGCATAAATTGCGATGTCATTTTTAATGGCCTTTAGGATTGATTTTTCTACATAATTTGAGCCTGTTATTTTTTTTAATCCAGAAAATAAAATAGGATGAAAACAAATAATAAGATTACAGTTTTTTTCAATGGCTTCTTGAACTACATTTTCTAATGCGTCATGAGTCACTAAAATATTAGTAAGTTTGGAAGAGGCGTCACCGACCAGTAATCCTACGTTATCAAAATCTTCTGCGTAGGGAAGAGGTGCCCATTCTTCAAGTATATTGGTAACATCACGTATAGTCATAAATCGAATCTTAAAAAAGTAAAGATAAAAATTATACCTTCGTTCTTTATGAAACAACTACGTAAAATCTTGTTTCCTTTTGCAGGACTCTATTATATCATCACTTTATTGCGTAATAAAGCGTATGATCTAGGCTACTTTTCTCATAAAGAATATGACGTACCTATCATTTGTATCGGTAATTTAAATACGGGTGGTACCGGAAAGAGTCCTATGACAGAATACTTAATTAGATGTTTAAAAGATCAGTATCGTATAGCAACTTTAAGTCGCGGCTACGGTAGGAAAACCAAAGGGTATTTGCAGGTTTTTTCAAATAGTGTTGCTCAGGACGTAGGTGATGAGCCTTTACAGTTTGCTAGAAAATTTGGCGATATTATTGTTTCGGTGTGTGAGGATAGACAGTTTGGTATTTCGCAGTTATTAAAGATAAAACCGGCTCCTGAGGTTTTTATTCTTGATGATGCCTATCAACATAGGAAAGTAAAGGCTGGTTTTCAAATAGTATTAACAGCGTATCACGATTTGTTTGTAGATGATTATTTATTGCCTGTAGGTAACCTTAGAGAGCCCCGAAATGGTGTAGATAGGGCACAGGTTATTATCGTAACAAAATGCCCGGCTGACGTCTCTCAAGAGGATAGAGGATTAGTTATTAAGAAATTAAATCCTTCTTCATCTCAAAAGGTATATTTTACTACTATCCGTTATAGTGATAGAATTGTATCCAATGGTGCTAGATGGGCTATTTCTGAATTAAAGGGTAAAAAAATAACATTGGTTACTGGGATAGCAAATCCTATACCTCTTGTAAATCATCTTCAGGGTCTTCAATTAGATTTCGACCACAAGGTGTTTAGGGATCATCATAATTTCGCTTCAAGCGAAATAAAGGAATTAGAGTCCTGTGAATTTATATTGACTACAGAAAAGGATTATGTCCGGTTAGCACCTTTGATTAAAAATACGCCCTTGTATTACCTTGCTATTGAAATTTCATTTGTAGCTGATGAAACGTTATTTGCTCAACAGGTTTTAAGTTTTGTAAATGAGTTTAATTAAAAACTTTAGCTTGCTTTAAGCCATTGTGTATTTTTTGGAAGAACTCCTCTACTTTATATGGCTTAGGTATGATGTCATTAAAACCGGCTTCGTGGAACTCGTCTATATTTTCATCTATAGTCACCGCTGTTAAAGCAAGGATAGGAATTTCTTTATCAAAGAGGCGTATTTGTTCAGTTGCTTCAATACCGCTGATGCCAGGCATGTGAATATCCATTAGGATAAGATCAAAATCTTGGCTTCTTGCTTTTTCAACAGCAATCTCTCCGTTGTCTGCAACATCACATACCATCTTATTTTTCTCTAAAATTTTACGTGTAATCATTTGATTGATCTTGTTGTCTTCAACAACAAGTATTTTTCTGTTTTCTAAAGCAACATAATCTATGTCGTAAATGATATTGTGAGGATTTGCTTCTTCTCCAGTTTGCTTTGTAAGATTGTATTTGATATTAAATGAAAATTTAGAGCCTTTTCCAAGGGTGCTTTCTAGTTCTACTTTACTGCCTAGTAAGTCTAATAAATTCTTTACAATAGATAGTCCCAATCCAGTACCTCCAAATTTTCTATTAATAGCAACAGATCCTTGTGTGAAGTTTTGGAAAATATTTTTTTGTTTCTTTTTGGAAATACCTTCCCCTGTATCTTCAATTTCAAAATGAAGATGCGCTTCTGATTCTGTTTGTTTTATTTTTTGAACGCGAATATCAACTTGGCCGTCACGTGTAAATTTAACAGCATTACCCACAAGGTTAATCAGTATTTGAGAGATCATAAGTGGGTCTCCTAAGACCTCTTCTGGAATGTCTGGATCAAATTCAAAGTTTAATTTATTTCCCTTGTCTTTTGCGGATTTTCCCAAGGCAAACAGTACATCCTCAATACGTTTTTTAAGATTGAATGCGGTTTGCTCTACTTCAACTTTATTTGCTTCTAGTTTATTGAGGTCTAGTATGTTGTTAATTAGCGATAACAAATATTCTCCAGAAAATTTTAGAGAGTCAAGATGTTTCTTTTGTTCTTCTGTTGGATTTTCACTTAGTAGTAAATGAGTCAGTCCTGTTACCGCATACATGGGTGTACGTAATTCGTGAGTGATGGTAGATAAGAATTGCGCTTTCACCATAGAGGCTTTTTCTGCATTATCTTTTGCTACGATTAGTTCGGTGTTTTTTGCTTGTAATAACTCGTTTGCTTTGGTTCTTAGGTTATTATTCTTATAAAGAGAAAGGATTAATAAGGATAAAACGGTGACCATAGCAATACTTAGGACTGTCGTAAATGTATTTGCTTTTTTTGTTCGAACTCTTTCTGATTCTATATCTTTTTTTAATTGAGCATTAAATTCTTTATTTTCATTTACGAAGTCAACGACAATTCCTGTTTCTTTATTTTTTCTGTTTTTTTCTGTATAGTCATTGTAGAGCATAATATGCTCGTACGCTTTAGGAATATCATTTTGTTCCTCGGCTATACGGCTACTTATTCTGTATGATTCTGATAGAAGATTAGGGTAGTTTTCTGAAGAGCTTATTTCTTGCGCGTTATTTATGGCAGCACTAGCTTCTTTAATTTTTTTCTGAAGTAATAGTACTTCTGCTTTTTGGATATTACTTTTTGCGATTAAAAACTTATTACCAGCATTGTTAGCTTGTGAGATCGCTAAGTCAAATAGTTCTTCTGCTTTTTGCGTATTGTTTTTGGTTGAAGCAATAGCTCCTTGACTAAGATATACTTTGGCTAGTAATTCGGGGCGACTTATGTTTTTTAGAATTTTTTCAGCTTTTTCTAGATATTTAGAGGCCTCAGAATAGTTTCTTTCTTGTAGTTCAATTTTTGCTGCAGTGATGTAATTTTGCCCTAAACTCTCTTTACTACTATTAGGTTCTAATTGTATTTTAATGGCAAGATCGTTTTCTTCTCTTGCTTTTTCTACGTTACCTGTAAGAAGGTATAGGCGTGATAATGCGCTAGAAGCAAGACCTAATCTTCCTTTGTTATTTGTTTCTTTGGCTAAGTCTCTAGCCCTAGTCATGAGCTGTGCAGAGGTGGTATAATCATTGTTTTCAATAGCAAGAGCTGCTACTGTAAGTAATGAGTCAATTTTCTTGTTGGTGATTTTTTGGGTAGCAAGGTCTACTTCTTGAGCCACAATAGATGTGGGAAGAATACATAACACTAAGAGCAGAAAGTGGATTAAAAACTTGCTCATATTATTAAATCGCATTTTAATAATTACGAATATATATTATTTCCTGCTAATGGATGAAATTAAATCGATAATTCGACTAGAATATCCTATTTCATTATCATACCAGCCTATGATTTTCACCATTTTGCCGATGACAGAGGTCATTTGAGAATCAAAGATACAAGAATGCGTGTTACCTACAATATCTATAGAGACTAGTGGTAAGTCTGTATATTCTAAAATTCCCTTTAAGTATGTTAGAGAGGCTTGCTTTAAAGCATTATTTACAGCTTCGATACTAGTATCTTTTTTTACATTAAAAGTAATATCTGTAAGAGATCCATTTGCTATAGGTACTCTAATACCACAACCCCCAATAACATCTGAGAGATGTGGAAAAATCTTTGTGAGTGCTTTTGCAGCACCCGTTGTAGTAGGAACAATACTTTGACCAGCCGCTCTTGCTCTACGCAGATCTTTATGGGGTTGGTCGTGAAGACTCTGATCTGTTGTATAAGAGTGGATGGTAGTAATATATGCCTGTTCAATCCCGCATAGCTCATCGATCACTTTGATCATAGGTGCCGCATTGTTGGTGGTGCAAGAGGCATTAGATATAATCGTATCTGTAGGATCAAGGATATGTTCATTTACACCAAAAACAACCATTTTAATTTGATCATCTTGCGGAGGAACTGTGAGAATTACTCTTTTGGCACCGTTAGAAATATGATGTTCTAGATCAGGTCTTGTTTTGTATTTTCCTGTAGATTCAATGACAATATCAGGTTGAACTATTGCCCAAGGGATGTCTTTAATGTCAGGGGTATTAAATAGCAGAATCTCTTTATCATCTACAATAATGGTGTTATGATTGTGTGCGCTTTCGCGAAAGCGTACATCTGCGTCAAAAATACCATGGATACTATCAAATTTTAATAAATGACTTAAGGTTTTTGCGTCTGCAAGGTCATTAATCGCTACCACCTCTATGTTTTTATGGTGGTGTAGCAATTTAAAAAGATTTCTGCCTATGCGGCCAAAACCATTGATGGCAACTTTGGTAGTGCTCATAATTTTATGTAAGATGCTTTTGAGCCTTGTATGATGATCGAACTAGAGCACCACTTTCTACATGCCTAAAGCCCATTTCTAGGCCTATTTCTTCATATTTTTTAAACTGGTCAGGAGTAATAAATTGTTTTACAGGAAGGTGTTTTTTTGAGGGTTGTAGGTACTGACCTATGGTTACAATATCTAGATGAACAGATCGGAGGTCTTCTAGTGTTTGTATAACTTCGGCTTCTGTTTCTCCTAAACCGAGCATAATACCAGATTTCGTCCTAGTAATACCATTGTCTTTTAGGTATTTTAAAACTCCTAGGCTACGTTCATATTTGGCTTGAATACGAACTTCACGTGTCAACCTCTTAACGGTTTCCATATTATGAGATACAACTTCAGGGTGCACATCGATAATCCGATCAAGAAGATCTTCTCTTCCTTGAAAATCTGGGATAAGTGTTTCCAAGGTTGTTTCGGGATTCATGCGGCGTATAGCCTTTACAGTTTCTCCCCATACAATGGTACCCATGTCTTTTAGATCATCTCTATCTACAGAGGTGATAACCGCATGTTTTATAGCCATCAATTTTATAGAGCGAGCTACTTTTTCTGGTTCTTCCCAATCTACTGTTTCAGGTCTTCCAGTTTTTACACCACAAAAACCACAAGAACGTGTACAGATATTACCTAGAATCATAAAGGTTGCCGTTCCTTCACTCCAACATTCTCCCATGTTTGGGCAACTGCCTGAGGTACATATTGTATGCAGATTGTATTTATCGACTAATCCTCTGAGTTCAGTATATTTTTTTCCAGTAGGAAGTTTAACGCGCAACCATTTAGGCTTAGGTTGTCTTACTGGGGATACCATTGTTTCTTCTTGCATAGCTTATATAACAAGTAGCAAAGATACAAATAAAACCATTTTTTAATACGGTTAAAAATGGTAATCTCATCTTAAAAAAGTAATTGTATTTCTTTTAAATCGTATTCTTTAAGTTTGTTGTCTTCTTCTAATAAAATAAGCCTACCCTGATCAGTAACTCCTTGAATAATGCCTACAAATTGTTCTTTGTTTGTATTTAAGAAAGTTGAAGGTTTGTCCTTCCTGAAAAGATGAGCTTCATATTCTTTTTTAATAGTGTCTAAATTTCCATCAAGTAGCATTTTTACGTAGTGATGAAACTGCTCGAGTAACAAGTTTAGAATCTCTTGGAGATCAAAATGAATACCTGTTTGTGACTTTATAGAAGTCGCTTTTGGTACGTCTTCCCAAATTGTTTGGTTTACATTAAGTCCTACTCCAATAATCATGGCGTTTAGTTCCCCTTTTTTTATGACATTTTCGATAAGGATGCCACATATTTTTTTCTTGTCTGACAATATGTCGTTAGGCCATTTTACACTTACGTTTTTTATTAATAATTTTTTTAAAACGTCTTTTACAGCCAGAGAAGCTGCCATTAATGCATAAAATTGTTGATCTATAGTAATCTGTTGAATTTTTCTAAAGACGCTGAAAGTTAAGTTTTTACCAGAAGATGTAGACCATTTGGTGCCCATTTGCCCCCTCCCGTTGGTTTGCTCCAATGCCCATACGACAGTATCTTCTTCAAGTTTTTCTTCTTTAGCTAATGACTTTAGATAGTCGTTTGTTGAATCGGTGGTATGAAGTTTGACAATACGCATATGGGTTATTATATTATTTAAACTTATGTTAAGAAGGTTGATAAACGTAAATTTGTAATAACTTTGTGTAAATAAAAGGATTTAATGGTAAAAAAGGAAACAAGCGCAGATCAATTAATTGCAAAAATTATCGAAGGAATAGAAGAAGTTAAGGGTCAAAACATTGATATTCTTGACTTAAGGGATATTGAAAACACAGTTTGTGATTATTTTATTATTTGTGATGGTACTTCAAATACCCAAGTAGCGGCAATAGTAAATTCTATTCAGAAGGTCGCTAGTAAAGAATTAAAGGAAAAGCCTTGGCATGTAGAAGGTTTAGATAATTGTGAATGGGTACTTATGGATTATGTGAATGTAGTGGTTCATGTTTTTCAAAAACAAACAAGAGAATTTTACGATATTGAAAGCCTATGGGGTGATGCAAAAATCACTTCTATAGCAACTAGTTATTAAAAAAAAAAATTGAATGTCAAAAGAAACAAAAAATACCCCCCCAGCTAATAAACCTAAATTCAGCAATTATTGGATTTACGGATTAATAGTAGTGATTTTTATCGCTATTAGTATGTTTAGCGGTAATGGTGGCTTTGGAGAGCCTAAAAAAATTAGTTACTCTGAGTATACAAAGTATCTCAAGGATGGTGATATTGACTTAGTTTTTATTATTACAAATAGAAAAGAAGCTAAAATCTTTTTGACTCCAGATGCAAAGCAAAAAGAAGTTCATAAAAATAAGAAAAGCGGTCAGTTGATGCCCAAATCACAGGGCGTTGCAGATTACGTGATTAGTTACGTAGATGGTGGTGATTTTGTGAAATCATTTGATGAGACCGTTGAAAAAAATGGATTAACTGCTACTAGAGATGCTGATGAAGAGCACAGTTTTTTTGATATGATTGCTCCTATCTTGCCTATCATATTAATTGTTGGTATATGGATATTTATCATGAGACGCATGTCAGCAGGTTCTGGCGGTGGTCCTGGAGGTCAAATATTCAATATCGGGAAGTCGAAAGCAAAGCTTTTTGATGAAAAAGTTGATGTTAAAACATCTTTCAAAGATGTTGCTGGTTTAGAAGGAGCAAAAGAAGAAGTACAAGAAATTGTAGATTTTCTTAGAAATCCTGAAAAATATACTAGTCTTGGAGGTAAAATACCCAAAGGCGCGTTATTAGTAGGTCAGCCTGGTACAGGTAAAACCCTACTTGCTAAAGCGGTTGCTGGAGAAGCTAAAGTTCCTTTTTTCTCTTTATCGGGTTCTGATTTTGTAGAGATGTTTGTTGGGGTTGGTGCTTCTCGTGTACGAGATTTATTTAAACAAGCAAAAGAAAAATCACCTGCTATTATCTTTATAGATGAGATTGATGCTATAGGAAGAGCTCGTGGGAAAAATAATTTTTCTGGTTCTAATGATGAAAGAGAAAATACATTAAATCAGTTATTGACTGAGATGGATGGCTTTGGTACAAATACCAACGTAATTGTACTAGCGGCTACTAACCGTGCTGATGTGCTTGATAAGGCATTAATGAGGGCGGGTAGATTTGATAGACAAATTTATGTGGACCTTCCAGATGTGAGAGAGCGTAAAGAGATTTTTGAAGTGCATTTACGCCCTTTAAAGAAAGATGACGGATTAGATATTGATTTCTTGGCTAAACAAACACCAGGATTCTCGGGAGCTGATATTGCTAATGTATGTAATGAAGCAGCTTTAATTGCTGCTCGTAAAGGAAATAAAGCAGTAGGAAAGCAAGATTTCTTAGATGCTGTAGATAGAATAGTAGGAGGTCTCGAAAAGAAAAACAAGATCATTACTCCAGACGAGAAAAAAGCTATCGCATATCACGAGGCAGGTCACGCAACCGTGAGTTGGATGTTAGAGCATGCAGCACCTCTTGTAAAAGTAACCATCGTGCCTAGAGGGCAATCTCTAGGGGCTGCTTGGTATCTTCCAGAAGAGCGCCTTATTGTACGTCCTAAACAAATGTTAGACGAAATGTGTGCCGCATTAGGAGGAAGAGCAGCAGAAGAAGTTATTTTTGATGAAATATCTACAGGAGCACTTAGTGATCTTGAAAAAGTAACTAAACAGGCTCGTATGATGGTTACAGTATATGGACTGAATGATAAAATAGGAAACCTTACTTATTATGATTCGTCTGGCCAATCTGAATATAATTTCAGTAAGCCTTATAGTGAGAAAACAGCAGAATTAATTGATAAAGAGATTTCTGCTATTGTAGAAGAACAATATCAAAGAGCTGTGGAGTTGTTAAAGGCAAACAAAGAAAAGCTAACCGAATTGGCAGATTTACTTCTAGAAAAAGAAGTTATTTTTAAAGATAATTTACTTGAAATATTTGGAGATCGCCCTTTTGGAAAAAAGGAAGACAAAGAGGTGATAGCATAATTTTTTCCTTAATAGCAGAATTAAAACTTGATTTAACTTATCGTTAAATCAAGTTTTTTTATATTTGAAGAACTTGTATGCTCGAATCTAAATCTCACCATGAGTCTATTTAGAAAATTATTTAAAAAAGAATCTAAATCAGACAGCTCTCGTTCCGATAGAAATCAAGACGAGCGCAGTAAGTATATGCCTGATGTTCACACGCCAGCAGATGAACGTTTCACAAAAAACTTTATTCTTAATGGCGGTAAGTTTTTATATGCTGTGAATTTAGAAGAGCTTAAAGAGAATTTTGATGATATTCTTCTTGAAAATGATTGGTATGAAAAACACGCTTTTTGTTTTGACCAACATTTAAAAGACACTTTTAAGGGATATAATCTTGAGTTTAGTCAAAACCGAGATGCTTCATTTTTTTTAACTACTTGTGAAAGCCTTATTGCTGATAATGGCTCTATACTGGTGAGTTCTCACCAACTAAAAGAATTGAAACTTCAAGAATTTCCAAAGTCAATGGTCGTATTTGCGACGACAAGTCAGATTGTTAATAATATAGGAGAAGGCTTGCGACTCATTAAAAATAAGAACAAGGGCAATATCCCTAGTAATATTACCACCATCAAACATTTTGAAGCTAGTGAAGACGAAAAAGACTTTATGTCTTATGGAAGCAGTACAAAAAATTTATATTTGCTACTGTTAGAAGATTTGTAATATGCGTGAGGTTTTTATTAGGGCACTTTCTGGAATATTGTATGTAGCATTTTTGTTGCTTGCAATATTTTCTTGGGAGAATAGCTACCTGATATTAATTTTAGTCTTTGGCGGAATGTGTTTATATGAGTATTTAAAACTCGTACATATAAAATCATTTCTCCCCTACGTTCTTCTAGTTTCACTAACACTCATCTTTTGTTATTTTAAACTTTTTAAGGAGGTTACACTCGTTTTTTTGTCAATTACAATTATGACAAACCTATATCTTATTAAGAATTTGATACGACCATCGGAGCGTTATATTACAGTATCTCAAAAATATATCTACTTGCTCTTTTACATTATAGGAGGTTTTGTATTTACCATATTGTTGCCTTCTTATCAAGGTGAGTATACGTCTTATCTAGTGGCAAGTGTATTTGCCTTAATATGGATTAATGATACATTTGCTTTTATCGTAGGTAAGAGTATTGGAAAGCACAAGCTCCTAGAGCGCATTTCTCCTAAAAAGACAGTAGAGGGTTTTTTAGGTGGCCTTGTTTTTTCTTGTATTGCTAGTATTTTTATTTATAAATTTACAAAGCTTTTAAGTATCCAATTATGGATAACGGTTGCTGTAGTAACTTCCGTTTTTGGGACATTAGGAGATCTGATTCAGTCGCAATTAAAAAGGCAAGCAGGCGTTAAGGATAGCGGACAGTTGATGCCAGGTCACGGAGGTATATATGATAGATTAGATAGTATCATTTTTGCTAGCCCATTTATTTATTTGTTTTTAATAGTATTAGAGTATGTTTCATAAAGAAGGAAGTAAGATTATCACCATTGCACTAGGTCTTTTTACGATTGGGCTGTTAACAGCTAATCGTTTTATAGAAAAAGGCTGGCTGTTTTACTTGATAGTAGGTGTATTAGTGTTGCTTTTGGCGCTTATTCTTCAATTTTTTAGAAACCCAAGCCGTATTGCGCCTAATGACCCAGGAGTTATTGTTTCTCCAGTAGATGGCAAAGTAGTTGTGATAGAAGAGGTTTTTGAAAAAGAGTATTTCAAGGATACACGTTTGCAAGTGTCTATCTTTATGTCGCCATTAAATGTTCATGTTACGAGATACCCTGGAGCGGGTCAAGTTACTTTTAGTAAATACCATCCTGGTAAATACCTAGTCGCCTGGCATCCGAAAGCTAGTGAAGAAAATGAACGCACAACGGTTGTTGTAAAAACGAAAGAATTTGGAGAAGTCATGCATAGACAAATAGCGGGAGCACTTGCTAAACGTATTGTAAATTATGCAGAAGAAGGAGCTGAAGTCACACAAGGCAGTGAAAGCGGTTTTATTAAATTTGGTTCTCGTGTGGATATCTACCTTCCTGTAGGGACTAAAATTGCTGTTGGTTTAAATCAAAAAGTAAAAGGTGCATCATCAATAATCGCAACCTTATAATGGAAGACGAAGCGCTCCATATCGAATTTTGGGACGCCTTCAAAAGAGTAGGCGAAGCCACTCAGGAGTTTCCTCCTGATGTCTTGTTACGATTTTATTCACTTTATAAGCAAGCAACCCAAGAGAATACCTTTAGTCATCCAGAAGGTGAGCACGAACTCGTGAGTGCTTTTAAAATCAATGCACTATTGCAAGTCAAAAGCATGACAAGTGATGAAGCAAAACGAGCATATATAGAAGAGGCAAATAAATATGTAAAGAAGTAAAAGCTCACATAAGCATATAAAAAATGCGCTTATCAAACCTGATAAGCGCATTTTTTATACATAAGATTCAAAAGTTTATGACAAACTCTTTAATCTTTTTTCTAATGTCTCAATTTTTGCTTCAGCATCTGCCATTTTTTGCTTTTCTATAGCAACCACTTTTTCTGGCGCATTGTTTACAAAGCGTTCATTGCTCAATTTCTTAGAAACCGATTGTAAAAAGCCTTTCGTGTACTTTAATTCTTCCTCTATTTTGGCAGTTTCAGCTACTACATCAATCTCTTCTTCAAACGGAATAAAGTACTCATTTGATTTTACTCTAAAAGAAAGTGCTCCTTCTATAGGGGTGTTAACCGTGTTGTATGTAGTTATATTACCTAATTTAAGAATGAGTGTATCTAAGTAATTAGGAACTTCTTCGTTAGGTATCGTTTGTAGCTCTATGGTTTCATGATTTGGAATATTCTTACTTTTTCGAGCCCTTCTGATACCAGAGATAACTTGAGAAACATATTCAAAATCTACGATAATTTTCTCATCAAAGGATACTTGTTTTGGCCAGTTATTTACGATGAGGGCCTCTTCTGGGGTGCGCTCTGATAATGTTTGCCAAATTTCCTCACTTGCAAAAGGGATAAAAGGATGTGCAATGCGCAAATTGTTTTCTAAGGCGTTTATAATAGCGGTATACGTCTTACGATCAATAGGCTGCTGATAGGCTGGTTTTACAATCTCCAACAACCATCCACAAAAATCATCTTTAACTAATTTATACGTAGCCATGAGTGCATCACTAATACGGTATTTAGAAAAATGATCTTCTATTTCAGTTAGTGTTTGATTAAAACATGCATCATACCATTCTAATCCCTTGATACTAGCGGCTGGTTGTTCAAGAGTATCATCAATTTCCCAACCTTTTATTAATCGAAAAGCATTCCAGATTTTAGTAACAAAGCCCTTTCCTTGGTGGCAAAGCTCTTCGTCAAACATCAAGTCATTACCAGCGGCACTACTTAATAAGAGTCCTACACGTACACCATCGGCTCCATATGTTTCGATTAGTTTTAGTGCATCAGGAGAGTTGCCTAATTGCTTCGACATTTTACGACCTTCTTTGTCGCGTACCAAGCCTGTTAAGTATACGTTTTCAAATGGACGTTTACCAGTATATTCATAGCCAGCAATAATCATACGCGCTACCCAGAAAAACAAAATATCTGGTCCTGTCACTAAATCATTGGTAGGGTAATAATACTTAAATTCTTCATTATCAGGATTGCGTATGCCATCAAAAACGCTCATAGGCCATAGCCAAGAAGAAAACCAAGTGTCTAAAGCATCTTCGTCTTGACGTAAGTCGGTGAGCTGTAGATTTTCATTCTGAGTACGCTTTCGCGAAAGCGTTAACGCCTCCTCTTTACTTTCGGCGACTACAAAATCTTCTTTTCCATCTCCATAAAAATAGGCAGGAATCTGTTGTCCCCACCATAATTGGCGAGAGATATTCCAGTCTCGGATGTTTTCCATCCAGTGACGATAGGTGTTGTCAAATCGCTTATTTGGGAATAATTTTACATCACCAGTTTCCAGTACAGCTTTGATAGCAGGCTTAACAAGATCTTCCATTTTAAGGAACCACTGGTCAGAAAGCCTAGGTTCAATTACCGCTTTAGTGCGTTCTGAGGTTCCTACTTTATTCATGTGGATTTCTGTTTTCACTAGAGATCCGATTTCTTCTAATTCTTTTTTGATATTCCTGCGACATTCAAAGCGATCTTGCCCTTCATAATGGAGTCCAAAACTATTCAGTGATGCATCATCATTAAAAATATCAATAACCTCTAGGGTATGTTTGTCTCCTAGTGCTTTGTCATTTTCATCGTGAGCAGGGGTTACTTTTAGGCAGCCTGTCCCAAATTCGATATCAACATATTCGTCTTCTATAATTGGAATTACACGACCACAAATAGGAACAATCGCTTTTTTACCTTTTAAATGTGTAAACCGCTCGTCATTTGGGTTGATACAAATAGCAGTATCCCCAAAAATAGTTTCTGGGCGCGTGGTTGCAATTGTTAAGAAGTCTTCAGAACCTTCTATTTTATAATTGAGGTAATAGAGTGTTCCTTGTTTTTCTTCGTGGATTACTTCTTCGTCAGAAAGTGTTGTTTTTGCTTCTGGATCCCAATTTACCATACGGTATCCTCTGTAGATACGTCCTTTGTTATAAAGGTCTACAAATGTTTTAATAACCGCTTCAGACATGTCTGGGTCCATGGTAAACTTGGTGCGTTCCCAATCACAAGAAGCCCCTAGTTTTTTGAGTTGTTCTAAAATCACGCCGCCATACTCTTCTTTCCACTCCCATGCGTGCTTTAAAAACTCCTCACGCGTGAGATCAGATTTTTTGATGCCTTGCTCTGCTAGTTTTGCAACTACCTTAGCTTCAGTAGCAATAGACGCATGATCTGTGCCCGGCACCCAACATGCGTTAAGCCCTGTAAGACGCGCGCGTCGTATCAATACGTCTTGTATTGTATTGTTAAGCATATGTCCCATGTGTAAGACTCCAGTGACATTAGGAGGAGGTATTACAATGGTGTACGGTTTTTTTTCGTTAGGCGTAGAATGGAAATAATTGTGTTCCATCCAGTACGCATACCACTTGTCTTCTACCTGTGAAGGGTCATATTTTGAAGCAATGCTCATAGTTTGGTCTGATTGTTGAATACTTATGAGCAAAAGTACAGATAACAGTAGGATTAATAAATAGTGTCAGTAAGATTTTTTAAGGATAAAAGTATATTCAGTTAAATCAGTTGATTGTTGATATGATTATTTGGTTGACCCCTTATTTCTGACTATTTTTATCAACCTCAAATATTGGAAATTATGAAAAAACTAATGTTATTGCTGTTTGTAAGTCTTATGACTGTAAACCTAATGGCCCAAGAGAAAAAAGCAGCTATCACTTTTGAAAGTGATGTTGTAGATTATGGAGAGATAGATTATGGATCTGATGGCGTACGTGAATTTGCCTTTAAAAACACTGGAAATGATGTGCTGATTATAGCACGTGTATATTCTACTTGTGGTTGTACTATTCCCAAAAAACCTGAAGCCCCTATTCAACCAGGAGAAAGTGGTGTTATAGAAGTAAAGTACGATACAAAACGTCCAGGACCTATCCGTAAAACAATTACGGTATACTCTAATGCCTCTGAAACTCCGTATACCCTGAAAATAAAAGGAGTCGTAAAACCTCAATCAGGTAAATAACAATTTTAAAAATACTCATTTTAAAGCCACTCATTGAGTGGCTTTTTTCTTTCTAAAGAATACCGTTATTTTTTATTAAAGTAAGTCAAAAATGCCAATATAAATTTGCATTTTTGTAAAGCAAAAAATAAAATTACTATGCCATCAATTTCTCATAAAGGGCAAATTATGCCTCAATCTCCTATTCGTAAGTTAGTACCTTATGCAGAAGCAGCAAAAGCTCGTGGAATTCAAATACATCAACTTAATATAGGGCAGCCAGATATAAAAACACCAGAGGTAGCTCTTGATGCTGTTAAGAATATTGATATAGACGTATTAGCATATTCTCATAGTGCTGGCTTTGCTTCTTACAGGGAAAAGCTTGCAAAGTATTACCAAAAAAACGGAATTGATATCACCTCGGAAGATATTATCGTGACTACAGGAGGATCTGAAGCCCTTCTTTTTGCTATGGGAAGTGTTACTGATCCAGGAGATCAGATTATTATTCCTGAACCCTTTTATGCAAATTATAACGGATTTGCTACAGCGAGCGGAGTAGATGTAGTGCCAGTAATTTCAAATCTTGATACAGGATTCGCATTACCTCCTATTGCAGATTTTGAAAAACTAATCACTTCAAAAACAAAAGCTATTGTTATCTGTAATCCTGGGAACCCAACAGGGTACTTGTATAGTGAAGATGAAATTAAGCAGCTTGCTGCATTAGTAAAAAAGCATGATTTATTCCTCATTGCAGATGAGGTATATAGAGAATTTACGTATGATGGCTTAAAACATCATTCCGTAATGTCACAGCGTGATATAGATGCGCATACCATTATGATTGACTCGGTATCAAAAAGATACTCTATGTGTGGGGCACGTATTGGTTGCATCGTGAGTAGAAATAAAGAATTAGTAGCTACAGCCATGAAATTTGCCCAAGCTCGTTTGAGTCCGCCTACATTTGCACAAATAGCGAGTGAAGCAGCGCTCGAAACTCCAGCTTCGTATTTTACAGATGTCATAGACGAATATGTGGCTCGACGCAATACGTTAATCGCAGGCCTTGAAACGATTCCAGGGGTGAAAGTGGCAAAACCTAAAGGCGCATTTTATTGTATAGCAGAACTTCCAGTAAATAATGCCGATGCCTTTGCCCAGTGGTTATTAGAATCTTTTCAGCTAGATGGTAAAACGGTAATGGTGGCACCCGCAGCAGGGTTTTATTCTACCGAAGGAGTAGGGCTCAATCAAGTCCGAATCGCTTATGTGCTAGAAGAAAACCTACTAAAAGAAGCTGTGGAGATTTTACGAGAAGCATTAAGGCAGTATAAAGACTAATCAATGAGTGACCAACAGAAGACTTCTTTAAAAGCGTACAATACGTTTGGAATAGATGTGCAAGCATTCGAAATTATAGCTGTCACGTCAGTAGCAGATGTACAGCGTATTGTTAAAGAAAGAGATCCTTCTGAATTGTTTGTTATTGGCGGTGGTAGCAATATGCTATTGACCAAAGACATTGATAAGTGTGTCGTTCATGTTAACAATAAGGGGTACACTTTAGTAGATATGCCTTGCGGCGAAAATAAAGTATTGCTCAAAGTCGCGGGAGGTGAAAACTGGCATGATTTTGTGCTCTATTGTATAGATCACCGGTATGGGGGCGTTGAAAACTTATCGCTTATTCCAGGTAATGTAGGTACGGCACCTATTCAAAATATAGGAGCATATGGCGTCGAACTCAAAGATGTTTTTTATGAATGCGAAGCCGTTTCAAGAGCAGATGGAACGTTGCGCACCTTCTCATTAGAAGAATGTGCCTTTGGATATCGAGATTCTATCTTTAAAACCCAGTTAAAAGATCAATACATCATTACTTCGGTCACGTTTAGACTTACAAGTAAAGATCACAAAATAAAAACGGAGTACGGCGCTATTTATGACACGCTTTCTGAACAAGGGATTACAACCCCAACCATTAAAGATGTCTCGGATGCGGTCATTAAAATACGCCAAGCTAAACTTCCTGATCCCCAAAAAATAGGAAATAGCGGTAGTTTTTTTAAAAACCCAGTGATTTCTCAAGCTGTTTTTTCTGAGTTGCGAAAAAAATATCCCGACGTACCTTATTACCCCGTTGGGAAAGATCAGATCAAAGTACCTGCAGGATGGCTTATAGAACAAGCAGGTTTTAAAGGGAAGCGTTTTGGAGATGCAGGCGTACATGATAAACAAGCACTCGTACTCGTCAACCATGGAAATGCAACAGGAAGCGAAATATGGGAGCTCGCACTTCGGATACAAGATGAGGTGAAATCCAAATTTGGACTTACCATCACTCCAGAAGTGAATGTCTTTTAGTAATACCTTAGTTATTTTAAACTAAAAATAGTTCCATTAGATTTTCTAATGGAACTATTTCGTGATAAAGAGTACTTTCCTGTAATTATTTAGGGAGCACGACGCTGTCTATAACATGGACTATCCCATTAGAAGCTTTTAAATCTGTAGCCGTAATCGTAGCTACATTCCCGTTGGTATCAGTTAAAATGACATTGTTACCTTTTAATGAAGCAGTAAGGGACCCTCCATTTACGGTATTAATAATAAATTTACCAGCTCCATTTTTAATGGCAGCAATTACATCTGCTGCTTTAAAATTTCCTGCAACTACATGATACGTAAGAATCGCAGATAATTTGTTTTTTGCCTCCGGCTTTAAAAGGGATTCTAACGTGCCTTCTGGAAGAGCATCAAAGGCAGTGTTTGTAGGAGCAAAAACAGTAAAAGGTCCTTCTCCTTTAAGAGTGTTTACTAAGCCTGCGGCTTTTACAGCAGTGACAAGTGTTGTGTGATCTTTGGATGAGATCGCTACATCTACAACATCAGATTGAGCTGTTGATACTGCTGAAAAACATAAGGTTAACATGGCGAAAATTAAAATGGTCTTTTTCATAATAAATTTTTAATTGTTGAGTTAATAGATAAAAGTTTTTTTCATTTGTAATAGATACGCCGTAACTTTAAAGGATAGATTTCTATGCACTCACAAACTTTTGTTAAATCAAAAACCAACCATTTTTGAAACCATTTATAGAGCAACATATTATTGAGCTACTTGAAGCTCAGGATGAACGTGCTATAGGATTATTATATGATCACTATGCAGATGCATTATTTGGCGTTGCTATCAAGGTGACTAAAGATGAGGTATTAGCACAAGATGTATTACAAGAATCTTTTGTAAAGATTTGGAAAAATGCAAGTCGTTATGACGCAAGTAAAGCGCGACTTTTTACGTGGCTTTTTCGTGTGGTTCAAAATACAGCGATAGATGCTGTGAGAAGTAGACAAAGAAAAGTAGTAAAGGAAATCCAAATAGATGATTCTAACGTATATCATATACCAAGTACAAAGTTTGCAATAGAGCATCTTGATATTGCTTCACATGCAAACGGTCTTGAAGATAAGTACAGAGTTGTCATTGATGCCTTGTTTTTTCAAGGAATGACGCAACAGGAAGCTAGTGATGAGCTAAATATTCCATTAGGCACTGTAAAATCGAGATTAAAAATAGGATTAAGAGAATTGCGTAAACTTTTTGGTTTAGTGATTGTATTTTTGTCAGTATGAGTGAGAGAGTAAAAAAATTTTTGGATGGTGATATGCTGGAGCGCTACTTGATGGACGCTACGTCCCCTATGGAGTCTAAAGAAGTAGAGCATTATATAGAAAAATATCCAGAAGTAAAGAAAACCTATATAGAGCTTCAGGAAAACCTAGAAGAATACGCAACTTCCTATGCAGTGCCAGCTCCTTCTGACCTCAAAGACAAAATCTTAAAAGAAATACAATCAAAACCTAAGCCAGTGATTCCTTTTCTTGCAATCACAGCGTGTGCAGCAACGATTCTTTTTGGAGTAATGACTTTTATGATTTGGAGACAAAATCAGGAATTACTAGACGATCGTAGGCTTACAACACAACTTATAGAAGAGCTTAATGATGATATCGTTTCTAATAGAGAGACTCTGCAGTCTGTTGAGGAACAATTTATGATTTTAAACAACTCATCTACAGAAAAGTATGTCCTCAGAGGAAATACAAAAGCACGTAAACTAGAAACTGTGGCATATGTTAATATGCTTGAAAAAAAATCATATGTTCATGTTGTGGCACTTCCTGAACTTCCAGATGAACAGGTATATCAAATGTGGGCTGGGGTAGACGGCCAGATGGTACCTCTTGATATTTTAAAAATTACCAAAGAAAATTTAGTAGAAATTCCCTACGAAGAACGTATGGCAAGTCTCAACATCACCATAGAACCCAAAGGCGGTAGTAAAGAAGCAACAGTAGATAATATCGTGGCCAATATCTCATTTTAGTGAAACTCAACATTGCGAAGTCTGAAAGACGCCCGCAATGTTGTAAGTTGAACTAATCCCGCTTTTTAGCGGGATCTTTTTTCTTTGAAGTAAACTCAACATTGCGAAGTCTGAAAGACGCCCGCAATGTTGTGAGTTGAACTAATCCCGCTTTTTAGCGGGATCTTTTTTCTTTGAAGTAAACTCAACATTGCGAAGTCTGAAAGACGCCCAAAATGTTATACGTTGAATTAATCACGCTGAAAGCGGGATCTTTTCATTTTAAACAAACTCAACATTTTGAAGTCCACAAGACGCACAAAATGTTATACGTTGAATTAATCCCGCTTTTTTAACGAAGTCAGAAATCTAATGCATTCAAGCTCGCCTCTGAAACTGAATAAAATATTCAGTAGAATACTTCATGATTTGTCTCGAGGTTTAGTTGCTGAAAATTTATAGACCTATTTTAGGATGATATTCAGGTATTGGAAAGGGGTTTCTAAATAAGCATTGAGTCTCAGGTCGTAGTCAGAGACGACTATTATTTTTATGCTTTTTTAAAGATTCCATCTTTTAGAATCTTTGTATATTTGCACAAAATATATCCTATGAAGTTATTCCTTCTTACTCTCGGGCTTTTAAGTCTTGCCGTTGCTGGCATTGCCATAAAAATATGGGCAAAAAAAGATGGTAAATTTGCAGGAACATGTGCAAGTCAGAGTCCTTTCTTGAATAAAGAAGGAGAAGCCTGTGGTATGTGTGGAAAATTACCTTCAGAGATGGGTGATTGTAAGAACGATCAGTAATCGCTGGTACTATTGGATATTATAATTACCTATTTATTTTACGTTTTTTTAGGAATAGCCGCTATTAATACGAGCTACTATCTCTTTTTCTTTGTTTTTGCTTTCGCGAAAGCAAAAAAAGACAATTCCCCATATCTTCCTCCAGTCTCACTCATAGTATGTTCCAAGAATGAAGCTGAAAATTTGCGTAAAAATATTCCTCAATGGATCGCACAAAAATATGCTGATTTTGAAATTGTTCTCATTAATGATGCCTCCACAGATGAAACAAAGGATGTTATAGAAGCCTTCGCATTAGACTATCCAAATATTACACAAGTTCACGTAGAAAATAATGAAGCCTTTTGGGGAAGTAAAAAATATGCACTCACCTTAGGGATTAAAAAAGCTACTCACAAGCATTTACTTTTTACAGATGCCGATTGCACGCCATCGTCTCCGTATTGGATACAAAACATGGCAAATCAATTTGTAGGAAAGAAAGAATTGGTTTTAGGGTATGGAGCGTATGAAAAAATAAAAGGATCATGGCTTAATAAATTGATTCGTTTTGAAACCGTACTGACAGCCATGCAGTATTATAGTTATGCCATGTTGGGAAGACCGTACATGGGCGTAGGGCGTAATCTTGCCTATACAACGCATTTGTTTTATGAACAACGGGGTTTTATAGACCATATAAAAGTACAAAGCGGCGATGATGACCTTTTTGTAAATCAAGCAGCCACTAAAGAAAATGTAGCCGTCAATTTTAACCCAGATAGCTTCACAATATCCACCCCAAAGAAAACTTTTTCTGAATGGTATACCCAAAAACGAAGGCACGTTAGCACAGCAAGTCACTATCGTTTTATGGATAAATTCTTTTTAGGATTGTTTTATACAAGTCAATTGTTGTTTTTTGTTCTCGCAGTGGTGGTCATCGTTATTGGCTTTCAGTGGGAGTGGGTAGTTGGAGCCATAGTAGTAAGATATCTCATATCTTGGATAGCTATTGGTGTAAGTGCCAATAAACTTCAAGAAAAAGATGTTGTCTTTTTATATCCCATTAACGAACTATTTTTATTATTTTTCCAATTGAGTATCTTTATCACAAACCTGATCTCAAAACCGAATCGTTGGAAATAAACCCCAGTATCATTCTTTCAGAAATTGTAAAAGCAAAAGAAGGCAAGCAAAGTGCCTATAATTTTTTGTTGAATACCTTTTGGAATGAAGTGTATCGATTTCAATTAAAACGAACCAATGATGAGTATGAAGCTGAGGAGATTACCATTCAAACATTTTCAAAAGCTTTTGATAAAATAGCCACGTATAAAGAAGAGTATAAGTTCAGTACTTGGTTGATTACTATTTCTAAAAACATTCATATTGATCTTTTGCGAAAGCGGGAATCATCTATCAGATCTCAGATTACTAGAAAAGAAGACGGAGTTTATACTATTCCAGATGAAAGTCCTACGCCTGAAGATGCACTGATCAAAGAACAAAATCTCGCACAGCTTTTACACTACATAAAAATGCTGAAGCCTCATTATCAAGAGATGATCAACTTAAGGTATTTTCAAGAAATGAGTTATAAAGAAATGGCAGAAGTATTGGACGAACCTATGAATAACGTAAAAGTAAAACTTCTTAGGGCACGAAGACTTCTGGCTGATATTATTCAAAAAGTAGAACGATGAGTGGAATTTCTTTTAAAAAATTAGGACCAGGGCTTCTTTTTGCAGGAGCAGCCATTGGGGTGTCCCATCTAGTACAAAGTACCAAAGCTGGAGGGTACTATGGCTTTGGTTTATTATGGGCGTTATTACTTATTAATATTATTAAATATCCTTCATTTCAATTTGGACCTAGATATGCTGCAGCTACAGGGAAAAGTCTATTGCACGGTTATTTAGGGTTAGGAAAAGGAGTGCTTATCGCTTATTTTGTACTTTCTTTATTGACCATGTTTACCATTCAAACGGCAGTGACCATTGTTACGGCAGGGCTCGCTGTGGAACTATTTGGTTTTGATTGGAGTATTGCGGTTTGGAGTGTAGTGATTACTTTATTTTGTTCCATGATTTTGGCATTCGGGCGTTATAAGTTGCTTGATAATATGATGAAGATTATCATTCTTGTATTAACGGTGAGTACCTTATTTGCAGTATTATTCGCTTTTCGCGAAAGCATCACAACAGAAGGCATGGGCTCTTCAGACGGACTTATACAGTTACTGCCTACAGATGCAGTAGGGGTTGCTTTTCTTATTGCATTTATGGGATGGATGCCAGCCCCTTTAGATATTTCTATATTTCACTCTTTATGGACGGTAGAGAAAGGGAAAACACAAGGAAATGATGTCAAAACATCTTTATTTGATTTTAATGTAGGCTACCTAGGAACCGTCGTTTTAGGAATATGTTTTGTTACGCTCGGGGCTTTAGTGATGTTCGGAAGCGGCGATACGTTTTCTGATAAAGGAGGGGTTTTTGCAGGACAACTCATCAGTATGTATACCAGTAGTTTGGGCGATTGGTCAGCAATTCTTATTGGCGTTGCAGCATTTACGACCATGTTTAGTACTACCTTAACAACCCTCGATGCCTCTCCCAGAGCCATGTCTACTGCTACAGATCTTTTGGGTGTAAAAAGTATGTTTAAAAGCTACCTCTTTTGGCTGATTCTTTTAATTATCGGAACATCTGTTATTCTGTTCTTTTTTGTGAGTGAGATGGGACTGCTAGTTAAAGTAGCCACGATTTTATCCTTTTTGACGGCGCCTTTTTATGCGATTTGTAATTACTTAGTATTTAAAGGTGTAGAGGTTCCTGAAAAAGCAAAATTAGGACTGCCTATGAAACTATATGCGATCGTTAGTATTGTATTTTTAATTGCCTTTAGTGGCTGGTATGTGAGTACGTTGATTTAGTGTGCATACATAAACACAGATCGCTCTTTTCTGCTTCAATAAGAGTTTTACTATGAAAATCCCCTTTAACGAGATTTTATTAAAAGCCCTATGGCAGATCGTATTTATAAAAACTATCTTTGCGCCCTATGCAATTTGACCTTCTTACAACAGATCCTGCTAGTCAAGCCAGAGCAGGGAAGCTTACAACTGATCATGGAGTGATCGAGACGCCTATTTTTATGCCCGTCGGCACCGTCGCTTCTGTAAAAGGAGTACATCAACGTGAGTTACGACAAGACATTAATCCTGATATTATTTTAGGAAATACCTATCACTTGTACTTACGCCCAGGAACTGGCACATTACAAAAAGCAGGCGGATTACATAAATTCATGAATTGGGAGCGTCCTATCCTAACTGATAGTGGCGGGTTTCAAGTATATTCCTTGTCGGGACGTCGTAAGATTAACGAACAAGGTGTGAAGTTTAAATCGCATGTAGATGGTTCAACACATTTATTTACACCAGAAAATGTGATGGAAATTCAGCGTCAGATAGGCGCCGATATCATCATGGCTTTTGATGAATGTACACCCTATCCTTGTGATTATAGATACGCAAAAAGATCTATGCACATGACGCATCGTTGGTTAGATAGATGTATTACACATTTTGAGAAAACACCCGCCTTGTATGGATATGAGCAAGCGCTTTTTCCCATTATACAAGGAAGTACGTATAAAGATTTAAGAACACAATCTGCAGAGTATATTGCAAATTCAAATGCATTTGGAAATGCTATTGGCGGTCTTTCCGTAGGAGAACCTGCCGAGGAGATGTATGCCATGACCGAAGTGGTCACTGCCGTACTCCCTGAAGAGAAGCCACGCTATTTAATGGGCGTAGGAACGCCGATTAATATTTTAGAAAATATAGCCCTAGGTATTGATATGTTTGATTGTGTGATGCCTACCCGTAATGCCCGTAATGGAATGCTGTTCACAGCCCACGGAACCATCAATATCAAAAATCTAAAATGGGCAGAAGACTTTTCGCCTATTGATGAGATGGGAATTACATGGGTAGATACCGAATACAGCAAAGCCTATTTGCGTCATTTGTTTAAATGTCACGAACTTTTAGGCATGCAAATAGCCACCATACATAACTTAGGATTTTATATGTGGTTGGTGCGAGAAGCACGCACCCAAATTCTTGCAGGTACCTTTGTCACCTGGAAAGAAATGATGGTAAAGCAAATGGATAAACGATTATAAATGAAAATTTTAGATTGGTATATTTTAAAGCGATACATCGGGACGTTTGTCACGATGCTCCTCTTATTTATACCTATTGGAATTACCGTAAATCTTGCCGAGAAAATAGATAAGATTCTTGCGAATGAAGTTCCGTTTTTGGAAGTAGCGCTGTACTATTTAAACTTTACGGTCTATTTTGCAAATCTACTTTTTCCGTTATTTCTGTTTCTCTCTGTGATTTGGTTTACCTCCAAACTAGCCAACAATACCGAAGTGATCGCCTTTTTAAGTAGTGGCGTCTCTTTTTGGCGTTTCTTGAGACCCTATATGATCGGAGCAACTGTCGTTTGCCTAGGGGCTTTTATATTAGGAACTTACCTCGCGCCAAAAGCAAACAAAGGCTATAATGAGTTCATCTTTGAATATTTAAAAAGCCAGAAGAAAAAAGACCGAAGCCAACAAACCAAAGACGTCTACCGTCAGATTGCAGACAATGATTATATTTATGTAAGTTCATTTAGCACCAAAACAAAAACAGGCCGTGACTTTACATGGGAGCATTTTGAAGGGAATGAAATGACCTATAAAATCTCTGCGAGTAACATAAAATTTAACGCAGAGGATACTACCTATACACTTCGTAATTTCAAAAAACGCATCATAGGAGTAGATGGCGATATTCTAGAAAGTAGGGCTAAAGTAGATACTACATTTGCTTTTGATATAGACGATTTAACACCGGTAGAATATATTGCAGAAACGCTCAATACACCAGAACTAAGAAAGTTTATAGCTAAAGAAGAACTAAGAGGTTCCTCATATATAAATAGATATAAAGTTACCCTTCAAAAACGATTAAGTCTCCCAGTAGCAGCTTATATTCTTACCATTATAGCTGTAGCCGTATCTGCGATGAAACGAAGAGGAGGGATGGGAGCTAACTTGGCTTTTGGTATTTTGCTAGCCTTTGTGTTTATCTTTTTTGATAAAATATTTGGAACATTGGCAGAACAATCTGACTTTCCGCCGTTGGTAGCCGTATGGCTTCCTAATGTCTTGTTTGCTATTTTAGCCATATATCTATTGCGCAATGCAAAACGCTAAACTTCAAAGCTATCTACATTTTCATCTCATTGTATTTATATGGGGATTTACTGCTGTATTAGGTTCACTTATCAGTATAGATTCTGTTCCGTTGGTGTGGTTTAGAATGGGAATGGCGTCTATTTTTATATTCCTCTATATCAAATGGAAAAAAATAGATATCTCGCTTTCGCGAAAAGCGTTCCTTTCCTTTTCTATTGCGGGTATTATTATAGCCGTTCATTGGCTTACGTTTTTTGGCGCTATTAAAGTGTCAAATGTCTCAATTACCCTAGCGATGATGAGTACAGGTGCATTTTTCACAGCCATTTTAGAGCCTATCTTTTATAAGCGAAAACTGATTTGGTACGAACTTGTATTTGGTGCGATAGTGATCGATGCGTTGTATCTCATTTTTGAAGTGCAACCAGAGTACAGGCTAGGCATTGGACTTGCTTTATTTTCCGCCTTACTTTCGGCGATATTTACATTGGTAAATGGGAAGTTTGTGCATAAGCATAACCCTACTAAAATCTCGTTTTATGAGCTACTTATAGGATCCCTTTTTATTACACTGTATTTAGCTTTCGCGAAAGCGGACACCTTTTTCTCCTTAGACTTTTTTAACCTACCCTATACGGATTGGATCTACCTTTTGATTCTGGCTTCTATCTGTACAGCCTATGCATTTATTGCTTCTGTTAAAGTGATGCGTCACCTCAGTCCCTATACCATCATGCTGACCATAAATTTGGAGCCTGTATATGGAATTCTACTAGCATTTATGGTGCTAGGAGATAAAGAACAAATGAGTGCAGAATTTTATTACGGCGCTGTGGTGATCTTACTCGTGGTTATTGCAAATGGTATTTTGAAAAATAGAAACCGTTTACGTTCAAAAAAAGATGTAGGAGTCAATTAGAAACTATTATATTTGTAATATCAACCTAACAACTCATTACGATAAATCGTAAAAGGTAACAAACTGAAAATGGAATATTTAGATTTCGAATTACCCATTAAGGAGCTAGAAGAGCAATTAGAAAAATGCGCTATTATAGGAGCAGAAAGCGATGTAGATGTAAGTCAAACCTGCAAGAAAATTGAAAAAAAGCTCGAACAAACCAAAAAAGAGATTTATAAGAACTTGACGGCATGGCAACGTGTACAATTGTCAAGACACCCTAACCGCCCGTACACGCTAGATTATATCAATGCGCTTTGTGGCGCTACGTTTTTAGAACTACACGGAGATCGGAATGTAAAGGACGATAAAGCAATGATTGGAGGTCTTGGAAAGATCGGGGATCAGAGTTATATGTTTATAGGGCAACAAAAAGGATACAATACCAAAACACGCCAGTATCGTAATTTCGGAATGGCAAATCCTGAAGGCTATCGTAAAGCGCTTCGCCTGATGAAAAGTGCCGAAAAATTTAATGTCCCTGTCGTTACCATTATTGACACTCCTGGAGCATACCCTGGTCTAGAAGCTGAAGAGCGCGGACAAGGAGAAGCAATTGCGCGTAATATCCTAGAAATGACGCGCCTTAAAGTACCTATTATTGTCTTAATTATAGGTGAAGGTGCGAGTGGAGGTGCTTTGGGAATAGGTGTTGGAAACAAAGTATTAATGCTCGAAAATGCTTGGTACTCTGTGATTTCTCCAGAAAACTGTTCTTCTATTTTATGGAGAAGCTGGGAGCAAAAAGAAATCGCTGCAGAAGCTTTAAAATTAACAGCAAAAGACAGTCTTAAACTGAAGGTAATTGACCAAATTGTAAAAGAACCCTTAGGTGGAGCACATGCAAATAGAACCGAAACTTTTGAAACGGTAAGAGAGGTAATTGAAGCGTCTTTCAATGAACTGAAAAACTTATCACCAGAAGAATTGGTGAATCAACGGATGGATAAATATTTAGAAATGGGCGTCTTTAAAGGTTAGCACCCATTTTTTCACTTACTACCAAATCCGATGCTATTTGAGTTTCGGATTTTTTTGTGACTATTAACAATAAATAAGAGTTATTAACAGTTCAATTGTTGATGAGGTGTTAAGATTCATCCCCTAGGATGGGTTTTAATAGCATGACAATTTGATTACTTTCGTAGCCATGGAAAAAATTAAGCCCACTCCAGCATATAACATATCTTCCGGACAAGTAATTTCCTTAGAAAAAGGAAAAATACCACCACAAGCACTTGATTTAGAAATAGTTGTGCTTGGAGCGCTGATGATTGATAAAAAAGGAGTTGATGAAGTGATTGATATCCTCTCTCCAGATGTTTTTTATAAAGATCAGCATAAACATATCTTTGAAGCGATTCGAATTCTCTTTGAAGAAGGGCAACCCGTTGACTTATTAACTGTTTCTGAGCAGTTAAAGAAAATGGCAAAACTAGAAGCCGTTGGTGGGGATTATTATTTGATCCAACTTACCCAAAAAGTTGCCTCTTCGGCACATATTGAGTACCATGCTCGTATCATCTTACAGAAGTATATTCAGCGTTCCTTAATTAAAATTTCAAATGAAATTATTGAAGAAGCGTATGATGATACTACCGACGTTTTTGATTTATTAGATAACGCAGAATCTAAACTCTACGAGGTTACACAAGGAAACGTAAAACGTAGTAGTGAGTCTGCGCAAAACTTGGTGATTCAGGCGAAGAAGAAGATTGAAGAGATGTCCAACAAAGAAGGGATGTCTGGTATTCCGACAGGTTTTACGAAGGTAGATGAACTGACTTCTGGATGGCAGCCTAGTGATTTGATTATTGTTGCAGCCCGTCCAGGTATGGGTAAAACGGCAATGACCTTGACCATGGCGCGTAACATGGCCGTAGATAATAATATACCAGTAGCATTTTTCTCTTTGGAGATGTCCTCTGTACAGTTGATTACTCGTTTGATTTCATCAGAAACCGGGCTTTCATCAGAAAAATTACGTACTGGAAAGTTAGAAAAACATGAGTGGGAACAATTAAATGTAAAGGTGAAAAGCTTAGAAAAAGCTCCTTTGTACATTGATGATACCCCGTCGCTTTCGATTTTTGATTTAAGGGCAAAAGCAAGACGTTTGGCGTCTCAATTTGGAATTAAGATTATTATGATTGATTACCTGCAATTAATGACAGGTGGATCAGCGCAAAAAGGAGGTGGAAATCGTGAACAAGAGATCTCGATGATTTCTCGAAACCTAAAAGCCCTCGCAAAAGAACTATCCATTCCGGTGATTGCACTTTCTCAGTTATCGCGTGCGGTAGAAACCCGTGGAGGAAGCAAACGACCGTTACTGTCTGACCTTCGTGAATCTGGAGCGATTGAGCAAGATGCGGATATTGTATCGTTTATTTACCGTCCTGAATATTATAAGATTGAGGAATGGGATGATGAAGAACGTAGCCCAACCGAAGGTCAAGGAGAGTTTATTGTGGCTAAGCACCGTAACGGGGGACTAGATAACATCCGATTGAAGTTTATCGGGCATCTTGGTAAGTTTGATAACCTTGATGACTTTAGTACACCCTACGAATTTCATAGCAGTATGAATGCAGCGGCCAATGATGACACCTTTAAGACAGACAGTCTCCCTTCTCCAGACCAAGCCTTTGGCGGTGAAGATGATGGGGTGCCGTTTTAATTATTTTTAATTCCCTCGAAGGAGGGAATCTTATTCTCGTCATTCGCCTTAACTCTTGATTCCAGTAACGTAACAATCCTGACTCTTAATACAACCTAAAGATGAAAATAGAGTGCTACTCTAATTTAGACTGTTACGCTATTTTCATACCTCCCTCAGTCTCTCCTTATTAGGAGGGAAGTCACTCGCTAAAGTTTTAGTCTTGACTCCAGCAGCAAAGCGATCTTGATTCTTTTTTAGTGTTTTGTCTTGGTTCTTGGCTCCTGAATCCCAATTCACAACTTCCAACTATATACTGTTAACGACATCCTAATATCTAGCACTGGTATTCGTTTTATCATAAGAAAACCGTATTTTTAGGCGTTACATACTATACTATCTCATAGTATGTATTATTGCTTATGAAAAACATGTTTACAATCCTTTTGTTTGTGCTGTCTTGCCATTTCGCGCAAGCGTCCTACATTTTATTACCTATGGATGTAGACGGGCAAAAAGAACACTTAAAAGCTTATGGGATTACCTATTGGGCACTCGACCAACAAATCAAAGTAAAGTGGTTGTTAAACTACAGAGGAGGTTCTTTTTTGCTCCCTGACACAGAGGACATCCGAAGAGAATGCACCATCCGTGGCGTTTCTTATGAAGTCATGTCTGATGGAAATACGGAAGAGCTTCTCACCATGATCAGTAGTCCGTCTCAAAATATGGAAGCGATCGTACTAGAAAAAGCTCCGAAAATTGCTGTATATACGCCTGACAGTAAAGTGCCTTGGGATGATGCTGTAACGATGGTGTTGACCTATGCAGAGATTCCGTACGAGACTATTTATGATGAAGAAGTACTGAGTGATCAATTAATCTTATATGATTGGTTGCATTTGCACCACGAAGATTTTACAGGCCAATTTGGTAAATTTTATGGTTCGTACCGTGCGGCGCCTTGGTATATTGAAGAAAAAAAAGCGGCAGAAGAGCTAGCTACAAAACTAGGGTATGATAAAGTCTCTGAAGAAAAAAGAGATGTCTCCCTAAAAATACGAGATTACGTAGTAGGAGGTGGGTTTATGTTTGCGATGTGTAGTGCGACCGATAGTTTTGATATTGCACTCGCTGCTGAAGGGGTTGATATCTGCGAACCTATGTTTGACGGTGACGCCTCAGACGCTGATTATCAATCTAAAATTGATTACAGTAAAACCTTTGCCTTTAAGAATTTTACACTAGAGCGTTCACCAACTGTATATGAATTTTCATCTATTGATATGACCCGTAAGCGCCGAATCCCTTTTGAAACAGATTATTTTACATTGAAGGATTACAGTGCCAAATGGGATCCTATCCCAACCATGTTATGTCAAAATCACACCGCTTTGGTCAAGGGGTTTATGGGACAAACCACTTCTTATGATTCTAAAGAAATTAAGTCGAATGTACTGATTATGGGTGAGAATTTAACCAATGGTGAGGCGCGCTACATACATGGTATTAAAGGAAAGGGTTTTTTTACCTTTTATGGAGGGCATGACCCTGAAGATTACCGGCATCGTGTTGGAGATCCAAAAACCGAATTAGAGTTACATCCCAATTCTCCAGGCTATCGTTTAATTTTGAATAATGTCCTTTTTCCTGCGGCTAGAAAGAAAAAACAAAAGACCTAATCGGATGAAACATTTACACAAAGGACTTTTAATAGCTTTCGTGATCTTATGTTCATATGTTGTAGCGCCTGAGCGTATTGCCTGGGAGTCTAACAAAAAATTGTCATGGAAAGATTTTAAAGGGAACCCTAATGCAAACGGAGGTTTTGTGGCGAGTACCAGTAGCGGAATGAGTCAGTCGTATGTTATTAATGGCAATGGACTTTTAAATAAGAAAGAAACTCATGTCACGGCTCATTTTTATCCTGAATATTCGTGGTACAGCGCTAAAGACACCACGGCTAGATTATTAAAACACGAACAAACCCACTTTGATATTACTGAGATTCATGCTCGAATCTTGAATAGGCGTATTCAATCGTACGCTTTTACATCTAATTCTAAGAAAGAAGTCAAAGCCCTTTATGAACAAGTAGAGGAAGAACGTCGTGTCATGCAACGTGCCTTTGATAAAGAAACTAATCATTCTATTAATAGAGAAGCTGAAAGAAAGTGGGAAGAAAAAATTGCAAGATTACTCTTAAGGCAATAATGCTACTTTTAAGATATTATTTATAGAAAAATAAGAACTACGCAAAATCATTTCGGTGTAAGAATATATTATTGCTATCTCACGCTAGTACTAATTAAAATGAATGAATGATTTATACGATAGAAAAAGCAGATTTAGTTTCAACACAGTTACGAAAATTTACAACAGCATACGCACATCATCTAGTAGGGCAATACGCTAATATTGATTTTTGGCTACAAGAAGTAATAGCATCTCAAAAGACAATAGATACATATAAACATAGGTTTAATCAGCTGAGAGATGCTCAAAAAGAATGGGTTGAAAAGCATGATGTACGCGAAGCTGATTATTGTCCAATTTGTAGGGGAAAATGTGAGTTGAGTGATAAAAACCTATTACGCCCTGCGCCCCCTATACGAACATCAAGCAAGACTTTAGATATAACAAGGAGAGAATTAGTAAATGCTGCTTATTATTTTCTAATAAGATGTTATAGCGTGGGGCTTTTAGATGATCATGATTTGAAAAAGAAGTGTGATTTGATAGGAACAAGTATTGATCCTAATGATCTAGAAAAATAATTATGACACGCACTAAAACAAAAAAAATGCCTTTCCAGCGGAAGGCATTTTTTTATATGTTTTCTAAAACTGGTATTTAGTTGTAAAAAGGAACTTCTAAACGTATTGTTCCCCATCCCATCGCTAAGTGGTATCCAGCGTCTACAGGCTTAAAAGCAATAGAAAATGCTTCTAAATCTTCTTTACCTTCACTTACAGGAACTGTGATGCGAGCCACGTCATTTTTTTCATTGTACGCATAAGCTCCCCAGTCATCAAGATCTGAGTTTAAAATAATTGTCCACTCTTTTTCTCCAGGAATGGTAAATAAAGAATACGTTCCTGCTTTTATAGTAGTATTTCCAAGCTTGTAATCCTTAAATAATTTGATTTCAGTAGCTTCATCTGCACCTGTACGCCATACTTTTCCATAAGGAACTAGTTTTCCAAAAAGCGTACGATTTTTCTTAAGAGGTCTGCTGTAAATTACTTTAATAGTTGGTTTAGAATTACGATCAGCTTTTGCATATGCAATGTCTGTTGGGCTTTTTTGAAGACCCGCAAATTTTTGAGCATTGGCAGTCGGAGCTACTAAAAAAGCCATGGCTAGAATAGCCATTGTAAATAATGTTTTCATGTTACGTTTAATTTTTGTTAAAGATACTATGGGTTACGATTTCAGATTGTTAAATAAAACCTAAAGATTTATTCCTTCAATTAATTGACTAGCATTGTTGATGTCTGTTTTCCGCGAAATGCAGGTGTTTTTTCCTGAAAAGGCATAATCTTTACTTGTTTTAAAGTGTGATTTCAATATATGTTTGTGTCAAACAATAAACAAAACACAAGAAACTCAGTCGTAGCATCAGATAGAAACTTTCAAAATTTTTCTAAGTACGCTTTCGCGAAAGCGTATACCTTATGCATTGAACTTATAGTGCTATTTTTTGTTTCATATTGTAATTAAATATACATTATGTGTTTTGTTAATGAAACCATAATTAGATATTTGAACTATAAATTATAAAAATTTAAAAAATAGTAGTATGTGTGGAATCGTATGTGCCTTCGAACTAAAACAAGATATGACAACCTTACGTCCTCAATTATTGGAGATGTCTAAAGAGATTAGACATAGAGGGCCGGACTGGAGCGGTATTTACGCTACAGAAAAAATCATTTTTTCTCATGAGCGTCTCGCTATTGTAGATCCAGCTTCAGGAAAACAACCGTTAATAGATGCTTCTGGAAGCTTAATTCTCGCTGCCAATGGAGAGATATATAATCATAAAGAGTTGAAAGCTACTCTCAAAACAGATTATGCTTTTCAAACGGCATCAGATTGTGAGATTATCCTTGCGCTATACCAAGAAAAAGGGGTCGATTTTTTAGATGATCTCAATGGTATTTTTGGATTTGCACTCTATGACACAGAAAAAGACAGTTATCTTATCGCACGCGATCACATGGGAATTATTCCGTTGTATATGGGATGGGATGCACATGGTACTTTTTATGTGGCATCAGAGTTAAAAGCACTCGAAGGTGTTTGTTCGAAAATAGAATTATTTCCTCCAGGACACTACCTTTCTAGTGAAACAGGAGAATTGGTACAGTGGTACAAAAGAGATTGGATGGAGTATGGTGCAGTAAAAGATAACGAAACCAGTATCGATGAATTGCATGATGCGCTAGCCGCTTCGGTAAAACGTCAATTAATGAGTGATGTGCCTTATGGAGTATTATTATCTGGCGGACTGGACTCTTCCATTACTAGTGCGATTGCAAAATTGTATTCAGAAAAACGTATCGAGTCAGGAGATCAGCAAGATGCTTGGTGGCCACAGTTGCATTCGTTTAGTATTGGATTGAAAGGATCTCCAGATCTTGCAGCCGCCCAAGTCGTGGCCGATCATATTGGTACGGTACATCATCCTATAGAATTTACGATTCAAGAGGGACTCGACGCCATACGTGATGTGATTTATCACTTAGAAACGTATGATATTACCACGATACGGGCAAGTACCCCTATGTATTTAATGGCAAGAGTGATTAAATCTATGGGTGTAAAAATGGTACTCTCAGGAGAAGGCGCTGATGAGATTTTTGGCGGGTACTTATACTTTCATAAAGCACCAAATGCCAAAGAATTTCATGAAGAAACGGTACGTAAATTAGATAAACTTCACATGTACGACTGTTTACGCGCTAATAAATCATTGGCTGCTTGGGGTATAGAAGGACGTGTACCGTTCTTAGATAAAGAATTTATGGATGTCGCGATGCGTTTAAACCCACAAGACAAGATGATTACCAAAGAACGCCGAGGAATGGAAAAATGGGTATTGCGTAAGGCTTTTGAAAAATACCTGCCAGAAAGCGTCGCATGGAGGCAAAAAGAACAATTTTCAGACGGCGTAGGCTATAGTTGGATAGATACACTTAAAGAAGTAGTAGAAGCGGCTGTAAGTGATCTCCAAATGGAAAATGCGCACCATCGTTTTCCGATCCACACACCACAAAATAAAGAAGAGTTTCATTACCGTTCTATTTTTGAAGAGCATTTCCCTAGTGATGCTGCCGCTTTATGTGTGCCATCAGTACCTTCTGTGGCGTGTAGTACGCCTATCGCTTTGGAGTGGGATGAGGCTTTTAAAAACATGAATGATCCATCGGGGAGAGCTGTAGCCATGGTACACGATGATGCGTATTGAAAATAGCAATAATTTAAGGGTAAAAAACGCTGGCAATATGTCGGCGTTTTTTACTTCATTTCGTCTCTTTTGTAAATAAATTTAATTTTGAAGGGGGGCGCTTTCGCGAAAGCGCATAAATACTGGGCTTCCCGTGTTTTTTGTTTTCCACAAATTGTTGATAACTTCGATGCTTTTAGTGCTGTTTTAAGCTGGTAAAAGACACCCTTTTTCTATATTTGTTTATAATCGATTTTTAAGACAATTTAAGTAGACAAATATGAGCGAAGACGCTAATAAAAATCAGTATTCAGCAGATAGTATTCAGGCCCTAGAAGGGATGGAGCATGTACGTATGCGACCATCGATGTATATCGGTGATGTAGGCGTAAGAGGATTACATCACTTAGTATATGAAGTTGTTGATAACTCCATTGATGAAGCGATGGCGGGACACTGTGATACAATCAATGTAATTATCAATGAAAATAATTCGATTACCACACGAGATAACGGTCGTGGTATTCCTGTAGATTTACATAAAAAAGAAGGTGTTTCTGCTCTTGAAGTTGTGATGACCAAGATCGGAGCAGGGGGGAAGTTTGATAAAGATTCATATAAAGTTTCTGGAGGACTTCACGGAGTAGGTGTTTCTTGTGTAAATGCGCTTTCAGATCATTTGAGAGCTACGGTATATCGTAACGGAAAAATATGGGAGCAAGAGTATGAACGTGGTAAAGCGATGTATCCTGTAAAAGCTATCGGTGATACAGATTTTACAGGAACAGAAGTGACATTTCTTCCAGATCCTAGTATTTTCCAACAAACCACAGAGTATAATTATGATACGTTAGCGTCTCGACTGAGAGAACTTTCCTTTTTGAATAAAGGTCTTACCATTACGCTCATAGATAAACGCCAACCAAATGAAGATGGTACTTTTGAGACAGAGACCTTTCACAGTGATGAAGGCCTCGCTGAGTTTGTACGTTTCTTAGACGGAAATCGTCATCCTATCATTGGGGATGTGATCTCTATGGAAGGGGAGAAAAATGGGATTCCAGTGGAAGTAGCTATGATTTATAATGATAGTTATGCTGAAAACCTACACTCATACGTAAACAATATCAATACCCATGAAGGAGGGACGCACTTAGCAGGTTTTCGTAGAGGATTGACTGGATCCCTTAAGAAGTTTGCTGACAACTCTGGAATGCTAGATAAACTTAAGTTTGATATTGCAGGAGATGACTTTAGAGAAGGGTTAACAGCGATTATCTCTGTAAAAGTAGGAGAGCCTCAATTTGAGGGGCAAACCAAAACAAAATTAGGAAACCGTGAGGTAACATCGGCCGTTTCGCAAGCAGTTGCAGAGATGATTGAAATCTACATGGAAGAAAACCCTAATGATGCTAAAACTATTGTTCAGAAAGTAATTCTTGCTGCACAAGCGCGTCACGCGGCTAAGAAAGCACGTGAGATGGTTCAGCGTAAGACTGTTATGAGTATCGGGGGGCTTCCTGGGAAATTATCTGACTGCTCTGAGACGGACCCTACCTTATGCGAAGTATTCCTTGTAGAGGGAGATTCGGCAGGAGGAACGGCAAAGCAAGGTCGTGATCGTGAGTTTCAAGCTATCTTGCCTTTACGCGGTAAGATCTTGAATGTTGAGAAAGCAATGCAGCATAAAGTTTTTGAAAACGAAGAAATCAGAAATATATTCACTGCCTTAGGAGTGACCATTGGTACTGAAGAAGATAGTAAAGCATTGAATCTTTCTAAACTTCGTTATCATAAAGTAGTCATCATGTGTGATGCCGATGTCGATGGTAGCCACATTTCTACTCTGATCCTCACCTTTTTCTTCCGTTATATGCGAGAGCTTGTAGAAAAAGGATATGTATATATAGCAACACCTCCTTTGTACTTAGTTAAAAAAGGTCAGAAAAAGCAATATGCTTGGGATGATGCGCAACGTGATCAAATAGCAGAAAATTTTGGAAATCAAGGTGTGTCGATACAACGATACAAAGGTCTTGGGGAGATGAATGCAGAGCAGTTGTGGGATACCACTATGAATCCTGAGTTCAGAACGTTAAGACAAGTAGCCATTGATAATGGGACCGAAGCAGATCGTATCTTCTCTATGTTGATGGGAGATGAAGTGCCGCCTAGACGTGAGTTCATAGAGAAAAATGCAAAATATGCAAACATCGATGCGTAGGTAATTGATGAAAACACAAGAGCGTGTTTTGATCTTGATAGGAAAAAAGCAGGTTGTTAGGTTAAACAATTAGCTCAATTATAAGTGTTCAATAAAGACGCTGTACTTTTCATTTAAAAAAGGTATGGCGTTTTCTTTTAACCCTTCCTTAGGAATTAAATGTTAAAGAAACTGTATTTTTGCACCTTAAATAAACAATAACAAATCAAAAATATAAATTTATGAAAGTTACCGTAGTAGGTGCAGGAGCCGTAGGAGCAAGTTGTGCCGAGTATATCGCTATTAAGAATTTTGCAAGTGAAGTTGTATTATTAGATATTAAAGAAGGCTATGCCGAAGGGAAAGCCATGGATTTAATGCAAACCGCTTCTTTAAATGGTTTTGATACAAAAATTACAGGTTCTACCAGTGATTATAGTAAAACAGCTGGCAGTGATATTGCGGTAATTACATCAGGTATTCCTCGTAAGCCAGGAATGACACGTGAGGAACTAATAGGAATCAATGCAGGGATTGTGAAATCTGTTGCTAGTAGTCTTGTAGAACATTCTCCAAATGTGATTCTTATTGTGGTGTCTAATCCTATGGATACGATGACGTATTTAACTCACAAAGTGACAGGACTTCCTAAAAACCGTATCATTGGTATGGGAGGAGCCTTAGATAGCGCACGTTTTAAGTACCGTCTGGCAGAAGCTTTAGGAGCGCCTATTTCTGACGTAGATGGTATGGTGATTGGAGGACATTCTGATAAAGGAATGGTGCCGTTAACCCGTCTTGCAACTCGTAACAGTGTACCAGTATCAGAATACATTAGTGCCGAACGTTTACAGCAAGTGTTAGAAGATACGAAAGTAGGAGGAGCCACCTTAACAAAACTTCTAGGAACGTCTGCATGGTACGCGCCAGGAGCTGCAGTTTCAGGTCTTGTACAAGCAATTGCATGTGATCAAAAGAAAATATTCCCTTGTTCTGTATTATTAGACGGCGAGTACGGCCTTTCAGATCTTTGTATTGGAGTACCTGTTGTTTTGGGACGTACTGGAATTGAGAAGATTGTAGAAATCAATTTGAGTGATGCAGAAAAATCACACTTAACAGAAAGTGCCGAAGGTGTTAAGAAAACAAATGCACTTTTAGACGCATAATTATAAGACTGTTTACGCTTTCGTACTTCGACTAGGCTCAGCATAAACTTCTACGTCACTATGTTTCTTGAAAGCATATAAAACAGCATATACATTTATAAAAGAGGGATCGTTGAACAATGATCCCTCTTTTGTTTTGTAATTTTTTCTCACTTTTAATTATCGCATTTTTAGCATGTAAAAAATATTGGGTAATCGTAATTGATATCCTATATTTGCACGTTTTGTAGAAATGACGAGCTCAAAGCCAGTCAGTAGGGATTTTAGAAATACAATCTTTATTTTTCACATCAGGTACATGAAAAACAAGTGGTTCATAAGCGCTTTACTTTTTGCCCTAGCTATCATAGGTATAAGCTTGGAGCAAGTATCTGTGCCTAATCAGGAGATTGTCCTTCAATTTACTGATGTTGAGGTGACACTAGATGAAACTGAAGAAGCGATTGCGCTTGTAAAAAGTCAGCTAGAAGCCTTAGATGTTGATAATATACAAATACAACAGTCTGGAAATGGCATCCTAAAAATCACGTATTATAGTGATATTCATGTTTCTGAGATTAAAAAAATATTTTTAGGTGAAAGTCGTCTAACCATTAATCAAACTTCTTATCCTAGTAATGGCACTTCTAAAATCCCTTCTGAAGAAGGTGTAACGTCATATCAAATAGACGTTTATGAGATTCAGGAACATATAGATATTGTTGGTTCCAGCGGGAATGTTTTAGAACCAAAATCAGAGATTATTCGTTTTTTTACTCCAGACACCTATGCTTCTATTAGTAAAGAAAAGGGAGTAGAAAAAAATAAAACTGAAAAAGTAGCATACACGATACACAGAAAAATTGCGATAGCAATAGATGATTCTTCTTATAACATACCTGAGGTGAGGGCTGGACCTATCACCTAAAAGGATGTTCAGATGTAAGTGAAGTAAACTTTTTGAATGGTATACCAACACATCTTTATATCACTTACAAATTATTTTAACCATATCAAAGATACAGGGTCTAACAAGCTCTATATTCGTGTCTTTTCTAGGGTTTACAAACAACAATAAATTATCCATAAACAACAATGATCAAAGGATACTAGAATTTTTTAGTGTCATTATTGATTTAAAACAAACAAAAATGCAAAACAAAGGACTCATTAGAGTATTTGCTATCATATTTGGTTTGGTATGTATCTACCAACTCTCATTTACGTATTTAGCAAATAAAACAGAGACAGCAGCAAAAGAATTTGCGATTAGTAAAGCAGGTGATGATGCAGATCAAAGAGATGTATACGAGCGTGTATATTTGGACAGCGTAGGTAAACTGCCAATTTATGCTGGAATTACCTATAATGAAGCAAAAGAAAAAGAATTAAATAAGGGACTTGACCTTAAAGGAGGGATTAATGTTATCCTTCAAATATCTGTAAGAGATATTCTTGGAGGATTGGCAAATGGAAAAAGAGACCCTGCTTTTGTTGCAGCATTAGATGCGGCAGATGAGGCACAAAAGAATAGTCAGAATACGTATTTTGATGATTTTTTAACTGCTTTTGAAGCGCAAGGAGGAGATGCAAGGTTAGCTTCTCCAGATATATTTTCTAATGTTATACTAGGAGATAAGATTGATCCTAACATGACTAATGATCAGGTAGCTACTGTACTTAGAAAAGAGATTGAAGAAACGATTCAATCTGCTTTTGAGACCTTACGTAATCGTATAGATAAGTTTGGTGTAACACAGCCTAATATTCAGAATCTTGGAGACAATGGGCGTATCTTAGTAGAACTTCCAGGGGCAAAAGATATTCAGAGAGCAGTACGTTTTGTATCTGCAAAAGCACAATTAGAGTTTTATCAAACGCATTATGCAGGAGATGTCATTAACTATCTTGCACAAGTTGATCAGACACTCGCAGCTTCCGTTAAAAAAGAGGAAACAGATGAGAAGTCAGCAACCGAAGTAGCACAGGATTCTACAAATACAGATAGTGTGGTAGATGATTTATTAAAAGATGCAGAAAGCGAAGAGGAAGAAGAAGCTCCAAACAGCCCGCTTTTTGAATTATTATCACCTAATTCTCAGGCTTTTCAATTCAGAGAAGTTTCTACGGTAGGATTTGCAGCAGTGAAAGATACTGCTCAGATTAATAGTTATTTAAGAACGCCATCTATAGTGCGTTTACGTCCTGCAAATTTACGTTTTGCAAAATTTGTTTGGGGAGATGTTGAAACCATAACCGTAGGTGAAGGTGATGCCGAAGAATCTATAGAGAGAGTTTCTCTTTATGCATTAGAATCTAACCGTTCTGGAGAACCTTATATGAGTGGTGATGTAGTAAATGATGCACGTCAACAATTTACAACTTCCCAAGAGCCATCTGTAGGTCTTGATTTTGAAGGACAAGGCGTTAGTCAGTGGGCAAAATTAACGCGTGAGGTGTCACAAAAGAGAAATGCAATAGCAATCGTACTTGATAATACGGTACAATCTGCTGCGACAGCAAAACAAGAAATTAAAGGAGGAAGCACAGAGATATCTGGTAACTTCACCCTACAATCTGCACAAGATCTTGCAACGGTTTTAAATGCAGGTAAGCTTCCAGCCTCTGCAGATGTGATTGAAGCAGAAGAGATCGGAGCAACCCTAGGAAAAGAAGCGATTAATAGTGGTATTATTTCATTTGTTATCGCACTTCTTTTTGTATTGGTATGGATGATATTCTACTACGGTAGAGCTGGACTTTACTCAGATGTTGCGCTGGTGGTAAACATTTTATTCATCTTTGGCGTATTGGTAAGTTTTGAAGCTGTACTTACACTTCCTGGTATTGCGGGTATTGTATTGACCATTGGTATGGCGGTAGATGCCAACGTACTTATCTTTGAACGTATCAAAGAAGAGTTGCGTAAAGGAAAATCTCAAAAAGACGCTATTAAAGATGGATTTAATAATGCATTATCCTCTATTCTTGATGCAAACATCACCACCTTCTTAACAGCATTAATCCTTTTCTTATTCGGAACAGGACCTGTAAAAGGATTTGCGGTTACCTTAATGATTGGTATTGCAACTTCGTTATTCTGTGCGATCTTTATTACCAGACTTTTTATAGATGGATATGGAAAGAACGGAAAGTCATTAGCATTCTCAACAGGAATCACAAAGAATTTATTTGTAAACAACACTATTGATTTCTTAGGTAAGCGCAAGATTGCATACATGATTTCACTTGCATTAATCGCTATAGGAATTTTCTCTTTAGTAAGCGGAGGATTAGACACGAGTGTTGACTTTGTAGGAGGACGTTCGTATAAAGTACGTTTTGAAAAAGCCGTAAATTCTTCTGAAATAGAACAATTGTTAGCTAGTGAAGACGTATTTGGTAGTGCGATCGTAAAAACATACGGGGCAGATAACCAATTAAAAATCACCACAAAGTATAATATTCAAGAAAGTGGTATCGAAGTAGATGAGGCTGTAGAACTAAAATTATTCGAAGCACTTAAAAGCTATTTCCCTGCAGATTTAACTTTTGAAGACTTTAGTAGATCGTATGATGGTAAGCAAATTGGAAAAATGAGTTACTATAAAGTAGGACCTACCATCGCAGATGATATTAAGAGAGGTGCTTTATTAGCGATTATCGGATCTCTAATCGTGGTATTCTTATACATCTTGTTACGTTTCCGTAGATGGCAATTCTCATTAGGAGCGGTTGCGGCGGTTTTCCATGATGTATTAATTGTATTAGGAATCTTTGCGTTAACAAAAAACCTCATGCCATTTGATATGGAAGTAGATCAAAACTTTATTGCAGCGATCCTGACCGTAATTGGATACTCCCTGAATGATACCGTGGTTGTATTTGACCGTATTCGTGAGTATATTAAGGAGCACGGATCCACTCGTGGATTTGGTAAATTGATCAATCAGGCATTGAACAGTACCTTAAGCCGTACGTTAAATACCTCTGTAACGACATTAATCGTGTTATTAGCGATCTTCTTCTTTGGAGCAGATTCTATCAAAGGATTAATGTTTGCATTAATTGTAGGGGTACTTGTAGGAACGTACTCATCGCTATTTATTGCAACACCAGTGATGTTTGACACGGTTCAGAAAAAAGGACTAAAAGAAGAAAATAAAGAGGAAGATTCAGAAGAAGCTTAATCTATTTTCTTAAAAAAATACAACCCGCTATATGTCTATATAGCGGGTTTGTTTTTATGTCTTAAAAGTGTTTTTTTAGGGATACGTACGCTTTCGCGAAAGCATACCCACCTGACATAATTGCATTCTCACTAAAAGGCATTATTTTTGACACTACAACCAAAAATAAAACATGAGTTTTTTCAAAAAAATATTTTCGAAAGAAAAAAAGGAAACCTTAGATAAAGGGCTCGAAAAATCAAAGACTAGTTTCTTTGAAAAAATGAGCAAAGCTGTTGCTGGAAAATCCAAGGTAGATGATGATGTCTTAGATAATCTTGAAGAGGTTTTGGTAACAAGTGACGTAGGGGTCAAGACAACTCTCAAGGTCATCGAGCGTATAGAAGCACGCGTTTCTAAAGATAAATACTTAGGAACTGATGAGCTTAATAAAATACTCAGAGAAGAAATTGCAGGCTTATTAAGTGAGACAAATACAGGTGATGCTACCGATTTTGAAATTCCTGAAGGCACCAGACCACATGTAATTATGGTGGTTGGCGTCAATGGGGTAGGAAAAACCACCACCATTGGTAAACTAGCCTACCAGTTTAAGAAACAAGGAAAGAAAGTTGTTCTTGGTGCTGGCGATACGTTTAGAGCCGCAGCCATTGACCAACTACAAGTTTGGGCAGATCGAGTAGATGTACCGATTGTAAAGCAACAAATGGGAAGTGATCCTGCTTCAGTTGCTTTTGATGCCTTAGAAAGTGGTGTTAACCAAGGAGCCGATGTGATTATTATAGACACGGCTGGGCGTTTACATAATAAAGTCAACCTGATGAATGAGCTGACCAAAGTAAAGCGTGTCATGCAAAAGGTGATAGGAGATGCACCACATGACGTGTTATTGGTACTTGATGGCTCTACAGGGCAAAATGCTTTTGAGCAAGCCAAACAATTTACAGCTGCCACCGAAGTCACGTCACTAGCAGTGACAAAACTAGATGGTACTGCCAAAGGCGGTGTTGTGATTGGTATTTCAGATCAATTTCAAATACCTGTAAAATATATAGGCGTGGGTGAAGGTATCGAAGACCTACAAGTATTTAATAAAATAGAATTTGTAGATTCTTTTTTTAAGTAAGACCTCCATTATAATAAACTACTAAGGCTTTACAGATATGTAGAGCCTTTTTTATTTAGAAAAGAAGAGGATCATCTAGTAGTTGTATGCAGGGTTTTTGTATACGCTTTCGCGAAAGCGTATGTAATAAGAATTTTATTCATACATCTTAATTTCGCTTACAACACTTTAGAGTGTATCTTTGCACCCCGAATAAAACATAGGTATGAGAACAAAAACCCTCAAAAAGAATACGATTAATGTAGTCACGCTTGGATGCTCTAAAAACGTCTACGACAGTGAAGTGCTTATGGGGCAATTAAAAGCCAATGGAAAAGAAGTAGTCCATGAGGAAGAGGGAAATATTGTTGTGATCAATACCTGTGGGTTTATTGATAATGCCAAAGAAGAGTCTGTTAATACGATTCTTGAATACGTAAAGCAAAAGGAGCAGGGAGATGTAGATAAGGTATTTGTGACGGGATGTTTGTCTGAGCGTTATAAGCCAGATTTACAAAAAGAAATTCCAGACGTAGATCAGTATTTTGGAACAACAGAATTGCCTGGATTATTAAAAGCATTGGGAGCTGATTATAAGCATGAACTCATAGGAGAGCGCCTTACGACGACACCCAAAAATTACGCATACCTTAAAATAGCCGAGGGTTGTGATCGCCCGTGTTCCTTTTGTGCAATTCCTCTAATGCGCGGAAAGCACAAATCAAAACCTATCGAACATCTCGTCACAGAAGCCCAAAAATTGGCAGCAAACGGTGTTTCTGAATTAATTCTTATCGCACAAGATCTTACGTATTACGGATTAGATCTGTATAAAAAACGAAACCTCGCCGAGCTTTTAGAAGCGCTCGTTAAAGTAGAAGGCGTGGAGTGGATTCGGTTACATTATGCGTTTCCAACGGGATTTCCGATGGATGTTTTGGAGGTAATGAACCGAGAGCCCAAAGTATGTAATTACATCGATATTCCGTTGCAGCATATTTCAGATGCTATTTTAAAATCTATGCGACGCGGGACGACGATGGCAAAGACGAATGCATTGTTAGACCGCTTTCGCGAAAGCGTACCCAATATGACCATCCGAACGACGTTGATAGTAGGATACCCAGGAGAGACCGAAGAAGATTTTCAAATGCTGAAACAATGGGTGAAAGATCAGCGTTTTGAACGTTTGGGATGCTTTACCTATTCTCATGAAGAAAATACACATGCGTATCACCTAGAAGATGATGTGCCAGAAGACGTAAAAATGGACCGAGCCAATCAAATCATGGAGATTCAGTCGCAAATTTCTTGGGAGTTAAATCAGCAAAAAATAGGACAAGAATTTAAAATCGTAGTCGATCGTAAAGAAGGAAACTACTTTATAGGTCGCACCGAATTTGATAGCCCTGATGTAGATAATGAGGTGTTGATTGATGCCACAAAATATTACCTAAAAACAGGAGGTTATACTACCGTAAAGGTTACACAAGCAGAAGATTTTGATCTCTATGCAGAGCCTCTTGAGATTATAGAGCGACCAAAACCTATGCATGCAAAAGCTAAATCTTAATTATTAATTAGTATGCATGAAGTGAAAAATATTGCACTTACACTATCAATAGTTTTTTTGGCTGTAACTTTTTCATGTAAGCAAAAAGAAGAAACACCTAAAATAGAAGCGGCACAAGAAATTACATTGGGATCGTTACTTAAACCATTAGATACCCCAAGTAAAGGGAAAGCGCATTTACCAAGATTAGTAGCCCAAAATGGAGCATTGCACATGACATGGGTGGAGCAAGAAGACTCGCTGGCGATCCTTAACTATGCGACTTATAAAAATCAACATTGGTCATCACCCAAAACCATCACCTCTGGAGCTGATTGGTTTGTCAATTGGGCAGATTTTCCGGCATTGGCAGTAAATGGCGAAACGGTACTTACTAATATTCTTCAAAAATCAGCAGAAGGGACGTATGATTATAACATCAAATTAAACTTGCTTACGGGTGATAGTCTCGTGAAGTCTAATTTTATTTTACATACCGATGGTATACCTGCCGAACATGGTTTTGTAGCCATGCGTCCCTATGATGATGGGTTTTATGTAAGTTGGTTGGACGGACGAGATACTAAGAATGAGAAAAAGGAAGACAATCAGATGACGCTTCGTGCGGCTATTGTCAGTATGGATGGAACTATTAAAGAAGATACAGAAATAGATCCGAGAGTATGTGATTGTTGTAATACAGCTATTGGGATTACTTATAATGGTCCTGTAGTAGTGTATAGAGACCGTTCAGAAGAAGAAAAAGAGATTCGCGACACGTACATTGTAAGATGGGTAGATGGCGCTTGGACCACTCCTAAAGCCATCCATAATGATCAATGGAATCTTAATGGATGTCCTGTAAATGGCCCTGCTATTGCTACTCAGGAAGAAAATGTAGTCGTTTCTTGGTTTACAGCCTCCAATGAGACCCCTAGAGTGCTTGTTGCTTTTTCTCAAGATAATGGCGCTACTTTTAGCACTCCAGTTCGTGTGGATGCGGGTATGGCCATTGGGCGTGTTGATACCGCCTTCTTAAAAGATGGAAGTGCGTTGGTAAGCTGGTTAGAACCTCTTGGGGATAAAGTGGTATTACAAGTGGTGCGCGTACACCAAGATGGGCGTAAAGAAGCTCCTATAACTATTACAACTACTTCGGCAGCACGTGCAAGTGGTTTTCCTCAAATAGAAGTTATGGGAACAACTGTGTATGTGGCGTGGACAGATTTACAGGATGATTCCTCTCAGATTGAGATGACCTCTTTCGAAATAGAATAGCATGATTTACCCTTATTACTAACAAAAGCCTTTTTTAGTATAGTCTTCAAAAATGAAATGAGTAAATTTTGTTACTCTGACTTGGTGATCGATATGTTAAGGTTCAAAGGCTTGCCTCAAAATTAAATTATTTTTTTCTGAAATATCTTGTATACTTACATCGAGGTAGTTATTTTTTTGCTTTTGCGAAGCTGCCTAAGGAAGACAGTAGCGCACGTACTCTGTATTGTTATAATTATGATAATGAGTAAATTAAAAACAAAAAGTGATTGAATATTGGGTAATGAATTTTTGATTTTGATACTATTAATAAATCGCGGTAACCGAAAAGCGAATTATTAAATAGAGTAGGTTAAAAATCATTATGTTATGTTAAAAAAAGTAATTTTATCAATGTTAGTCATTTTTTTTCTGTTTTCATGTGAAACAGAAAACGAGGTAAATGATGCTTCAGTTAATTTAGAAATTACAAATTTAAATTCATCAGAAAGAGCGTATTACGCCCCTTGGGTGTTTGTAATGGATTGGAGATATGGTAGAACATGTGGACCAGGTGGAGGAGTCTGTTTTAGTAATGGGGATGGTGATATCCTTAATTTCTATAACGTTGCGCCTCCAGGCGATGATACAGGTTCGGTAGGTCAGGTATTTGATGCTATGACAGCAAATGACTTTAGTCCTCAAGATGGATTTGTAGGATACCAGAGATATGTAGATAAATTACGTGTCGCTTTTTCTAGAGACTTAGGAGAAAGATCTGTGCGCGTAAGCGAAGATATGATCTTAGCAGAAGAGATTTCTAGAGAATTAGGATTAAAGGAAATTACATTAAAAGCAGGTGATTATGCGTTGGATTTTACAAATCTTGAACATGGTGAAGCACTCATAGATATCACCTTTAAAGAAATTGAATTAGATACGCATGATGTGTATGGGGCTATTGGTATACAAGATTTTCCTGTAGGCGGAGGACTTACCGCAGAAGCTTTTATCGAAGATTTAGGTCTGAGACCAAGTGATCTTGCAGAATATCAAGTATTAGAAGGTAGATTTACAGGTACAGCTGCTGCAGAACACCTCATTGATGGAGAGATTGTATATGTATGGCATGAGTATGAGAACGAACCTGTTTTCTTATTTGAAGGAAGATTAAATGATGGAGGAAATGTATCTATGAGTAGAATTTCATGGTGTGGGAATGAATTTGGAGGTTGGAATACATTTGACTTCTTCTGGGCATTTATAGATAATGGATGTTGGTGGTGTTAATCACTAGTGTACTAATTTTGGTTTAGAAAGAGAAGAGGCTATTTATGTATAGATAGTCTCTTTTTTTTTTTATACATCAAAGCAAATATGGTTATACCTATACATATCAAAAGCCCTACTATTTTAAGCCAAAAATTATCTTGCACTAATTGTATAGGGCTATTATCTCCCGTCAGTGTTATAGATGCCCAAAAGTAGGGAGATGTTTGTTCTAGTTGATGTGTTTCTAGGTATGATACTTTTGCGGTATGTAATGCTTTTGATTTGGTTTGTCCCGTTTTGAGTTTCTTATAAAATGTATATAGTATTTTATTATTAGACATTTCGTTGACATTCCAATGTGATGCAATTACGCTTCGTGTACCGCTGTAAAAAAAACCACGTGAAAGACTCATAATACCTTCACCTATTTCTTGTTTTCCTTGAGCACTTTTACAGGCATCTAATATAACCAGATCTGTATTGTTTGCTACATCATACAGTTCGTTTAGAATAATTTTATCATCGTACAGCTCTAGCCAAGGTGTATCGTTTTCAGTATATCCTGCATGAGAGTTTATATGAACGATGCTAGCGTCTTTTAGACTGGCAAGGCAAGCACTTTTTGTTGCCTCTTTCCGTAACCTTACGAACATTGGAAGAAAAGAAGCATACGTTTTCATTTCTTCTTCACTTCTTTTTAAATCAGTTAAGTCCTTGTTTTTAAAAATTGTTGGTGCAAATCCAATAATAGTGGATGTTGGTTTTCGGGTAGTTTTACTTATTTGTTTAAAGACAGAAGCAGAATGCAAATACAATGTCTCTGTATGATATAAAAGGTAATCAGGTTTGTAATCATTTCCACTAGCACCTATGCTTAGTGCTTCAAAAGGAAGATTATATAAGGCGTAATCAGGAATGATCGTTAGTTTTTTAAAATCAATCTTTTTTGCGTTCTCTAGAAAAGGAAATAACTTTTGATATACAGCAAATGAAGTGTCTCTGTATCTTTTAAAGGCTTCTTTTGTGGTAAAAGGAGCGCTTAATTCCTTTTTGAGGAATTGCACTTGCTGTAATAAATCTGGTGTATTTGGGATTTTGAAAAGTGTTTTTTTGTCGTTTGCACAGAAAATTCCATATCCGGAAGTTTCATTTACAATATATTCTATAAAGGAAGCCTCTTTTGATACGTGCTTTTCTATAGTTTCTTGAAGTGATAGGATGGTGGGTTCATTTTTTAATGTATAATACGCTGGGAATGTTTTTTTAATAGAATCTAGAAAACGAGTATATGTATAATCTATCTTAACAAATTCTTCTTGTAGTTCAATATCATTTTTGGTGTCTTGTAACTGTTGTTTTAGGGTTATTCTTTTTTCAAGGAGTATTTTTTCTTTCTTTAAGATGTCTTCAGGAATATTATGTTTTTGTTGTGCATATCGTTTGTCTAAATGTTCTAGTAAAAGAAGCGCTTTGTTTTTTTCCATAAAATAGAAAGCTTCTTCTGGTTCCTGTAATAAATAACAAACCTCTACAGCAAGCATGTAGGAGTCAACACCACTATTGATCCAAAAGAGCTTAGATTGATCTAGCTCACTATCTAAGCGGATTAAAGAGACGAGTTGATCTATTAAGTACAGCGTTTCTTTGGCATAGATGAGATATGTCTGTTCTTTTTCTAAGTGATATGCGTCTAACCATGCACTGGCTTTATTGACTAGATATCCTAATACATCAGGTTTGTATACATACGCTTTAAAAGAGTCGATAGCGGGTAATTGACTAGTATCAGTAGGGTCATACGGTTGTCCTAACGCTGTATAAATTGCCTTTTGGTAATAGTTGATCTTTTGTTTAGGATCTTTGGTCTGAAGGTAAAATCCTTGATTGTCGTAGATATCAGCTTTTTTGATAGGATCCTCATTTATTTTTAAAGCCATAGCATAATACATTTTGGCTTTTTTATGCTCATTTTTTCGTGAATGTATTGCCGCAATATTCATATATAATGTGCCAATATTATTTGAATCCCCAACTTCTGTATATAAAGAGAGTGCTTTTTCATAATGAAAAATAGCTTTCTCTTTTTCATTTACCTTCTCAAAAATAGTCCCTAGATTTGTGTTCATATCTGCTATTTCTTTAAGAGAAATGTAGTCCTTTAATGACTCTATTTTTTCTTTATGTTCAGATACCTTTTTCAAATATTTTTTAGGAGTACTCATTTTACTATACGCTTCTATACACGATAGATGTCCTAGAATAAAAGTCCTGTAATCTTTATAAATATCAAAAGATAGTATAACAGGTTCTAAATTTTGAAGTGCTTTAAAGTAGTCGCCTTCATTCATATATAGAGATGCAAGTTCTATAAGTGCTTTAAAATTAAACTTGTCTGTGCCTTTGTTTTCTAATATTTTCTCCAAATACATTCGCCCTTTTTGGCTCTTTTCTAACCCTTTATAGTAGATGTACGTATTGTACAAACTGTTGTTTACATCTTTTAGATCAATGTCTTTGAGGGTAGTTCTTATTTGGATAGCTTTTTTTGTTTCCTGTATAGCGCTTTCCAATAAACCCATTTGGTTGTAAAGCAGGCCTAATTTATGATGCATATACCCTAACTCAGGTGTTTTAGTGATTGTATCTGCTTTGGAAAGTAATAAGTGGATGTCCTTGATTTTATCTTCTGTTGATAGTTGATAATTTGTATAAATTCGATCAAAGTTATCTTTTACACTTTCTACACGTCCTTGCGAATACGCCTGATGGTTATAGAGCACACCAAAGATTACTACTATAAAATAATAAAAGGGCTTGTACATAATAAGTGGTTGGTTCCTATAAAAATAGGCATAAAAAAAATCTTCGATTGGGAACCGAAGATTTTTCATGCAAAATAATAAGGTTATCTCACTAATATAGTGGTGTAATGTATTTATTGTAGATCGTTTGTTTTGTGTAGAAAACAGGTATTCCACCTGCATCTAATTGTTCCTTGATCTCTATTGGTGTATACGTCATACCAGAGCCATAAAGTAGTTTAGCCGCTACAGCAGTTACCAAAGGTGCTGAAAATGAAGTTCCAGAAATAGGCACACTTTGTCCAATAGTATTTACAAAAGGGAGATTCGTTCCTTTAGACATAAAATCTACGGTATTCCTTCCATAATTTGTAAAATAAGCAGCATCCGTAACTTCTTCATTGGTTGCACCAACAGCAATGACATTAGAGGTCATGGCAGAAAAATTTGAAGGATAATGCGCAATGTTACCGTCATTATCATTGGAAGAATTTCCAGCTGAGGTAACAACGAGCACATTTTCATATTGTGACAATAGGTCTAAAAAAACGCTCGTTGTAAAAGGGTTTGCATTTATATCATCATACCATCCAGCACTTATTTGAACAATATCTGCTTTAGGTAACGAAAATAGCATCCCACATAACATATTAAATATACTGACTTCGCCATCCTGATCGGCTATTTTTACAGGTAATAACTGAAACGGAACCTCAGCATAATTGAGTGATTCATAAATCATGGTGCTTACTGCAGTGCCGTGAACTTGAATGTAATCATCATAGCAATTGTTGTCTTCATTTACATAGTCCCAACCAGAATATACACCAGGTATCCCTAAGGGAGCGGCATCATACAAGAAAGGACTTGAGTCAAAAGTAGGATAGTGAACATCAATTCCAGAATCTAAGACAGCAATAGTTACTGTATTATCATTACTGTTATTAGAGGCAATGTGTTCCGTGTCATAAGTGTTGCCAGTACCTCCTGTGAGGTAAGGAATCTCTACATCATTTTCAAAACTAAACTCTATGATTACATTCTCAATACTCTCTGCACCTCCACTCCCAGAGCTTACCGATCCAAATTTGTTTTCTAAATCTATTCCAGGTCCAAAATCCCACTTTTCAAAAGTGCCATCACAATGTGCACACACTTCATAATCTACCACTTGAAATTGTTGTCTTAAGGCGGCTTTTTTTCTAAGAGGCGTGTTTTTTTTGAATTGAATAATAAGTTCTCGGGTAGAATATTTCGGAGAACTTGCTGAAGTATATTGTGATTTGTAGTTTGCTTCTACAGGAATGCTCTCCTCAAGGTTTTCATCAACCTTGGAACAAGAGGCAATCAATAAAATTGTGACAATTAAAAAACTACCAATTATTTTTTTCATCTTTATGGTCTTAAAATTAATAAAAAGAGTTACTCTTACTTTATAGTGGTATTAATTAAAATGTATTACCCATATTAATTTAAAGAATTTTTTCGAACCGTATAATATAATCTATGGATGAAACTGAAAAGTATTTGAATGGATTAATACATAATGATAGAAAAGTAGTAGCGAGTATTTATCAAGCTTTTTTTCCCAAAGTAAAATCATTTGTTCTTAATAACAAGGGAAAAGAAGAAGATGTACACGATGTCTTCCATGATAGTTTGATGTACCTTATCGTCAAGCATAAAGAAAGTCCATTAAAGATCGTCTCTTTTGAAGCTTACTTTTTTACTATATGTAAAAATATTTGGCGAAGGATTCTGAAAAACAAAAAAAAAGGGGTAATAAATATTGATACAATACACTATGTAGATAAAGAAACAGACCTAGGATTGTTTTATTTGGAACAAAAAAGATTAGAGTTTTATCAAGAGAAATTTCAATTGCTATCTCCCAATTGTAAAGAGGTCTTGGGAAGTTATTTTAATGGAATGAGTTATGAAGAAATACTTCAGGAATTAAAATACACATCCATCAATACTGTAAGACAGCGCGTATTTAAATGTAAAGCAAAGATTATCCAGTTAATAAAAGAAGATCGTAGATATCGTAAATTAAAAGATGAGTGAATTTTTTGAAGATAAAAGACAACAAGAAATAGAGGCATATATACAAGGAACCTTGTCTCAGGAAGCTCTAGCTATTTTTAAAGAAAAATTAGCTAGCGATAAAATCTTGCAAGAAGATGTGCTACTCCAAGAATCCTTACGCGATTCTCTAGGAGAAAAAGATTGGGCAACGTTAGAAAATGATCCTACCAATAAAGAGTTACAACAATTAAAAGCAACACTAAAAAGCAACACTTATGTGCAGATCTCAACTACAATCAAAGAGGTCGGTACTGACTATAAAAATAATCCCACAAACAAAAAGCAAGATCGACATGTATATTACCGAATTGCGATTGCCGCAGCCGTACTTTTATTGTGTGCCCTTCCTTTTTTAATCAACTCACAATCAGAAAGCTACTATGATCAATATGCGAATTGGGAAAATTTACCCTCTTTACGAGAAAAAGGAGATTCACAATCCAACCTTATAACTGGAGAATCACTATACCTTTCTCAAAAATATAAGGAAGCCATAGATTATTTTGAAGATACCATAGCGCCTAATGATCCTTATTATTCATATGGGCTGATATATCTCGGAGCTTCTTACTTTCAGGTAGATAGCTTAGAGAAAGCACACCAAACCTACGATAGGCTAATTGCAACTAATACTCTTCAAAGTTCCTATGGATACTGGTATAAACTGCTGTTATACCTCAGAGTAGATAATGCCGAAAAAGCAGAAGAAATGCTTTCACTAATTGTGAGTAATCCGGATCACTACAATTATAAAGAAGCCAAAAAAATACAAGAAGCATTACAATCAGAATAAGTACCAGTAAGTTCAAAAGATAAATGGTATAAGTACGCTTTCGCGAAAGCGTATAAAGGCAAAAATGCACTATTATTTGTCACATATAAAGTACAAATAATAGTGCATTTTAAAATTATCGAAATATCCTGTTCTCTCTAGTATTAAAGTCTAAACGCATTATTATTCGTAAAGAAAATCGCATTGGCAAAAAACAATTTTCCATTTTGCCAGAATCCACGGAATAATGGGTCATCCACCATATAAATGATGCTTCCGCGTCCCATGCGCTCTTCTCCAAAGACCAATGATTTTCCAAGTTTTGATTTGGCATTATCACCAGCAAATCCAGCGACATTCGTCACGTCGTCTGTGATGTAAGCAACATTAAAGCCACTATCTAGGTGTTTATAAGAACTACTTCCTAATTTTAAACTGTAATACGTATCTCCGTACCCAAAAGCCATAGGATGTGTTGGGTCTACTTTTGTTTTAAAAATACTTCCTGTGATAAAGTTGGTCACGCTGGCTTCTTCACGTTCGGCATAAGGAGTTAAGTTTTCTTTCTCTTCCTTTTTATCGTCAGGAGTTGTATTTTGCTTTAAGCTAAAACCGCTTTTTCCAGCAAAAGCACCTAATGCTCTGTCTATTGCAATGATTTTTCCACCACCGCGTACAAAGCTTTGCACTTTAGAGAGTGTACCTTCATTCAAAACACTTCCATACCAACCACTTGGCATGATGATGATATCAAAATCATCTAGATCTGTGCGTCCTATACGATCTGCTTCTATAGAGGTGACAGGATATCCTAGCGTTTGCTCAAAATAGTACCAAGTTGCTCCGTAACTTAAAGAAGAAGTTCCATCTCCTTTCAATAAGGCAATTTTTGGTGGATTCACTAATTTTATGTCTGGCGAACCAAAATCAGGACCAGCATCTGAAAAACTAGAGGTTGCTGGAGTTAATTTTCGGCTGTTTGCATCTGCAATTTTGTAAAGATGATCTACAAAATTTTCATTGTTTTTGTTGTCACTTTTTGTAATAATCAGCGTACCACGGTCATATTTCTGACCTCCATTAGTCATCGGTTTTTCTGTAAAGCGAACTTTGATACCTGCTTTTAATAAGCCAGCGAGGAATTTTGCATCCTCCATACTGTTCCATTTTGCTAGGTAACCAGGCGCATCCATACGCTGTTGATTGATCACCTTAGAAAAAGGGTTTCCGCTGTTTGTGCTCACTTTTGTGGTACTTGCAATCGCATCAAGTCCATACGCGTGTGGTAAACTCCAGGCAGTAATATCATACGTAAGTGGTGTCGATAGTTCTGCATCTGGCTCTAATAATACTTTGACCATTTTTCCCTTTGGCTGATCTGTATGAATCACCATGGCAAGATCATAACTCATGCTGCCTTGATCGTTTTTGGTATAGCTAAAACCAGTGGCTTTTCCATTGATGGCAAATTCGTATTTGATCTCATGACGATCTAGCAAAGTAGCCAATGCTGCGAGGTTGTCCTGTGTACCTTTTAACACATAGCTTTTGTATTTTAAATTGCGATTATCAAAAAACTTAGCAAACTCCCTATTGATTTTTGAAGCTGTTTTTGAAGAAATTTCTACGGTAGAAAGCCCAGTTGTTTTGTGATGCGCTACGCGATCTACAAGGGTAAGCTCAAAACCTTCGTCATTATTAATGCCAAGTCCTGCACGACCATGACCTGCTTGCTCATAGGTCATTCCTATGGCTCCCATATACGTAGGGTAGGTGTCTCCGTAGCTAGGATAGAGTAAGTCAAACCGCTCACGCGTGAAGAATAACCAGCCTTCTTTATCAAAGTAACGTGCATGATTCTGACCTATTTGCGTTTGAAAATCACGTTGCCAATCAGAGATGATTTCATGAAAAGGCTCCGCAGCAGGTGCAAAATAATACGGCTCATTAATTCCTTGTTCGTGGAAATCAACATGAACGTGTGGTAACCACTGATTATATACTTTTAAACGTGCTTGAGACTCCACTTGTGTAGCCCATGCCCAGTCGCGGTTGAGATCAAATAAATAATGATTAGGACGCCCTCCCGGCCAAGGCTCATTGTGCTCTGAAGCCACTTGAGAAGGATCGTAAGGTGTTGATGCTACCTGATTAAACCAGTTGGCATAACGGTCACGTCCATCGGGATTGATACACGGATCAATAATCACCACTGTATTCTCTAACCATGCTTTTTTGCTAGTAATCAATTCATAGAGTGTCACCATAGAAGCCTCTGTACTAGAAGCTTCATTCCCATGAACATTGTATGATAACCAAACAATGGCTTTATCTGCTGTTGTTTGTGAAGAACTACCTATACCCGCTTGGGCAAGATTGGCTGTTCGAATGTTTTCAAGATTGTCATGATTTGCTTTTGAGGTAACTACTGCGTATGTAAGCGGTCGACGCTCATTGGTACGACCGTATTCTTGATACGTAACCAAATCACTGTTTTGGGCTACATGTTCAAAATAACGTACTACATCTGAGTGGCGTGAAAATTGAGTGCCAATTTCATACCCTAAAAAATCGGATGGAGATTGCACTTGTGCTTGAAGTATTCCTGTAAGGAATAAAAGAAAAAAGGATAAATGACGCATAAAAATATCTTTAAGATAAAAGCCTTAAAGATACCTATTATAAAAAAAATAATTCAGTCTTTTTAGACAATTTTAAGCTTTGTAAAGAACTCCTAAAGAAGTGCAACGTCATGTGTGTTACAGCAACATTTCTACTAGCTTAGAGCTATTAAAATGATAACATAAAGTGATTTTGATACGAGAAGTCTTACGTTAAGCAATTCCCTTAGTAAGCGCAATGATAAAAGCATCAATTACTTTCCATTGTTTCCCATTCCAGATATAAGATCCAGATTTTAAAGGCTTTGTTTCTGCAGCGCTGTGCACACGGATCATTGATAAAGACATTTCTTCTGTTTCCAATGGAGAGGCTTCTTTGCTCTTTACCAATATGTTACTTTTAATAGCTGAATTTTGATGTGTCGCTATCTCATGCATCCTCTCAGAGTTATTTAAAGACGTATCAATAATTACTTGGCTATACGCAGATGCTGTGCTAAAAAGAATAACAGCAAATAAGAGAAAGGATAAACGTTGCATTTTTTGACAATTTTGAATACCTAATTTAGGTGGTAAAACGCTAGAAACAAAGAATAAACATAACTTTTAGATGAAAAATGCAATTTTACCGATGTACGGTAAAACCGTATGTTTTTCGTAGATGTAACTCTGTTTTTTGTCGATAGATTAAGAGAAAGCATATTATGTAATCATTGATAAAACACCTATTTTTGGAAGGAAATTGTAAGACCCACATGCAAAAAGACACTATCGCATATTCTCAAACTGGATATTTCTCAAAACTTATTTGTCACTATTTGGATCAGGATTCAAACGTCGCTCCTTTTTACCATCGGTTTCCTTCATTAGAAAATTTTGAAGCACAAATCAAAGAAAAACAGGCATGGTTTTCAGAAGATTCAAGGCGTGTGCTAGTATCGTCTTTGCAAAAACAATATGCACAAACAGATGTTTCGGATGTAACGAAGCTTCACATAGAAAAATTAAACGAGGACACTACCTTCACGATCACGACCGGACATCAACTCAATCTCTTTACGGGGCCACTGTATTTTTTATATAAGATAATTCACACGATTACGCTTTCGCGAAAGCTAACCCAACAACACCCCCACTATGATTTTGTTCCCGCATACTGGATGGCAACCGAAGATCACGACTTTGACGAAATCAATTACTTCCGATTTAAAGGCTCCAAAATTCAATGGAATCGAGAAGATGGTGGTGCTGTAGGCGAACTCTCAACCGAAGGTCTTGAGGCTGTATTGGAGTTATTCAGAACTGCATTAGGATCATCAAAGAATGCGCAGTATTTAGCCTTGCTTTTTGAAGAAGCTTATATCAAACACACCAACCTTACTGATGCTACGAGATACTTAGCCAACGAACTTTTTAAGGACTATGGTCTCGTGATCGTAGACGGGAATGATGCTGATTTAAAAACCGTATTTGCGCCCTATGTTGAGCGAGAATTATTTGAAGAAGTCGCGCATAAAGAGGTCACTTCACAAACCGAAGCACTTACAGCACTAGGGTATCCAGAACAAGTACATCCAAGAGAAATTAATTTGTTTTATATCACCAAGGGAATTCGAGAGCGCATCATCAGAGATGGTGCCGATTTTGTGGTAAATAACACAGCGATCCGTTTTAGCGAAAGCGAAATTCGTGAAGAATTGAATACATACCCTGAACGTTTCTCTCCTAACGCCTTGTTACGTCCATTGTACCAAGAAGTAATTTTACCGAATCTCACCTACATTGGTGGAGGCGGAGAATTAGCGTATTGGTTTCAATTAAAATCGTGCTTTGAAGCCATGCGCGTGCCTTTCCCGATGTTGCTTCTCAGGAACTCAGCGTTGATCCGCACCGAGAAGCACAAGAAAAAAACAGAAGCACTGGATATTACCATCCCACAATTGTTCTTAAAACAAAACGAATTAGTAAATCAAAAGATTCGGGCGATTTCAAATATTGATATTGATTTTTCTGAGCAACGCACGCATCTTAAAGAGCAGTTCAAGTCCATGTATACCCTTGCTGCCGAAACGGATGCTTCTTTTATAGGCGCGGTCAAAGCACAAGAGGTCAAACAACTTAAAGGTTTAGATCATTTAGAACAGCGATTGCTCCTCGCTCAAAAACGTAAATTACGAGATCACGTACAACGCGTAGTCGACGTGCAAAATGCTGTTTTTCCATTACACAGTTTGCAAGAGCGCAATACCAATTTCGCCGAATTCTATTTGGAGTTTGGAACCGACCTGATTCCTGCGTTGGTGGAGGCTTTAGAGCCTATCAATGAAGCGTTTACAGTGGTTACGTTGTAGGTGTTTGTTATGCTTAATCTAGATAGAAATAGAATTAAGTACTATTATAAAAGATTCGGTTATTTGAATCTTATGCTCTCTATGCTTTTCTTCTTTTTTGCTTGGGAAATGGATGTCATTGAAAGGGTTTTTACGTTTATTGCTATTAATGGGGGATATCATATGTATTATTGGTTCTTTAAAAGTACTTCAACCATCATGGGGAGAACTAATGATCGCTTTGGTAGATCTTTTGAGAGGTTTGGGAATAAATTTTTCTCAATTTTTGGTATGGTGGCCGGCTTCTTTATGGCAGTATCCTTTATTTCAGAATCAATTTTATTAAGTGAATATCATCAACTCTTTGCTCTTTGTGTTCCTATCGGACTTTTTTTTAGGCGCTTATTCATCTTGGGTTAAAACGAGAGAAATAGATGATAATATTTAGTTTTGGAATTAATGTAAAAACGATTAAGTATGATAGCTAAGGCAATTATTGTTTAGACAACTGTCGAATCCCCTCATACACTACAATTCCAACCGCATTCGCTAGATTAAAGCTGCGTATGTGTTCGCTAAACATCGGGATGGTATACAATTGATTCTGATACGTTGAGGTGATTTCAGCCGGTAATCCTTTCGATTCTTTTCCAAAGACGAGAAACAAATCATTCTCAAACGGAATCTCATAATGTGATTTGGTACCGTGACTAGAGAGAAAGGCAAATTTCTTAGAAGTATTTTTATCAAAAAAATCATCGATACTCTCATAATACTGTACATCCAGATGTTGCCAGTAATCCAGTCCCGCACGTTTAAGTCGGGTATCGTCTATTTCAAAACCAAAAGGTTTGACAAGATGTAATTTACATCCTGACCCCAAGGCAAGCCTGCCTATGTTTCCTGTGTTATTCGGTATTTCTGGGTGGATGAGAACGATGTTGAGCATTAGTAATTATTTGAGATTTTCAAAATACTACCAAATTTTCATTTCCCAATCCTCATATGTTTGATATTATCTTAAAAGCTGTGTAAATTTACATTAAATAATGCTTTTTTGGATCTCGCAAAATTGTCGTAAAATTTGAAGTGAAAATTCCGTAGAATTTCAGACTGTCTGAGCGTAGCGAGTTTCTGAAATTCAGGGATTGAACAATAAATTTAGACAAGGTTTCGCAAGCCTAGCATTTTTTGTTTAGCTTACTGGATTATATTATTCTTTAAAGGATTTCGTGAATCTTCGATTTCTTTTTTTGGCAATGAAAAAAAGAAAAGAATAAAAAATCGACCCTTAAGGATCAGGGAAAAGGTTTTTTGTTTTTTCGATTTTCCTTCGGCTAGTATCGGATTGAGTTTATAAAAGTGCTCAAGACAATGTGAGTTTTAATCCCATCCATGCAAAGCTTCTAGAACACTCCTAAATACTTCTTTAGGAGGAACATCTAAAACCTTACTTTTTACAGAAGTGTTCGTAACTTTACTAGTGTCATTGTTTTTCAATAATTCAAAAGTAGTTGTGTTTGTAAGTTCATAGTTTTTCGGATAATTACTTATTTCGAGACTATTTCCGAAATACGCTATTTCTTCTTTTTCTTTGATTTGACTTACATCGACTTTAGAGTTAACAAATAAGGTTTCTATTTGATCTATACTCACTTCTATCGTTTTTTTGAGAGTTTTTCTAAGTATTAGAAGGAAAACAGCGATCAATATCATAACTCCACTTGCAAGTATAAAAATAGCAAAAACACTTTTTGTGAGCTCGCTATTAGAGAACCATAGTGATATGAAAGAAATAAGCATGAACAGACAGAAAATCAGTAATGAAACATTTAAAAACCGTGTTGCTTTTTTAAAATGATTGGTAACAATATTAATTTTCATAATATTTCTGTCAAATATGACGTAAGCGTAGCGTTTTTGTTTCCCTTTTTGAAAAAAAAGGCTCTTCAGGATCAGGGAAAAGGCTTTTTCGTTTTTTGGTGTGTTTTAAGTAAACCTATGTCAGCAAATTCCCATCTTCATCCCATGTAGCAATATCACCTCTGGTATCCTGATTAATACATTTTGCGATCCATTCAGGGTCATAGGCTACCCCATGTTGGTCGAGCACATCTTGGGGTACGCCATCCCACACATTGGGCTGATTTCCTTTGTAGCCTAAATCTTTGATCCCCCACTCAGAGGTATAATAGCCTGTCAAGGTAAGATTACGCATCAGACTAAACCATTGAATTTCAAAAGGACGTTTACGCGATGGAACTTCTGGATCATAAAAAGCAATAGGGTCGAGAAGCTGTTTTTGTTGTGAAAGTTCCAAAGACTTAAAATCTGTATCAAACATCTCCAATGCCTGATTATCAAGCCAAAGAAAACCGCCTAATAACGTATTTTGCATCCGAGGCATATCTTTCCCGATAAACTCGATAAAGGCGGGGACACCTGCTTCTAGCGGACCGCCAACCTCAGGTTTTGGTGGGAGAATCACTTCGCTCAATACTGCGATGGTTTCTAACTCATGCTCATTAAAAAGCTGTTCCGCATTTAGTTTTTCAATACGTTCCAACTCTTCAGGCGTTCGTCCAAAATAGCCGTCAGCACTCTCAATAATTTGTTCTTCCAATGCAGGCTCTCCTTCGCCCACACAGCTATGTAGCCCAAGGCTTATGGCCCCTGCGCCCAATATCATAGTTTGTATACTTTTTCTTCTGTCCATATCTTTTCATTTAATACCCGCGAAGGCGGGTATCTCATTGTTATAAACTACCCTTTAACTCAGGCGGGTATCTTTTAAAATTAAACTATATTCTCTTTTACGTTCTCTATTGTATAAATGCTTACTTATTTAAGCCTTCAAAATAGTGATCTCAACCCTTTGATTTTCTTTAAGATCTCCTGTCCAATCTACAGGCGGATATCTCATTTTTATAAACTACCCTTGACTCCAGCAGGTATCTTTTAAATAGTAAACTTTATCAATTTTAATATGCGTTATTCGCTTTCGCGAACCTGCCTCGCCGGCAGGCAGGAGCGGGTAATTTCAACTTCAACTTCGATTTCGATTTCAACTTCCCTATATATTCTGCTGTTTCAACTGCTCAATAATATAATCCGATGCTCTCCACGAAAGCGCTAGGATCGTCCACGTACAGTTTTTATCTGCTTGTGAGACAAAAGGCCCTGCATCTACGATAAACACATTGTCCACATCATGCAACTGATTAAACTTGTTGGTGACACTCGTTTTAGGGTCATTCCCCATACGAGTGGTTCCCACTTCGTGTATAATCTCCCCAGGTTTATTGAGACCATTATCAGGCCCTCCTGGTCGATCGCCTAATACTTGCCCTCCCATATTATGGATAATTTCTTCAAACGTTTGCTGCATGTGGGTCGCTTGTTTGCGCTCTAAATCACTCCATTTATAATTGAATTTCAACACAGGAATTCCAAATTGATCTACCGTTGTTTCATCAATCTCACAGTAATTATCTTTACGCGCAATTCCCTCGCCACGACCTGCCATTCCGACGACAGCGCCATAATATTTTTTTACATCATCTCGTAACACATCGCCATAACCGCCTACTTTGGTGCCAAAGAATTTATTGAACTCATTCGCATTAAAGCCAAAACCATAACTAGGCATACCCATACCGCCCCAGACTTCAATATGATACCCTCTAGGGAAGTCTAATTTAGAATTATCGCCCCACCAAGGCGAATACACGTGTAATCCACCCACACCATCTTCGTTATACGAAGGCTTTCTATTCATTAACTGCGGAATAAAACCAGCACGGCTAGAGCCTGTAGAGTCATGTAAATATTTACCCACCACATCCGAACTATTTCCGAGTCCGTTGGGATGCTGAGGGCTTTTACTATTTAATAAGATCCGTGCAGAGCTACAAGCAGAAGCCGCTAGTACTACAACACGCGCTTTTAATTTATATTCTCTTCTATCATCTTTACTAATGTATGAAACTCCCGTTGCTTTTCCTTCTTCATTGGTCGTAACTTCACGTACCACGCAATTGGTGTATAAGCGGACTTTCCCACCGCTTTTTTGAGCGGGAAAAATAAGACAGCTTCCTGAAGAAAAATCAGCGTACACAGAACATGATCGCGCACATTGCCCGCAATAAAAGCATACCCCGCGGTCATTATTAATACGTTTGGTGAGCATGGACATCCTACTCGGAATCACAGGGACCCCCGATTTTCTAGCGCCTTGTATGTAAAAAAGTTCGTGTAGTCTTGGTTTAGGAGGCGGTAAAAAGAAGCCATCAGGATCATTTTCTAGACCTTCATTGGTGCCAAAAACACCAATTAATTTATCTACTTTATCATAATACGGTTTGACATCCTCATAGCCTATTGGCCAGTCTTCTCCATATCCATCACGTGTTTTTCCTTTAAAATCTTTAGGGCCAAAACGAAGGGAAATTCGCCCCCAATGATTGGTACGACCACCGAGCATGTGTGATCGAAACCATCGAAAATCGGTGCCTGGCTCATGGGTGTATGGTTCACCTTCTATTTCCCAACCGCCATATGCCATATCAAATTCGCCAAAGGGTCTTGTGGTCCCTGCACCTCGACGTGGCGAGGCATGTGGCCATTTCATTTGCGTCATGGTTTTTGGATCTGCAGGGTCAAAAAACGGACCTGCCTCCACCACAGCGACATTAAAACCAGCATCAGCGAGTTGTTTGGTAGCCATACCGCCCCCCGCACCAGAGCCTACGATAATGACATCATATACATCTGGAGATTCTTTAATTTGCATAGGAAAAGGATTTTGATTCTCCTAAATTAGGAAATAAATATGGATTTTCCCGCTTTCGCGAAAACGGGGAGTTGGTGAGTAGAGATGCTGTGAAGTTTAAGAGTTTATGTGTTTAAAAGATTAAAAGAAGTATAGGTGCTTAAATTGTACTACTGCTAGGAGACTGAGTGATTTTCAAAGAAAATCGTACCGAAGTCACCGAGTTTGTGTATTGAGAAGTTGATGGATTCGTCATTTCGAGGGAAACGTAGTGACGAGAAATCACATGATTTGAAGTCGAAACTGAAGTTGAAAACGAAATTGAAGTCAAAGACCAACATAATTAGCTACACCAACTATTGATAATAGCTAATGTCTAACGACTGATAGCTAAAGGCTAACCGCTTGTTTACGCAAAAAACCAATAGTCTGATATGGGTTTTTTACCCCATGTATCCAATAGTGCTTGAATCTCTTTTTTTCCATCAGGGGAAGAAACCACGATTAAAATTTGAGAGTTCTTGATGGATGGAATGTCTTTAAAAGATTGCATCCGTACACCATAAATATCTTTACCTATTTGTTTTTGGTTATTGGACACCCAATGAAAGGTATCTTTATAGGATTGTAAGATCTTTGCCATGTCCTTTCCATTACGTCCAGCGCCCCAAAGTACTAACGGCCTGCTATAATCACGGTCAATTTCATAAAAGAAACGCATTTTTAAGTCAAAATAGCGGTTGTCTTTATACTCATCCCACGTACGCGAGATTCGGTTAGAACGATCGCGCCAGTGGTGTAAGATGTAATCAATACCTATGATTTTTAAGCCATGACGATACATCCTAAAACAGAGATCGTAATCCTCAGGATAGATGATCGGGTCAAAAGCTCCAACAGCGTCCAGGTCTTCTTTATGAAGCAACCAGCAATGCGACGGAATCACACATTCCTTATATATTTGTTGGTAGTGCGTACTCGTTCGCGCCACTTCATTGAGCCAGCGTTCGTAGCGTAAAAAACCATCGCCCACTTCGCCTTCGTCCACAAAATGTTCGGTGCCTCCAGCGATGACGTGCCCTTTTCCGTGTTTGTGCCATTCGTCTACGAGGACTTGGATTTTGTAATCAGGCATTTTATCGTCACTATCCATGCGATTGATGAGCGTGCCTTTGACTTCCCGATACCCTCGCTGAAGGGTGGGAATTAACTTTGGGATGTCGCTATGAAATACGCGTATTCTTGGGTCCGCTTTCGCGAAAGCGGCCAAAATCTCAGGGGTTGCATCGGTACTATGATCATTGACAGCAATGAGTTCCCAGTTTTGATACGTCTGATTGATGATCGAATTGATACAGTCATGCAGATACGGAGCGGTATCTTTTACAGCCATTATGATGGAAACGAGGGGTGGGTTTACTGCCAAGACTCAGGAAGGTTTTTAGTGATTTCTATGTTTTCAAAAGTACTACTTTCTCTAGCACCATGGGTGGTTACCCAATTTGCCATTTTGGCGAGTCCTTTAGAAAGGGGGACTTCGGGTGTGGGGTTAAAAATAGCCTTGAATTTGGCATGGTCGGAGTAAGCATGTACGACTTCTTCGCGTTGTTCTAAGTGATGGATGTGTGCTTCGGTTTTCATGACCGAGGCAATTTCGTGTGCTAGCTCATTTACGGTTGTAGGTAAGTCGCTTCCTATGTTAAAGGTTTGATTATACGCTTTCGCGAAAGCGGGGCTATTTGCCATATACGGCGCCACATCGTCTATATAGGTAAACGCCCGGCTCTGGTTGCCATCGCCAAAAACGGTCAAAGATTTCTTTTTTAAGAGCTGATTCATGAAAATACCCACGACATTACGGTACTTATCACCGATATTTTGATGAGGTCCATATACGTTATGTGGCCTGAAAATGATGTAATTTAAACCGAATAGTTTCTGTGCATTTTCAAGATCTAACTCTACGGCATATTTGGCAATCCCATACGGATCTTCAGGTTGAGGTTTTTGAGCTTCTTTTAAGGGAAGTTCTTGGTCTCCATACACTGCAATAGAAGAGGTGAAGACAAAGCATTTGATGTTATGATTCACCGAGGCGTTGATTAGATTAATACTCCCGATCAGGTTGTTTTGGTAATTGAATTTTCGGATAAAATGGCTAAGTCCTTCGGCGGCATAAGCGGCTAGATGATAGACATAATCAAAAGCATAGGTTTCAAAAAGGCTGTTTACCAATGATGTGTCTGTAATCGAGCCCTGTTTGAAAATCGCTTTTGGGTGTATGTTCTCTTGAAACCCACCTGATAAGTCATCTAGCACCACCACGGTATGACCTGGTTGAATGAGATGAGTGACGACATGGGAGCCTATAAAGCCTGCGCCTCCTGTAACCAACGACGTATATTGCATCCTACAAACTTACGAATAAGCAATAGCCTACGAAAGGGGTAGAGCTTACAAAAAACAAAATGAATATCGTTTTCTTTTCTATTTAATAAATAGTGCGTAACTTTATAAAAACCTTAAAACCAAAATATTATGAAAAAACTAAAATCGATTTTAGGAGCAACTGTTTTAAACAACAAACAACAGAAAAATATTCAAGCAGGAGCAGGCGGCTTAGGGGGTAATGTAGATTTATCGTTATGTGGTTGTGATTGTGCAGGAAGAGTGACCGGCCCATTTTACTGTTCCTTCTACATAGCCTGTCCTCAAGTATATACATGTTAAAATAGTTTAAAGCCTAGACTAGGAAAACACCTGTTGTAACTCTATGACAGGTGTTTTTTTGTCTCTAGATTACTCAGTGTGGTATTTTGAGCTGGTATCGAGAATGTCGCGAATTGTCAGGAAATACAAGGAGATATAGTCCTTAGCGCCTGTGTCTGTTTTGTGAATTTAGACAAAAAAATAAATTGTTTTTCTTTCTATTATGATTTATAACAAATAGTATGTAACTTTATATCAACCTTAAAATCATAATATTATGAAAAAATTAAAAGCAATTACTGGTGCTAGTATTTTAAACAGTAAACAACAAAAAGACATTGTAGGAGGTATAAGCGGTGAGCCAGATTTATCAAAATGCGGCTGTGACTGTGCGGCTCGTGTAACGGGACCTTTCTATTGTCGTTTTTACATAGCGTGTCCCGATGTATACACCTGTGGTGACGATTCTTAAGAAAAAATCATAAAAAATGCCTGTAACTTCATCGCTACAGGCATTTTTGTGTTTTAAATAACCTTTTCTGTATCTGCTATTCAAGAGTATCAATTCTCTACTATACTAGCAAATAATATTACTTTTTTATTTCTTTACTTGTGCTTTGGCTTGTTTGAAGTACTTTATAGGAGGAAATAGCATTCCAAACGATTCTCCATCGTCTTTACCCAAATGCTTATGATGCATTTTATGTGCGCGTCTTAGCGCTTTTCCGTACCATCCATTTGCATTTCTAAATAGTTTAAATCGCTGATGAATAAAAATATCATGCACCATAAAGTATGCGATTCCATAAGCAAAAATACCTAATCCTATAGGCAGTCCTGCCCAGAAGCCTTCGTATTGCCATAATAGAAAGCAACCAATACTAACGAGAGCGTAAAAAATAAAAAATAGGTCATTGCGCTCCCACCACGAGTCGTGTTTTTTGTGATGGTGGTCCTTGTGTACAGACCACATAAATCCATGCATTACATATTTATGCGTTGCCCACGCCATAAATTCCATAATACAAAAGGTGAGGAGAAAAATTGAGATCCAAAGTAGGGTTTGCATTGTATAAACTTAAATAAGATTGAGACGATATTTTACATAGCTACGTGCTAAGAGGCTCACTTTTACGTGGTCTGGAACACGTATTCTGCTATTTTTAATTTCAGATGAAGGCACGCGTTTTAATTTGGTCAGTAGTTTTTTATAATATCTATAGGCGGCATAGACTCCAAATTTTGCTTCTATAGGAAGTTGGTGAATGCCTGCGAGTCCTTTTTCAAAATCTCCTTCAATTTCTTTAATGATGCGTTGTTTTGATTCTTCATCAAGATCAAGAAGATTTGTATCAGGAAAGTACGTTCTACTTAATCCTTCAAAATCAGCTTTCAAGTCTCTTAGGAAATTTACTTTTTGAAAAGCAGATCCTAGACTCATAGCGCTTTCCTTGAGTTCTTCGTAACGTTCTTTATCCCCTTTTACAAAAACTGTAAGACACATCAATCCTACCACATCTGCAGAGCCATAGATATACTCTTTATACTCTTCATCTGTTAAGTACTGAGATTTTGTTAGGTCTAAGCGCATACTTTTCATAAAAGAATCAATAAGATGTCTTTCTATCTTATATTTGTGCACCGTTTCTTGAAAGGCATTCAGGATTGGGTTTAAACTTATCTTGTCTGTGAGTGCGTACGCTAAATCTTGTTCAAACCGCTCAAAAAGGACATCTTTATCATAATCATGAAAAGAATCTACGATTTCATCGGCAAATCGTACAAAGCCATATATATTATAAATATCCTGTCTAATGATAGGTGACAACATTTTTGTAGCACTCGAAAAGGAAGTACTATATGACTTGGTCACGGTCATAGCACACTGTCTGGATACGATGTCAAATAGTGATTTCATGCTTGCTAGTTATTTTTGGCTATTAGTTGTGCCGTGAGCTTTCCTGATATTAAAGCAGGAGGTACTCCAGGCCCCGGAACAGTCAATTGTCCTGTAAAATACAAATTTTTAACCTTTTTACTTTTAAGTTTAGGTCTTAAAAATGCAGTTTGTGATAATGTATTTGCCATTCCGTATGCATTTCCTTTGTAAGAGTTGTATTCTTTTACAAAATCATCAACACAAAAAGACTCTTTAAATAGGATATGATCTCTAAATTTTTGTCCAGAAAGTCGTTCTAGACGTTCCATAATAATGTCAAAATATTGATCACGTAGTGACTGTGTGTCTTCTACACCAGGAGCGATAGGAATTAAAAAGAAACCATTCTCTTTCCCTTCTGGTGCCATCGTCTCGTCATTTCTTGACGGAAAATTCGCATAGAACAATGGTTCTTTTGGCCAGGCAAGGTCATCATATATGGTACGTGCATGCTCATCAAAGTCGGTGTCAAAAAACAGGTTGTGATGTGCCACGTTATCAAATTTCTTATCAAACCCTACATAAAAAAGTAGGGAAGAAGGTGCAAATGTTTTTTTCTCCCAGTACGCCTCTGTGTATTGTCTGTCTTTTTCAGTAAGTAAGGTTTCTGAGTGATGGTAATCTGCTCCAGAAACGACAATATCTGCTTTATGAAATGTAGTATTGATTTCTACACCCTGTACTTTCCCGTTTTCTACGTTGATTTTTGTAGCAGGGCTATCGGTGTGCATGGTGACGCCTAGTGACGTTGCAAGCTCAATCATACCTTTAATCACCATATGCATTCCTCCTTTGGGATGCCAGGTACCTAATCCAAAATCGGCATAATTCATAAACCGATAAAAGGCAGGGGTTTTATTGGGTTTTGCACCTAAAAATAGTACAGGAAATTCTAAAATAGAAACCAGCTTTTCATTTTTAAAAGCCTTGCGAACATCATCACTTATGGTTCTAAAAAACTGATTGACACGTACAGCTGTTTCTGGTGTTACTAATTCAAACGGAGAAAGCCCAGGCTTGTTGACCACATCATTAATCGCAATGTCATAATTAACGCCTGCTTTTTTGATAAACTTTTTTAGGGCGGGTGAACTCCCAGGTTCAATGCGTTCAAACTCAACAGCAATTTTATCTAAAGTATCTCCTATGGTCACGATTTCATCCTGAAACCATACTTGATAGGCGGGGTTTAGTTTTTCTAAGTCATAGAAATCGGCTACTTCTTTTCCAAAATCTCTAAAGAATTTGTCAAAAATATCAGGCATCCAGTACCAACTTGGACCCATATCAAAGGTAAACCCATCTCTTTTATATTGCCGTGCTCTTCCTCCTAAGGTATTATTTTTTTCAAATACTTCTACTATATGACCTGCTTTTGCTAAATAACAGGCGGCCGAAAGTGATGAAAATCCAGAACCAATAATGGCAATGTGTTTAGGCATATTTTGCAGTAGATTTATTAATTAAGTTGACGAACTCACGGATGCTCATCATGAGACGTACATTATCAGGAATCGCTTTTTCATCGATATGCTGCACCATATTTCCTAATACGTACAAGTGTAGTTTTTGTTTCCCAAATAAACTATTAAAATCTTTAAAATATTGCTGAATATCTTCTTTCACGGGCTGTACTGTAAAGTAGGTAACAAAAGATAAGTTAGGGTGGTTAATGGATAAGTATTTAAGATTTTCTAGCATAATGCTCTGTCCTAGATATATAACTTTGTATCCATGAGAAACGATTTCATAATTTAGAAAAAGCAATCCTAATTCGTGGATTTCATTTTCAGGAAGGTATAATGCATATGTTTGCTCGTTACGAGGTAACGTCTCTCGTTGCTTCTTCTCGATATTGACAAGAATTTTCTGCTTGATCAAGTTGAATATAAAATGCTCGTGTGAAGGATTGATTGTGTCTGTTTGCCATAGCAATCCGATTTCGTGGAGTAAAGGCAGGAATGATTCATAAAAAATATCCTCAAAGGTTTTTACTTCGAGAAGGGTATTGTAGGTCTTGTAAAATAGATTTTGATCAAAATTCATCATGGCAATCTTAAATGAGTTGATGGCATGATTTTCATTTCCAATACTTTTTTCTGATACAATTTGCGCTACAATAGCCGCAATTTCTACCGAAGAATATTGTGCTATTTTAGAGATCTTATACTTGTTTTCTGTTAAAAAAACAACGTTTAGTAATTTTTGAAGATCGCTTAATGCGTACGTTCTAATATTGGTATCTGTACGTTCTGGTTGTAAAAGATTGTATCTTTTTTCCCAAATACGTATCGTGTGTGCTTTGATTCCACTAAGACTTTCGAGGTCTTTAATGCTAAACTTTGTCTTCACTACATTATCCATAATCCGTTTTTTTAACATATCAAAATTAAACAATAAGTTTCTTTTGTTTAACAAAAGTTAGTTAAAATTTAAACAAAATTTAGTTAAGTAGGTTTTTGCTTTCGCGAAAGCGTATAAAAAATGGTTTAAACATATTGATTTTTAGTTTTTTGTATGTTTAACATATCTTATTTGTTTGTAGCTGATTTTAAGTTTAAGTACAAAATCAATGATGTATCTGTTTAAGTCTATGGTGTAGTTCTCGACTGCGCTCGAACGGACAGTGCTATTTTTTTGTGGCTAGAATATAAATGGAGAGTACCTAAGCTGTTGTTTATGTGTCGTGAATACCGTTATATCCCTTCGCCATAACGTTTAAAAGTAATTTAAAATACAATTGCATATCGTTATTCAAGATATTTAATTTTTTTCAAAAGAAAAGCGAACCATAGTTCGCTTTTCTTAAATCTTCAATTTACACAGCAACAATTAGGATCTGTATTTGTTTTATGACAAAAGCATGCATTGCAACCTCCATTGGCGCCATTAACGACTTTTTGTTCTTTTTTTTTTAAAACATGAATTCCTTTTAATTTTGCGATATTTTTTAGCATGAGAATAATTTATAAAGTTAAACACCTGAAATATAGCAATTTATTTTGTTTTTGTGAAGGCAAATATGTTAAGGTTTTGGAAAGTGTACTATACCTATTCCTTAATTTCAATAGATTCTGAGTATGCTTTCGCGAAAGCATATTTTTAAAAACCTTTTAACGCCTACCCCCATAGCCATTTCCCGCGCGGTAACTCAACGAAAACCCCTGCGAACTTCCTAATGGGGAATTGTTTAAGGCTACATTATACGTATAGTTGATCCGAACATTATTAAAGAGGTAAAACCCAACCAGCATATTCACCAGCGAATTGGTGCGATAGCCAATACCGGCTTCGAGTTTACTTTTATAATTCAAGAAAAGATTCATATCTATCTGCGTAGGCGAACCTTCTGAGACAATCACAAGAGCATTGGGTTTGAGTAAAAACTCTTGCTGACTTCCCATGTAAAGTTTGTAGCCTCCGTACGCATAATAGGGTACGACGAGTTCTATGTTTTTTTCGGAAGAAAGTAAATCGCCCACAATGTTTGGGGCCGCAAGACCGACATAAAAATTGCGTTCGTTGTACAAAAAACCGGCACCTATGGTAGGAATAGAGGTGTTTATATTTTGAGCAAAATTAATATCATTTGTGATATTGAGGTCTAGCAAATCTTCGGCATATTGTAAGATTCCTGCCGAAATTCCAAAAGAAAGTACATGCGGATTTCCGTTATGCCAGCGTGGGACATTGGTGTCTTGAGACAAGAAAATTTTATACGCATAGGACGCAAAAAAATGAGTCGAAGTCGTTACGCCAATTTCATCTCGTAAAATCCCGCCTCCAAAACCTGAATAATCTTTTGGAATACTTACCGAAAGCGAGAGGTATTTTGGTGTTCCATCAAATGCATCCACAAGTCCACGATTGGTGAAAGCAATTTCTGAATCTTCGTTAAGACCCGTATGCGCTGGATTTATAATAATTGTATTGTAATTATAATCTGAAAATAACGGAGTTTGTTGTGCATATAAGTTTGCAATACAGAGTACAAAGCAACAAATAATAGGTATATACTTTTTCATAATTATCGCTTTAAGACTACGTAGCCTTTCGTTTTAAGAGGGTGTGGTACGGGAATAGCAATTGTAAAAAAGTAGGTGCCTTCGGGTAAATCTCCCGCACCGCGACCTGTGGCTTTATTTGCGCTTCCGCGAAAAACATTACTGGCATTATCATAGCCTTTTATTTCAAAAACCAAATCGCCCCAGCGGTTATAAATAGAGACAACATTGTCTGGATAATTGCGGATGCCTTTGATTTCCCAAAATTCGTTGACACCATCACCATCTGGGGAAAATCCAAATTTCTGACTGTTGTCTACCACAATGGTATTGTCTTCTGTGGTGAAGGATTCCTCGGGGCATGTTTCTGTAATACCACCAGTATTATACGGATGAATCGTTACGTAAATAGTGGTGTTATCGGGTAGTTCTTCGGCAAGTGAAATCTCTGTGATGTTTCCGACATCGGTAGTAGCGATGAGATCATCTCCTCCAGAAAAGGTAGCAACAGTGATGAAATACCCATCAGCGCCTTGAACTGAATTCCACGAGATGCCCGTGTTAACAGCTACATTGGTACTTCCGTTGGAAGGCGAGAGAAGTGTTGTGCAATCCGGCGGAAGGATCTCTGTGATAAATGATATTTCTGAACAACCCTGTGCATTTCCTCCCAAATTATATGGAGTCACGGTAACAAATAGTTCAGTTTGTTGCGGTAGGTTAGTAGGCGGTGTATAGGAAGTGATATTTCCAATATCTAGGTTATTTGCGATATCAGTTCCTCCTGAAGTTGTTCCTATAGTGATGAGATACCCTGTGGCTTCTATGACTTCTTCCCAAGTAATGATCGTCGTTACGGGAACATCTATAGCCCCGTTAAGCGGATCTGTAATGAGGGTACATGATGGTGGGAATGTTTGTGTGATAAAACTTTCTTCCTCACAACTTTGTGCATTCCCTGTGGCATTATAAGGAATGATGCTGACGAAGATTTCAGATTGATCAGGTAGATCCGTGGGTAGGTCAAAAGTAGTGACGTTTCCTACGTCTTGATTATTGATAATATCGGTTCCTCCAGAGGTGGTTCCCACAGATAAGATATAACCTTCAGCAGTAGCGGCTGTAGTCCAAGAAAGATCTGTGCCAATGAGCACGCCTGTGGCGCCATTCAACGGATCGTTCAGCATGACGCAATCGGGAACAAATAATTGTGTGGTAAAACTTTCTTCGTTACATCCTGTGGCATTTCCTGTAGCATTGTAGGGGATTATGGTCACAAAGATTTCAGTAAATTCTGGAAGGTCTGCAGGTAAATCGAAGGTGGTGACATTTCCAACATCTTGGTTGTTGATAATATCGGTTCCTCCAGAGGTGGTTCCCACAGATAATATATAGCCTTCGGCAGTAGTGGCTGTGGTCCAAGAAAGATCGGTGTCAATCAATACATCGATAGCTCCGTTTAACGGATCGTTCAGCGTGACACAATCAGGAACGAATAATTGTGTGGTAAACGACTCTTCGTTACATCCCGTGGCATTCCCTGTGGCATTATAAGGAATGATGGTGATGAAGATTTCAGATTGATCAGGTAGATCTGTGGGTAGGTCAAAAGTAGTGACGTTTCCTACGTCTTGATTATTGATAATATCGGTTCCTCCAGAGGTGGTTCCCACAGATAAGATATAACCTTCAGCAGTAGCGGCTGTAGTCCAAGAAAGATCTGTGCCAATGAGCACGCCTGTGGCGCCATTCAACGGATCGGTCAGCGTGACACAATCAGGAATAAATAATTCTGTAGTAAAACTTTCTTCAGTGCATCCTGTGGCATTTCCTGTAGCATTATAGGGGATGATGGTCACAAAGATTTCAGTAAATTCTGGAAGGTCTGCAGGTAAATCGAAGGTGGTGACATTTCCTACATCTTGGTTGTTGATGATATCGGTTCCTCCCGAAGTGGTTCCGACGGATAATATATAGCCTTCGGCAGTAGTGGCTGTGGTCCAAGAAAGATCGGTGCCAATCAATACATCGATAGCTCCGTTTAACGGATCGTTCAGCGTGACGCAATCGGGAACGAATAATTGTGTGGTAAACGATTCTTCAACACATCCCGTAGCATTTCCTGTGGCATTGTAGGGGATGATGGTCACAAAGATTTCAGTAAATTCTGGAAGGTTTGTGGGTAGGTCAAAAGTAGTGACATTTCCTACGTCTTGATTATTGATAATATCGGTTCCTCCCGAAGTGGTTCCGACAGATAAGATATAACCTTCAGCAGTAGCGGCAGTAGTCCAAGAAAGATCTGTGCCGACGAGGACATCAGTAGTCCCATTCAACGGATCTGTCAGCGTGACACAATCAGGAATAAATAATTCTGTAGTAAAACTTTCTTCAGTGCATCCTGTGGCATTTCCTGTAGCATTATAGGGGATGATGGTCACAAAGATTTCAGTAAATTCTGGAAGGTCTGCAGGTAAATCAAAGGTGGTGACGCTTCCTACGTCTTGGTTGTTGATGATATCGGTTCCTCCCGAAGTGGTTCCGACGGATAATATATAGCCTTCGGCAGTAGTGGCTGTGGTCCAAGAAAGATCGGTGCCAATCAATACATCGATAGCTCCGTTTAACGGATCGTTCAGCGTGACACAATCAGGCACTAGTAATTCTGTAGTAAAACTTTCTTCGGTGCATCCCGTAGCATTTCCTGTGGCATTGTAGGGGATGATGGTCACAAAGATTTCAGTAAATTCTGGAAGATCTGCAGGTAAATCGAAGGTGGTGACATTTCCTACGTCTTGATTATTGATAATATCGGTTCCTCCCGAAGTGGTTCCGACAGATAAGATATATCCTTCAGCAGTAGCGGCAGTAGTCCAAGAAAGATCTGTGCCGACGAGGACATCAGTAGTCTCATTCAACGGATCTGTCAGCGTGACACAATCAGGAACGAATAATTGTGTAGTAAAACTTTCTTCGGTGCATCCTGTGGCATTTCCTGTAGCATTGTAGGGGATGATGGTCACAAAGATTTCAGTAAATTCTGGAAGGTTTGTGGGTAGATCAAAAGTAGTGACGTTTCCTACATCTTGATTATTGATGATATCGGTTCCTCCAGAAGTGGTTCCCACAGATAAGATATAGCCTTCTGCAGTGTTGGACGCATTCCAAGAAAGGTCTGTACCAATCAATACATCTGTAGCACCATTTAACGGATCTGTTAAAGATGTGCAGTCCGGAAAAAATTCAATGGTTTCTGTTGTAAAGGATTCTCCTATACAACCCGTTGCATCACCAACATTATTATAAGGAGTTATGATAACGTAGTATGTCTCATTTTCGTCAAGGTCTGTTACAAAATCAAATGTTGTAGTGTTATTCACATCTACCTCATTTAGAATTTCATTTCCTCCTGGTGTAGTTCCTACTGTTAGCAAATAACCAGTTGCGTTTGTCACGGCATCCCAGATTAGGTTAGTGGTAATGTCAACATCAGTAGCACCATCTATGGGTAGCGAAAGGTTTGTACATTCTGGTGGTACAGGAATAAACTCTGTTGTAAAGCTTTCCTCAGCGCATCCTACGCTATCACCAACATCATTTGTAGGTAGTATAGTTACAAAAATAAGGGTGTTTTCAGGGAGGTCATCTGCTAGATTAAATGTTGTAACATTTCCTACATTTTCATTGTTTAAAATATCAGTACCTCCTGGAGTTGTTCCTACTGAAATAATATAACTATCTGCATTACTTATAGGATCCCATGATAGGTCTGTACTTACTATAACATCTATTGCTCCGTTTAATGGATTGGAAAGCGATGTACACTCTGGAATAGTTGGATTAGGGTCTGAAATAATTGTAAATGTTTCTAAAACGCATCCCGTAGCATCTCCTTCATCATTATAAGGAATAATAGTTACGCTTACTACTTCGCCCCCTGCAAAATCATTTGCAAAATTATAGGTTGTATCATTAATGATGTCAATGTTGGTTACATTATTTGCGTTGGGAGGTACTGAGGTTACTGTAAGTCTGTATCCTCTAGCAAATTGAGCTGGTTCCCAAGTAATATTTGTATTTACAGGGACATCTATGTCTCCATTTAATGGTGAAATTAATGCGGTACATGCAGGAAGAGGGCAGTCAAGTACGTCGCCTACTATATTCCATCCAAAATCTGAAATTATGGAAGCGCGTTCTTCAAAAGCATCACAATACGGAACGTTTAGTGCTCCTAGGGTTAGATTAGGAGGTAATTGTTGTTGTGACCAAGCTATTAATGTGGTATCATAACTGTCCCTAGACATTCCTGAATTATCTAGCATATTACTCAAACTGGTTACTTGAGACATATCCCATTCTCCTAAAACTTGATCATACGCAGTAGCTCCATTAAACATACTATTCATTGAAACTGGCCCTAAATCCCATTCATTTAAAAACTGATTAAAAGCAATAGCGTCTTGAAACATATGGTCCATGTTAATAACATCCGATACACGCCAGTTATTTAATGGTGAGTTGAATGCGGTGGCTTCCTCAAACATTTCTTCCATAGTCGTGACGGCTCGTGTATTCCAAGGATCTATATTTTGATTAAATAATGAAGCTCCACTAAACATGCGTCTCATAGTAGTTACTGAAGCAGTATTCCAACTCTCCATAGGTTGGTCATACATCGTCGCATCTTGAAACATGGCATCCATAGTGGTTACAAAAGAGGTGTTCCATGTGTTTATATTCTGGTTAAATACCGCAGCTTCCTTGAACATGGCAGCCATGTTTTGTGCTTCATTGGTTTCCCAAGCATCCAATGGTGTGTTAAATTGTTGAGCGCTTTCAAACATGGAAGCAAAATTGGTAACATTAACAACATCCCAATCATTAATATTTTGATTAAATACCTGAGCGTTTTCAAACATAGAGCTCATATCGGTTACCGAACTAGTGTCCCAGGCCATTAGAGGTTGATCAAAGAGCTGTGCATTTTCAAACATAGAAGCCATCGTTGCAACCGCAGTAACATCCCAACCACCAATAGGCTGATTAAATACTTGTGCATTTTCAAACATAGACTCCATGTTTACCACAGAATTTACATCCCAAGGGGCAAGGGCTTGGTCAAAAAGTACGGCACTTCTAAACATACCTCTCATTGTCGTTACTTGAGATACATTCCAGTTGCTTATATCTTGATCAAATACACTGGTGCCACTAAACATAAATGACATATTGGTAACCGTCTCTACTTGCCAATTATTTAATGGTTGGTTAAATGCAACAGATCCTGAAAACATAGATCCCATGGTAACACAAGAAAGCGTGTCCCAATCATTCAAAGGTTGATTGAAAATGTTAGTGCTACTAAACATAGAATCCATTGTAATAACGTTTTCTACATTCCAGCTATTTAAATTTTGGTTAAATGCATCTGCATTAGAGAACATAGAAGCCATCGAGGTTACATTTTCCACATTCCAATTTGAAATAGTACCATTGAATGCTACTGCATTATCAAACATTCTTTCCATAGATACTACATTTGATACATTCCACATATCTAATGGTTGGTTGAAATTTTCTGTAAATCGAAACATCCAGCCCATGTCTTGAACATTTGATACGTTCCAGTTATTTAATGGTTGGTTGAAAGCTGATGCTGACCCATTAGCATCAAACATTCTAAACATGTTTGTTACATTGCCTACATTCCAGTTATTTATAGGTTGATTAAATGCTCGTGCCACAAGAAACAAACCACTCATGTTAGTTACATTACTCACATCCCACATGTCTAAGGGGCTATTAAATACAAATGCCGCAGCAAACGTGTTCGACATATTTGTCACATTACTAACATCCCAATTATTAATATCTGCATCAAATAAAAAACAACTAAAAAACATACTTCTCATATTTTCTACCTGAGATAAATCTGGAGTATCCGTAGCATTATACGTCATGTTTTGACAGTTAAGAAATGCTTGTTCCATACTTTGCCATTGCTGAGTTCCCCATTGGTCAATAGTCAATAGCTTGATATAATCTGTATTTGAAAAATTAAAGTAGTGAGCGGGATACTCTCCAATAATAGAAATGGTGTAAATTCCGGGTGTATCATAGGTGTGCGTTATATTTCCCGATACGTTATTATCGAACTGATTATCTCCCCAATCAATGGAATAATCATAGGTGAAGCTATTATTTCTAGAAATTTTTAATTGATTAGCAGGAGTGCTGTCAGTATTTGTTAAAGCAGTATTATAAGTTAGTTTAAAAGCTGCTGGGCTATTCACCCAAGAATCAATAATAATATAAGTTTCAGTTACACAATTTTCTGCAGGGCCTTCAGCATTAAACGGGACTACTTGTGCCGTCACAATATCACCCGCAACAAAATCCACTGCAAAATCCCAAGAGGTGACATTTCCTACATCAAAATTGTCTAAAATGGTTGTTATTGTGCCTCCTGTATCTTTGGTAACTGTTACCCTATAGCCTGTAGCATTAGGTGTAGCCTCCCAAACTAAATCAAAATTACCAGGAACATTTATATCACCATCAACAGGGGTAATGATGTCTGTACAAAAAACAAAGCTGCAGTTTACAATGTCATCATTTATAGTCCAGTTACTATTTGTAATTAAATCTTCTCTAGCAAAACGTCCATCACAGTATAATAGATTGGCAGCTCCAAGAATCACATTATCATTAACAGCCTGTGCTTCCCACCCTATTAAGGTATTGTTATAGTTCGTTTCTGAAAGTCCAGAATTATCTAGCATATTAGCCATTAAAGTGACATTTGAAATATCCCAAACACCCAAGTTTTGATCAAAGGCGGTTGCATTTGAGAACATAAAACGCATGTCACTTACGTTAGTTGTTGTCCATAAATCAATAGGTTGGTTAAATAAAGTAGCGCCATTAAACATTGAGGCCATGTTGTCTACATTGCTTACATTCCAATTATTGAGTAATTGATTAAAACTAGTAGCATTAGAAAACATGACGCTTGTATCGGTTAAAGAGTTTAGCATCCAGTTATTTAAAGGTTGGTTGAAATCTGGAGCTCTGCGAAACATACCTGACATATCAGTCACATTAGTTACATCCCAACCTTCAATGGGTTGATTAAAACGAGAAGATTCAAACATCTCACGCATACTTGTCACACTTGAGGTAATCCACATATCAAGTGGTTGGTTAAAAGCAGTAAGTGAGGCATTAATTCCAGCAAACATATTTGACATATTTGTGACGCTACTCACATTCCAATTGTTTAAAGGTTGATTGAACGCATAATTGCGTTCAAACATTCCAGCCATATTCAAAACATTACCGACTTGCCAATTATTTATGTTTTGATTGAAAGGAGTACCTCTAAACATTTCAAACATATCAGTCACATTATCGACATCCCATTGATCAAGGGGTTGATTAAAGGGAGTGGATCTAAACATCCTGGACATCGTGGTTACTTGAAGTACGTTCCAATTGTTCAAAGGAAATGCCATATCTGATGCGCTAAACATATCGCTCATATCCGTCACCTGCGATGTATTCCAACCGTTAATATTTTGATTGAAATCATTAGCAGATCTAAACATTCTCGCCATCGTGGTAACGGAGCCTGTGTTCCAATTATCTAGAGGTTCGTTGAAATTTACTGCTCCATTGAAAGTATCAGACATGTCAATAACATTCCCTGTATTCCATCCATCCAATGGCCTATTAAAAGTGTCACAATCTTGAAATATTCCTGAAATATCTGTGATAGAGCTTATATCCCACGAATTCAAAATACCATTGAAAACAAGAGCCTCTCTAAACATGTTTTTTAAGCTAGTTACTTGACTTAAATCTGGAGGCGGTATGGCATCAAAATTAAGGTTGGTACAACCATAAAATGCATTTTCCATACTTTCCCATTGAATATTTCCCCAAGAAGTAATCTCAACAATTTTTTCTGAATCACCAGTATCGTTAAAATAAATAGCAGGAAAATTTCCGCTAATACGAATAGTGTAATTCCCTGGAGTAGCATAGGTGTGTGTCACATTGCCCGTTATGCCTGTGTCTATATTACCATCTCCCCAATCAACAGTATAATCATACGTAAATCCTGGGTTTGTAGGTATCGTTATTTGATTGTTGGGAGTGGATAAGTTAGTGTTCCAGACGGACGTAAAGTCTTGACTATAGGAGTCTATACAGGCATAAAGAAAAATAGTTATGAGAAGTAAAAACTTCATTCTAGGCAATACCATCATAAAATATACATTTTGGCACTTACACAGGTGAGCTATTTACACTAACTTTTTTCTGATCAGGCTGTATAAAAAAGATCTATTATTAGTGAAGTTCCATCACTATTAGGTCACATTTGAATCGATTCTTATAATAGAAATAGATATGACTTAAGAATCTCACATGGAAGTATCAATTACTTTTAGGTAAATTTCATTATTAATACGTAAAATTCTAGCCTTATATAATCAAAAGAGGTTCCATTCCATGGAATGAAACCTCTTTTGATAGTAAAGCGTCAAGTTTTAAGAGGTTTCACGGTATTCTGAAGGCGTTTGTCCTGTAAAATTCTTGAAGACACGATTAAACGTGGTTTTGCTTTTAAATCCAGCATCGAATGCAATGGCAATGATTTTAGCCTCTTTGTAAAGAGGCTTTTTCATGAGTTCTTGCGCTTCTAGGACACGATAAAAATTTATGAAATTATAAAAATTTTCCTTGAAGCAATAATGTAGTACCTCAGAAAAATGTGAAGTACTTATCCCGAGTTTTGAAGCCAATTCAGCCAATCTAAGATCTGGATCCAAATAGGGCTTTTCCTCTTTCATTAAACTCAAAATATAAGTTTTGTATTTTTCACGATCTACATCTGTTAATGATGAGTTTTTATAGGGTTTTTCTTCTTTTTTTAGAGGTGTATTTTCTGGTTTAGATGCCGATGAGGTTGGCTTGTTTTCTATTGCTTTCTTTAAAGAGGTATACTGTTTTTGTAATGCCTTTTTCTCTTTTTCTATTTGCTTTTTCTTTTTGATGTACACCAACAATATTCCTGCGATTACAAATACAAAGATGCCTCCATACCAAGCCAATCGGTTTTTATTTTCTGTGACGGTGATGATTTTTTCCTGCGCAGCATCTAGCGTCTTTTCATTATTTGATAAATCTTGCGATAAGTCAGCAATGGTTGCCTTTTTTTCATCCCTTTTTATGAGGTCACTCAAGCGAGAGTATTCTTTTTGTGCTTCATAGGAAGCTTTAAAATTTCCTTTTTGTTCATATACTTTTGCTAGATACTCATAGCTATACATTGCTATTTCATATATTTTTTTATCCTGCGCGAGCGTGAGTGCTTCTTTTAGGCTTTGTAAGGAAACATCAGTATTTTTTAAATGATAATTAGCGATTCCATTATTCAACAACAACCAAGCTCGTTTTTTTGTGAGCATTTGCATGTCAGCAAGAAGAAATCCTTTTTCAGTAGCTTTCAATGCACTTTCATAATCACCAAGCTTTATATAAATATCACTTAGGTTATTTAAAGTAGCCCCAATGACTTCCTCATCCTTCATAGATTGCCCTAAGTCTATAGCGCGTTCTGCAAATTGCAGTGCCTTTTTGTATGCTTTTAACTCTAGGTAATTGGTAGATTGTCCAACAAGAGCAGCAGCTTTTATTTTAGTAAAACGTCTAACAGTATCTGTAATGACAAGGAGAGAATCCATTGCTTTAATGGATTTTTCAAAAGCACCAATATCCGTGTAAATATTCCCCATATTTGCTAAAATCATTGCTTTTGGTCCGCTACTATCTGGCATTAATTCACATTTGTCTAGGGCTTTATGGTAAATTTCCAGCGCTTTTTCCCTATTACTTCTATTTTTATAATAAATCGCTTGGCTATTGAGCGCCAAAATATTCATATCTGTAATCCCATAGAGTTCAGAAATTAATAGTAAGGAGTCGCTATATATTTTATGTAATTCATATTCCCCATTTTTATAATATTCTTGCAGTAAGGAGGAATATTTTGCAGCCTCTTCTTTTCCATTGGAAGGAGAAGAAAGGTCTAATTTACTATCATCTACTTGTGCATAAGCACATAGAGATGAATATAAGAATAAGAATACAATAACAAATACTTTATTCATTTTAGGGGGAACTGAAAATATGATGTGCAAAAATAGTCGTTTTATTTTTAGATGTATGAGTGCGCTTTCGCGAAAGCTGACTTAAGATGTGTATAATCATGAAAGATCTTTTGAGAAATACGTAGGATATATTTGATGTAAGTAAATTGTTGAGTTTTTAACTCAAGGCGCAGGTTTGATTATTGTGATCTCCTCCCTCTAATAGCCATCAGTTCTTCAATTTCTCTCAAGTTTAATTCAAATTTAAACTTGAGAGATAGATACTACTTGAATACTAAGGTATTTGGAAAAGTGCTACCTTTTGATATAGTTTTTAGCTTAAAGATATTCTTAATAAGAAAAAATATCTCAAACGCAACAAAACTAATTTTTCTAGTATTCTAACTTTTTATAAAATAAATAGGGGATGTAATTTAGAATTAATACTTCGGACTGACGCAGATCATTCTTTACGATGAAAGACAGCTTTAATTTAGTCTTGTAAATACTGTTTAACTTAAAACCTTAAAAAATTATGTCACTAGTAAAATTTAGAAACAGAAGACCCTTTGGAAACCTCATTATTTCAGACTTTTTTGATTCCGATCCTATCTTAGATAATCGTCTATGGAATACAGATTTCTTCAATGGAAAATCTCAAGAACCAGCATTGAACATTAAAGAAACTGATGATGCTTATCAAGTAGAATTGGCTGCTCCTGGGTTTACCAAGAAAGATTTTAAAGTAACCATAGACGATGGTCGCCTTAACATTTCAGCAGAAAAGTCTCAATCTAAAGAAGAAGAAGAAGAAAATTACACAAGAAAAGAGTTTAGTTATAATTCTTTTGAAAAGCGTTTACAATTGCCAGATTCTGTAAAAGATGAAAATGTCAAAGCAAAATATAAAGATGGTATACTTAGCTTTGATCTCGTAAAAAAAGAAGAAGCCAAAGCAAAAAAACCAAAAGTGATTGAAATCGCATAAGAAATCACCTTTAAGTGATTATCTTCAATAACAACTCTCTGACCAAAGCTTTTTTGTTTAAAGCTTTGGTCAGAGAGTTTTTAGTTTACAAAGCTTTAAACCAAACTAATTGCAAACATGATCCAAGTACCTTTTGCTATAGATGTGAAAAATGTAGTGCAGACACTAAATAGCTCGATTCAATTTGGTCTAACCAACGAGGAGGCGAAACGTCGTATTCAAGAGTACGGAGTCAATGAAATAGCTGAAAATAAACCTAAAAGTAAGTGGCGAATCCTTATCGATCAGTTTATGGATTCTATTATCCTTATTCTTGCTTTAGCGACATTCTTTACTTTCCTTTTCAGCCCCGATTTACTGGAAACAATAGCCATACTAATTGTTATACTCATCACGGTAGCTATTGGTTTTATTATGGAATTACAAGGGGTTCGTTCTCTTGAATCACTTCGCAAAATGGGAGTTACAGAATCTACTGTTTTACGTGATAGACAGATCAAAAGGGTACCGTCATCATTATTAGTGCCTGGTGATATTATTCTCATTGAAACCGGTGATATCGTTTCGGCTGATGCTCGTTTAATTTCGGTTGATAATTTATCTGTCAAAGAAGCTTCATTAACAGGTGAAAGTATTGCGGTAATTAAGAATCTAAAAATACTAGCAAAAAACACCTCACTCCCAGAAAGAAGCAATATGATATTTAAGGGAACATCTGTCATTCAAGGTTCGGCAAAAGCTATTGTTACTTATACCGGTTTCCAGACACAATTGGGAAAGATTCAGCAAATGAGTACAACTGTTGAAGAACAGCGAACACCCTTAGAAAAAAAATTGAATGAATTGAGCAAGTGGCTTATTTGGCTCACAGTCATATTTGCCATACTTATCTTTTTCACTGGATACTTAAGAGGTATGGATCTGATAGAAACCTTCAAAACTGCTATAGCACTCGCAGTTGCCGCTATACCAGAAGGACTTCCCATAGTAGCAACTATTGCTTTAGCTAGGGGAATGCTTAAATTATCAAAACGGAAGGTCATTATAAAAAAAATGGAATCCATAGAAACACTAGGGGCAACAAACATCATCTGTACAGATAAAACAGGAACGCTTACCGAGGATAAAATGCGAGTACATACACTGGCTTTTGAAGATGATATATGGAGTGCTATTCAAAATGAAGAAAGTGATTTTTTTAGTCAATTACTTCAAAAGAAATCTTTTAATTCGATAATGATGGCTAGTGTTTTATGCAATAATATCGATTTAAACGCTCTGGATAGGAGAGGCGATAGTATTGAATTGGCACTTATTGAATTTGCTGAAAAATTAAAACTAGATCCAAAAAAGATTAAGGAGAGTAATCCAGAGGAATTGGAAATACCATTTGACACCAATAGCAAGTTGATGGTTACATTAAACCAAAATGAAAGTATAGGCACTACCATATATACTAAAGGAGCATTTGAGAGTATCGTTAATTTCTGTACGACGATCTTAAAGCATGGTGAAGTTCAAGAATTTGTAAACAAAAATGAATGGTTTGATTTGGTAAATAAATTGGCATCTCAAGGATTAAGAGTACTGAGTTTTGCATATAAGGATGTGACTGCAAAACCAAGAAAAGAGGATATCTTGTCAAACCTAACGTTTATAGGTGTTATTGGATTCTTAGATCCGGCTAGAGATGATGTTAAAGATACCATAAAGACATATAAAAGCGCAGGAATTAAAGTTGTTATGCTAACAGGAGATCATCCAGGAACAGCTAAAAAGGTTGCGGAAGAAGTCGGGATATTATCAAAAGATGCTGAAAATAACAGCGTACTTCATGGTCAAGATTTACAACTAACTGAAGAACTAAACGATGCAATCAAAGAACAATTATTGAATGCGTTGGTTTTTGCAAGAGTCACTCCAGAGCAAAAGCTAAAATTAATTACATTCTATCAAAAGAATAATCATACCGTAGGAATGTTTGGTGATGGCATTAATGATATTCCTGCGTTGCGAAAGGCAGATATTGGTATTGCTATGGGAATACGCGGAACGCAAGCTGCAAGAGAAGCTGCCGATATTATTCTTAAAAATGACCAGTTTACAGCTATGGAGTTAGCTATAAAACAAGGTCGCGCTATTTTTGATCATATCAGACAATTTGTAGTATACCTTTTGTCGTGTAATCTAGCAGAGGTCGTATCTGTAGGTTTGGCTGCATTACTTATTTTACCAGCACCTTTACTCCCTTTACAAATCTTATTTCTAAATCTTGTTACAGATATTTTTCCAGCACTAGCTTTAGGGATGGGAAAAGGTGAAGTAGATATCATGAACCTCCCACCCAGAAAAGCAAACGAACCTATTTTGACACCAAAACTTTGGTCATCTACCATTATTTATGGGTTATGCATTACTGCCGCAGTCGTTGGGATAACTGCGTATGCTCACTTCACATTAAAAGCATCTCCTAGTGAAATAAATAATATGGCTTTCTTTACACTAGTTCTTGCACAATTATTAAATGTATTTAATATGTCTAAGACCGAAGTTCCGTTTCTAAGCAACGAAGTCATTAAAAATCCATGGATATGGGGAGCTTTTGTAGTCTCCATACTTATTACTATAAGTGTCTATCTTATTACACCTATTGCCAATGTTCTTCACCTAGTAGACTTGTCAAGAGAGCAGTTTGGTTGGGTTATTGTATTTGCTCTTGGATCTTTGGGGTTAGCACAAATCATAAAACGGTTAGGTGGTACATTCTGATACAATACTAATACCTATAATCATATTATTTTTTCGTTCTATTTACTCGTAAAACTCTCATGTTTTACTCAGGGTGAAATGAAACAGAACGTAAAGAAAAAATGCTTTTATTCGTGTGATTTCTATTTTAAATTTTCGAGTTTCTAGGTGTTTTTTCGCTTAAAGCGAAAAGCCATAAGAAGCTATCTACACTGCTTCACTTAGCTCAAAACTCACACTTTGTCCTATCCCAGAGAAAAGAAAGAAAACTTACATCGAACTTTCGTTAATTAACCTCACTGATTATTTATTCTAGAAGAACTAGCGCTTACAAGTTTGGAAGATCTTAAATGAACAGGTGATTCTGTTGCCAATACGGTCTTGTATTCTTCTAAAATTAATCGAGCTATGATATAACAAACTGTAGACTCTGCTCCTTGATTTAAATTCACATTCTCTTTCTCCAATCCATCATAACATCCTCCAGTTATAGGGTCATACATTATTTGACTCAAATGATTCTTACCTAAGAACCAATTGAATGCTATTTTCATCATATCTTTATATTTTGAATCTCCAAAAGCTTTATAAAAAACATCTAAGGCTTGTATCGTATACGAAACATCAATAGGCTGTTCTCCGTACTGCTTTGGAATTGTATCTTTTTGATACCATCCTTTATTTGAAATTACTTTAAAATGACCATTTATAAACATTTTTGATAATAGAAAATCGAAAGATTCTATAGCCACTTTCTTATAGGATTCGTTGCCAGTCACTAAATAAGTATAAAGCAGTGCCTCTGGAAGGACACTGTTAGCGTATGTTAGGTAGTTTTCGAACCACTTCCAATTTTTTATAGCGTTGACATCGTAACTAGTAATGAGGTGTTCTGAGAGTTTCTTAATAGTAGATATCGTATATGTGTCTTTTTTTATAGTATAATATAAGTACAACCCTTTTATAGCAAAACCTATGGCTCTAGGTGATAAAATATTCTCAACCCATTGGAAACATCGTAATAAAGAAGATTCGGCCTTACTTACAATACCATTTGGCAAAACGTCTTTTAAAGAAATAACCATGCCCAGAGCCCATACAGCACGGGTATTAGAATCTTCTAGATTTACATAGTCATTTTTTATATGCACGTTATTATGTTCATCAACATAATTAATGAACGTCCCAGATTCTGTTTGACAGCGTTCTATAAAGGAAAGATAGGTGTCTATATAAAACAAATCTGAAGCTTTCTTACATTGCTGATAATGTATGCAGATAGCAATTAATGCTCGTGCATTATCATCTAAGGTGTATCCAGAAGAAATATCAGGTTCAGAAATTTTACTGAACTGTATTATCCCCAATTTAGTAGTCAATTTTTTTATGTGGTTCAACTTAATTGGGGGATAATTATAATCAATGTTAAGAGTTTTATCAAAACTCTCTCTATAGATTTCCGCTAGTTTTAAAGCTATATTTTTCCAAGAAGACGCTCTCGTCTTTTCAAAAGCAGTAACTGCCATAGATACTCGCAAATCAACATCAGAAAGTAATTTTATGGTTGCCTTTGCGAATTGTTCTGAATTATTAATATCAACGAGTACCCCAATATTAGGTGTAAGAACCTCTTCTGTGTGCGGAATTTTAGTTGCCACAATAGGGCAAGCACAACTCATTGCATAGGAAAATGTACCGCTAACTGCTTGATTAGCATCTTTTGAAGTAAATAAGTAAATATCTGTTGCTTTCAAATATTCTAGAAGCTCTTCAATTTCTAAATAACGATTAATGAACAGTACATGATTTTCTAACTTTAATTCTTTGACCAATCCTTCCAAATAATCTCGGTAATGATCTTGATTGTTTTTAATAGTGTTAGGATGAGTTTTTCCAATAACTAAATACAAGACGTTGGGTGTGTGGTTGATAATTTTTGGCAGTGCTTTTAGTGCTGTTTCAATGCTTTTACCAGATCCTAAAAGCCCAAAAGTTGATAGAATTATACGATTTGCTAAATTGAATCTTTGTTTAACATTCAGCGAGTCTTCATAACTAACAATGTGAGTCCCATGTGGCACATATGCTATGATGGATTCATCTATACCATATTGCTCTATTAATATTCTTTTAGATTTTTGAGTCATCACAACAATAGAGCTACTATATGAAATCAGTATCTTCACATAGGACATTAATTCCTTATCTGGATTAGGAATAACACTATGAAAAGTATAGATCACTGGTATTTTTATGGTTTCTAGAAAATCCAACAGAAAGTTTCCATACTTCCCGCCAAATAAGCCAAATTCATGTTGTACATGTACTAGTTTTATGGAGTCATCTTTATTGATTTCTTTGGCTACACGATAATAAGTAGATCTAATTTTAGGGTGTATCGTATACTGCACATTTGGATTTGCCACTGTCGTGTCTGAAATATCACAAATTTCACAAGCTAAGGATGATTCAAACGCATCAGTTATAGCGTTCATTGTATCTTGTGTATACGTTGCTATACCACATTGCGTAGGTGGAAAAGTGGATAAAAAAAGGATTTTATTTGTGGGATGATTTATGTTCATAATTATTGATTTTTAAGTTCATTTAAAAGTAAATTAATATTAACAGAGGCTACAGCAACTCTACTATCGGCGGCACCATAATAGATGTAGAGTTCTTCATCAAAAAGAGCAGTTCCTGTTGGAAATACTACATTATTCACGTAGCCTTCTTTTTCATAATCCTCTGTTGGAGAAAACAAAGGATATTTGAGTCTTGCAATTAATTTTTTTGGGTTTTTTAAATCTAGTAAAGCCGCAGAAGCATGATAAATAAAGCCTTCTGTTGTTAATTGTGCAGAATGATAAATGACTAACCAGCCATCCTTTGTTTCAACGGGAGGGCATCCTGCGCCAATATGCCCGTTTTCATGTTTGCATTTTGGAATTAAAACAATATGCCTCTGAAGGTCAGAAATATACTCCTCCCAGAATTCTGAAGTTAGCTCTGATGGATCATTAAAAAATACAATTTGAATAGAAGGGTATAATCGATGCAGAAAAGCTAATTTTCCATGAATTCTTTTTGGAAAGAAAACTAGATTTTTGTCCCAAACATATATCCGATCTTTCATAATTTCTGCTAAACGATAGCGGATAAATAAATTATAGAACGCAAGGTGCATCAAATTAATCTTCTCAAAATTCTTTTTAATCAATTTGGAATACTGTTCAAAGGTGAATTTTGGGGTTATGATCCCTTTTCTTTCAAATTTTACTAAATCTTTAGAAGTAGCATAGGCTCCAAAAACATTGATACCATCATAGGCAGAGTATGACAAATAATAACAATCCTCAATCTTGGTCATACGAGGATCTTCTACACCTTGAAATTCTTCGGGAGTTTGTGGAAAAAATACAGGCTCACTTTTACGTTCTATAATTTTTAAAGGACCATCCAATTTACAATATCCCAGAGTAGAAAAGTTACCATTTCTAACGGCACGATAAAACAGGTGTACCGTTTTCCCTTCTTGCATGATGGCAGGGTTAAATACACCTAAATTTTCGAAACTATTATCAATTTTTTCGAGAAGGACTCCATGTTTGGTTACTAATTCCATTATGATTTTTATCCAAAATTAGATTTCTTGAATACCAGTAACAATGACCCAGATCAATATGGCTTTACGGTCGTATAATTTTAACGACTCTATTATAAATAAGATGTTCATTCTTGTAGTCTGACAAGCAAAGGGAATTGGACTTCAACAGTTACATCTGGCCATAGTTTTGAGATCCCATCAGGGCCAATGTGGAGCTCATAGCACGCTTTATTTAAAGCCTCAATTGCTTCTTGTCCATTCCATTGGGTAAGATCTAAATGGGTTTTTAGTAAAATACTATCGTTTTTCACTATATAAGAATAGGGGACTTCTTTTGAGATATTATTCATGCTTATCTCAACCAAACCACTATCTTTATATACCGTCAGGATCCTTCCTTTTATAGTGTCTGTATGAAATGTCTTGAAGAAAATCGAGCGTAATTTTGGATCGCGTATTTCATTTTGTGAGTCTACAGATAGCGTAGGTATTTTTAAACTAGACTCATTCAGTATAGAGTCTATGGTTCCCGTTGCATTTTTTGTTTCAAATTTAAAATCCTTAAACGTTCCAGATACCCCAACTTTATCTGTAAACTTATAGGCCGTCCATACAATAGAAATACTTTTGGCATCTATAGTATATCTTTTATGTACTTGATTTTCTGTTTTTGATTTCTGATGAATAGGTGTCTTTTTATTTTTCTTTTCACAAGAAGTAACCATCAGTATCAGTAGGAGATAGATAAGTGTTTTCATAATTTTTTCTTGTAGTCTACCGCTTTCGCGAAAGCATATAAACAATTTAAACTCCTCGTAAAATAGCATCTTTATATAGTAACAAAACTGACCTAGATCATTCTATACCAAATTTTTAGAATGATGTTTTTTACGGATGTGTCTCTATAATATGTTACTCTTTCAAGTTTCTATATCATCCTAGCAACTGATTCAGGTCATTTTAAACGGCGTATATGTATTCTAATTTTGAGCTATTAATAAATATTAAATCATTACAAAATGAAGAAAATGTATGTATTAGTGGTTATGTCCTTAATGGTAATGACAGCCACATTTGCCCAAGATCAAGATCAAGATCGTGATAGAGACCGTCTAATGTTAGTAGATGGAGACGTATTACAAATTAGAGATCGAGATCAAATCAGATTAAAAGATAAAATCACTTTGAACGATGGTACTGTTCTAAATGTAGATGGCACTTATCAAACCAGAGATCGAGACAGATTAAGATTGAAAGATGGGGAGTGCTTAGACGCTGATGGTGTAAAATATAGAAATGAATACCAGTATCGTTACAAAGTTAAACAGGAAAATAAAGGGCTTAGTCAATCGCAAATTCAAGAAAGAAACCAAAACAGGGTGCATTATATGCTAGTTGATGGTGAAGTTATCCAAATCAGAAATCAAGCACAGAACAGATTACAGCAAAGGCTTGATTTAGGAGATGGCGCATCAATAAATCCAGATGGAAGTTATCAAACACGTGATCGTAAACAGCTACGTCTTTTAGACGGAGAATGTCTTAATATGGATGGTCAAATGTTCAAAAACACCTATCAACATCGAAAAACTATGCTAAAGCAAAAGATGATGAAAAGTAAGGCAAAAACCAAGCCTATGGTTAAGAAGAAAAATAAGGGTGGAACTCCAGATTAGAAAATCTTAGGGCTTTGTTTTAATACAAAGCAAAGCCCCTTCTTTTAATATAAAATGATAATTATGAAAAATAATAGTATACTAAGTTTTTATGTCATCATTTTTTCTATTGCTTCTTTATTCTCTCAACAACGGGAAGAGGTTATTAAAAAGGTGTCTGATAACGAATCCTATATTCTTACCGATGTAAGTTATATTAGTGATGCCGTTTTTATGGGTCGAAGAGACTCTATTGCCGCACCTTATATTTTTCCGTCAATAGGCTACTATGATGCATCTGGTTTTTTTGCAGATGCCACTTTATCATACCTAACGGCTTCAGAAGAACAGCGAGTAGATCTATTCCTACTCAGCGGAGGGTATTTATTTGATTCTAAAAAATGGAGCGGAGGTATTGTAGCAACAGGATATTTTTATAATGATGAGAGCTATAACGTTCAATCTGAGGTTTCGTCTAGTATTAGTGGACTTCTCTCATACGATCTTGATTATATGGAGCTTTCTGTAAGCTTAGGGAGTTTTTTTAATTCTGGTAACAACACCGACTTTTTTACAAGTTTTTTCATAGAAAGGGCTTTTATAAATGAAAAGGAAACACTCCTATTCAAGCCTTCTGTAGGCATAAGTGGGGGTACACAAAATTTTTATGAAGCTTATTACCAGTCTAATCGATTAGGAAATAGAAAAGGTCAAGGGGCTGGCAACTCAAATCAGATGGAATCAACTACGATAACATTTGAAGAAAGCTCCTCCTTTAATATCCTAAATATTGAGTTGTCAACTCCTATAGAATATCATCATAAATCATTCATATTTTCATTTACACCCGCGGTGTCATTCCCACAATCTAGTGCTACTATAATTACAGAAGATACTGTTTTTGAAGAAGATCTTGATAGCGTATTCTATTGGACAGTTGGTATTAGCTATTGGTTTTCTACAAAAAAAAATAAAAATACTTGAGTAACCTAGATTACCGACTTCCTTCAATTCTAGGCATAATTTTGTGAATATCAAAAACAGAAGCACTATGAAATATATATTACTCATACTTTTATTACTTGTTTCTTTTACTATAAAAGCACAAACTAAAACCCTATTGATTACAAAGGAAGAGGTTCTCTCTAAGGTAAAAGAAGGAAATAATACACTTAAGATATCTCAGCAGGAAGTACTAGCAGCAACAGGTGATTTTAATCAGACAAACGCTGTGTTCTTACCAAATATCACAGCTTCTCATACAGGGATTGCAACGACCAATCCTTTAATGGCTTTTGGGTCTAAGCTCAATCAAGAGATTTTAACACAGAATGATTTTAGCCCTAATTTATTAAACGATCCGTCACAAATTCAAAATTATGCGACTAAGATTGAAGTCATTCAACCTATCCTTAATCTTGATGGTTTGCATCAACGCAAAGCAGCTAAAGCTAAATTAAGTGCGATTAGACTACAGTCGTATCGTACCGAAGAATACATTACGCTAGAGGTTGAAAAATGGTATATGCAATTACAGTTGGCATATAAAACCTTGGAGGTTTTAGAGATTGCTAAAAGATCAGTTTTGGAGAATAAGCGTATTGCAAACAATAGTTTTTCCCAAGGTTATTTGCAGAAAACGGATCTATTGTCTATCGACGTTCGTGTTACAGAGATTGAAAATCAACTACAGATTGCAAAAAGTAACATACAAAATATATCTAATTATCTATCAATTTTAATGGGTGATACTAGCTATCAAGTTTTAATGCCGATAGATGAATTACACCTAATTTCAGAAGAAAAGCCTATTGGAGATCTCCCTAAGGACAGAGCAGATATTAAAGCTTTCCAACTTTCTACAGATGCTTACGAGCAGATGAATAAAGCTGATAAAATGAGTTTTTTACCTCGTTTAAATGCCTTTGGAAGTTATGAATTATTTGACGATAAAGTATTCCAAGCAGATGCCAATGGCTACACTTTTGGAGCGCAATTAAGTTGGAATATTTTAGAAGGGAGTAAACGCTTTGGTAAAATTCAAAAGAGTAGTGCCGAATTTGAAAAGTCAAAATTACAATACCAAGAATATATAGCACAAAGTCAGTTAGAATTGAATAAGGCTTCACGTATGTTACTAGATGCTAAAAATAATTTGAAGCTAACAGAATTAGCCTTGGAGCAATCAAAAGAATCACTTCGTATACGTACCAACCGTTTTAAGGAAGGTTTAGAAAAAACTAGTGATTTATTAATGGCTGAAAATCAATACGCTCAAAAGCAATTAGAATATTATCAAACCATTTACACCTATAATTTTGGGTACGCATATCTTCAATTTTTAACAAAAGAACATTTAGAGAAATGAAAAAATATATAAGTATGGTAGTCTTCATCGGGTTCATTTTATTTATGACACGTTGTGGAAGTGATGATAAAGCAGTGGCAAAGGATACTAAACATCCCATTGCTGTAAAAGTAGCTACTGTAACATTAGATAATAACAGTCCTTTCTTATCTGTAAGCGGAAAAGTCCAAGCAACAAAAAGTGCTAATCTAAGTACTCGGATGATGGGTTTTGTAAACAAAGTATATGTAGGTATAGGTGATAAAGTCAAAAAAGGACAATTACTTATGTCCATAAATAATGCTGATTTACAAGCGAAACGCGCTCAAGTAAATGCGAGTATTACTGAAGCAACAGCAGCTTTTAATAGTGCCGAAAAAGATTATAATCGTTTTAAAAATTTATTTGTTAAAACAAGTGCAACACAGAAGGAACTAGATGACATGACTGCTAATTTTGAAATGGCAAAGGCGCGATTAGAAGCAGCCAATCAAATGAAGAATGAAATTAATTCCCAATTTAAATATAGCAATATTACTGCCCCATTTAATGGAGTTGTAACGGGTAAATTTATTGAAACTGGCGATATGGCTAATCCAGGGATTCCACTTATTGCGATAGAAGCATCTACGTTTTTTGAGGTTATGGCTATGGTGCCAGAAAGTGAAATATCTCAAATAAAATCTGGAACGGAAGTCAATGTGCTCATAAAATCTATTGACAAAACTATAAAAGGGATAGTAACCGAAGTTAGCTCTTCTGCAAAAAATACAGGAGGGCAGTACTTAGTGAAGGTGGCTTTAGCAAAAACAACGGTTCCTATTTTATCTGGAATGTTTGCAACGGTTCAATTTCCTATCGAAAGTGAGACCTTTTCTAGTTTTGTTTTAGTCCCTTCTGAGGCGATTGTTACACGAGGTCAGTTGTCAGGAATTTATACTGTGAGTCAAAGTAATACAGCGATATTGCGCTGGTTGCGTTTAGGGAGGACATTTGGTGATCAAGTAGAAGTACTATCTGGTCTAACCGAAGATGAATCATACATAGTTTCTGCTGATGGGAAACTGTTTAATGGTGTAAAAATAAGTATTGAGTAAGCAATCGCTTTCGCGAAAACAATTCCATCTACACACATCATCCTAGGTTGATTTAAAACAATACAGGTTTGTAAGGCCTAAATAGTCGTCTAGAAATATTGCGTTAGGGATAGCAGTGGAAATCCTTTTTTTGCTGCCATATATGGCAAAAAAAGAGTGTAGCGAATAGCCCGTTAAAACGCCCAAAACATATAAAAATTACCTTAAAGAGGGTAATAAAAATAAAGTCAAAATGAAAGAAGGTTTAGCAGGGAAAATAGCCAAAAGCTTTATAAATTCTAAGCTTACAGTACTTCTAATGATCGTATTTATGGTTGTTGGAGTGTATAGCTCGTTTTTAATTCCGCGTGAGGAAGAACCACAGATAGACGTCCCGATGGCAGACATTTTTGTGGGATACCCAGGGGCAAGTCCCACAGAAGTTGAATCTCGTGTTATCAAACCATTAGAAAAATTAATCTCTAATATCAAAGGGGTAGAGTATGTGTATTCTACATCAATGAAGGAGCAAGGAATGGTGATTGTTCAGTTTTATGTAGGGGAGGATATTGAGCGCTCTTTTGTAAAATTGTACAATGAAATAAACAAACACATGGATCAAATGCCGCAAGGTGTGACGTTCCCATTAGTAAAAACAAGAGCGATTGATGACGTACCTATGTTAGGTATAACGCTCTGGAGTGAAAATTATGACGATTACCAATTGAGCCAGATAGCTCAGGAGTTGGAAAGTGAAATTAAGAAGGTGAATGATGTTGCTATAACACACGTAATTGGCGGTAGAAACCGACAATTACGGGTGATTTTAGATAAAGATAAACTGGCTGCTAGCGGATTAGATTTCTTGTCTATTTCAGAAATGATAAAGGCGAATAACTCACAATTAATTTCAGGAAGTTTTGATAAAAATGACACAGAATTTCTGGTGAATACAGGTGCGTTTTTAACATCTGCGACTGATGTTGAAAATTTAGTTGTTGGTGTGCAACAGGACCAGCCTATTTATTTAAAACAAGTAGCAACTATTATTGATGGTCCAGAAATTCCACAAAATTATGTGTCTTTAGGATTTGGTAAAGGAAGTAAAAAGGCTGTGACATATTCTTCTGAATACCCTGCAGTAACGATTTCTGTAGCCAAAAGAAAAGGAGCAGATGCAATGAAAATTGCTGATATCATTATAGATAAAGTGCAACACTTACGAAAGAACTTAATTCCAGATGATGTGCAAGTTGAAATTACCAGAAACTATGGGGAAACAGCATCTCATAAAGTGTCAGAATTATTGCTGCACCTGATAGGTTCCATCTTTGCTGTAACACTTGTAGTAATGCTAGCGATGGGGTGGCGTGGGGGATTGGTAGTGTTTTTATCGGTTCCAATTACGTTTGCGTTGACATTATTGAGTTACTATATGCTGGACTATACATTGAATAGAATTACACTGTTTGCTTTGGTTTTTGTTACAGGAATTGTGGTAGATGACTCCATCATTATAGCCGAAAATATGCACCGCCATTTTAAGATGAAACGCCTGCCCTTTAAACAAGCGGCTTTGTATGCAATTAACGAAGTTGGAAATCCAACCATTTTAGCCACATTTACTGTGATAGCTTCTGTGTTACCCATGGCTTTTGTGTCAGGGTTAATGGGTCCATATATGGCACCAATGCCTATAGGAGCTTCTATAGCCATGATTTTATCATTATTTGTTGCTCTTACTATTACACCCTATTTGGGATATATTTTTTTACGTGAAAAGGATAAAAAAGGAAAAGATGAGAAGCCTGAAAAGCCCATCGAAGACACTTTAATTTATCGGATTTATAACAAATTTGAAAGACCTTTATTAGAGAACAAAACGAAACGCTGGTTGTTTCTAGGGGGTACTTTTTTACTGTTAATGGGAACTATGGTATTGTTTTTCACCAAATCTGTTGCAGTAAAAATGCTGCCTTTTGATAATAAAAACGAATTTCAAGTCGTGATCGATATGTCAGAAGGTACCACGCTAGAGCGAACAGGTGTTGTAGCTCAGGAGATTGCACAGTACCTAGCGACACGACCAGAAGTAGTTAATTATCAGAATTATGTTGGTACGTCTGCTCCAATTACTTTTAATGGTTTGGTACGTCATTATGATTTGCGTGGTGGAAGTAATATGGCAGATATTCAGGTAAATTTAGTTGATAAAAGTGAGCGTGATATCCAAAGTCACGGAATTGCTAAGGTTTTGCGACCAGAGATTCAGAGGATAGCTTCAAAATATAGTGCTAACGTAAAATTAGTAGAAGTGCCACCAGGACCTCCTGTATTATCGACAATCGTTGCAGAGATTTATGGTCCAGATTATAGTGAGCAAATTAAAATTGCAAATAGCATTCGGGATATCCTGACAAATACCGAAGATGTTGTCGATGTTGATTGGATGGTTGAAGATGATCAAATCGAGTATCAATTTAATATAGATAAGGAAAAAGCGATGTTATACGGAGTCGCTCCTCAACAAATCACGTACACTATGAATATGGCGTTATCTAATAGAGCGATTACCAATTTGTATGATGAAAATGCTTCTCGTCAAGTTGGTTTGGTACTTAGTCTTGATGAAAAAGAGAAATCAACAATTTTAGATATTTCACAGCTTAAAGTGAAATCTAAAAAAGAGAATATGGTTCCTATTGCAGATTTGGTTGAGATAAAACAAACAACGAGCGCAAAAAGTATTTATCACAAAAATCAGAAACGGGTGGTGTATGTTATGGCAGACATGGCAGGAGCATTAGAAAGCCCTGCGTATGCAATTCTTGGAATGGAAGAAAAGTTAAATGAGATAAAACTACCAGAAGGATATACGCTAAATGAGATGTATTTAGGACAACCCGATTATGAAGACGACTATACGGTAAAATGGGATGGAGAATGGCAAATAACCTTAGAAGTCTTTAGAGACTTAGGAATTGCGTTTTTAGGTGTTATTATTTTGATTTATATCTTAATTGTAGGGTGGTTTCAAAACTTCAAAGCACCTATTGTTATGATGGTTGCAATACCCTTATCATTAATTGGAATCATTTTAGGTCACTGGATTATGGGCGCATTTTTTACAGCAACCTCTTTCATTGGAATGATTGCCTTAGCAGGGATTATGGTTCGTAATTCGGTATTGTTAATAGACTTTATTAACATCCGAACAGCTGAAGGTGTTCCTCTAAAACAAGCTGCAATTGAAGCAGGCGCAGTGAGAACAACACCTATTCTATTAACAGCGGGAACGGTGGTAATAGGAGCATTTGTTATTCTTTTTGATCCAATTTTTCAGGGATTAGCAATCTCATTAATGGGTGGAACCATTGTGTCGACAGTGTTGACTTTACTGGTGGTACCATTGGTGTATTATCTAATAGAACGTAAAAATTATAAATGATGAAACTACTAATTGTAACAGTTGTAGAAGAGTATCATAAAGATATTATACAACTATTTAAAGACGCAAACATTGAGAATTTTAGTGAATCTGATATAGATGGGCATAAGACGGCTGGATCTTTATTAATGACTTCAAATTGGTTTCCAAGTGAGAAAGGTGCTGCCGATTCCAGATTGTTCTTCTCGTTTACTGAAGGGGATAAAATTGATGCCGCATTTGAGTTAATTAAAGAGTATAATAAAAGCTTAATAACCTACAATCCAATAAAAGCGATTGTAGTCCCTATTGAAAAATACATTTAAAAGAAAAACTATGAAAAATAGAATTGTTAGAGCTGTTGCAGGTATTTTTATACTCACCAGTTTATTGTTAGCTGTTTATGTAAATATACATTGGCTTTGGTTCACCGCTTTTGTAGGACTAAATCTTTTTCAGTCTTCATTGACCAAATGGTGTTTAATGGAAACCATATTAGAAAAATTTGGGGTAAAGGATTAAGTTTTTAGCTATGAAAGCTAGAACTAGCTGCTAATTTTTAATATAAAAAATGACTAACCCGTTAAGATTAGTCATTAATGTACCCGAGATGGGACTTTTGTGGGTCGTAACAGGATAATTTTCAATTATCCTAACTAGAACTAGCTGCTAATTTTTAATATAAAAAATGACTAACCCGTTAAGATTAGTCATTAATGTACCCGAGATGGGACTTTCATAAATCGTGACAGGATGTTTTTTCAAATCACCCTAACTAATCCTAGTTGCTAGTTTTAGGACATAAAAAAAAGCTAACTCATTTAGAATTAGCTTTTTTGATGTACCTGGGATGTGACTTTCATAAATCGTGATAGGGTAATTTTTCAAATCACCCTAACTAATCCTAGTTGCTAGTTTTAGGACATAAAAAAAGCTAACTCATTTAGAATCAGTTTTTTGATGTACCCGGGATGGGGCTTTCATAAATCGTGACAGGGTGTTTTTTTAAATCACCCTAACTAATCCTAGTTGCTAGTTTTAGGACATAAAAAAAGCTAACTCATTTAGAGTCAGCTTTTTGATGTACCCCAAACGGGTCAATTATCGAACTTTTTAATGGAAGATATACGCTTGATTATAGCTAATTATGAAAACCTCACTTCTATTATTTAAGGTTAATACTATCCCCAAAAATATATCCGTAAGTGAGCTTCTAAATATTTTTGCTTTCGCGAAAAGCAAATTGTCTTTCTTGAAAGTCTTTTAATATGCGTTCGTAATGTCAAATTCATTCGCTCTATTTTATTCGTGCAATATTGAAAACGTTTATGAATTTCTTTTGGAATCAAACTAGGGTAGATATTTAATTTATCTGTATAAATTCGCTTAGGATTAAGTAGTAATATTTTATCTATCAATTGTCTGATGTTTTCTTTGGTTCTACCTCCAACCACAAAATCAATTAATAACTTCGTTTCTCTTTCAATACCATAGATTAGCCAATTTTGTTTCTTGCCATTTGCTATTTTTATTGACATTTCATCAACTTCAAACTTACAACCTTGTTTATTGAAGTATGGAATTTTAATTTGGTTGCTAATCTTGAGCATTCTTGAAAGAACTGTTTTCGCTGAAATATTTATAATCCTTGATATACTTCTAATACCACAGCTTTCTTTTAATAAACATTTTATTAAATCGTCGACGTTCGATTGATAAGCTTTATAGGCATATTCTAATTGAAAATTACACTTACAATTTTTACAATGATAGCGTTGCTTCCCATTTCGTTTTCCCTTTTTTATAAAATTAGATTGATAGCAGTTTCTACATTTCATATCTGTAAAAATAACCAAGCACCAATTTACTACACGTAAGGATAAAGAATCCTTATTTAGTAGCCTCTAACAAACTTTCATTATTTCAAAGAACAAGAATGAGTCTCAAATTTGAGACTCATTCTTTATTTATAATACTGATAATCAAATATCAAAATATTCAATTTCTCAAAAGCACCAGTTTACTACATCACCTCACAGACGAGCGCTAGCGGGGGGGGGGGAGGGGGGTAACGATTAGTAACTTACGGACTACAACTCTTCACTATTTAACTTATCTTTTATAAAAATCGAAAAAACTAATATTGTTCCCAATAAGAAAAACAATACAACTGAAAATTTTGAATTAAAAAAATTAGATTTATAAACTTGCCACCCTCCTAATAACATTCCTAAAACACCTAAATATTTGTGCCAAGCAGGTCTTAAAAAAAAGAAAAGTTTTTTATTTATTAATATGTAAATAAGAGTTAACAAAAAACTTATGGATAGTAAAACTTCTTGAATAAATAAATTATTGTTAAATATTTCATTACAAAAGACAGCTATAATCAATGTCAATAGTATTATTACTATTAAAATATACTTATACGTTTTTTTCATTTTTATTCCTTTTTTAAAAGCTTATACGTATTTTAATTTTTTCTGGGTCAGTGGTTCTTACAAGAGCATCAACACCAGTAGCTATTGAAGCGACACCTAAAACTTTAGATACAGTTGGTTCAGGCACTAACATTGCAGCTACACCTAAACCAACACTTGCTACTCCTTCTATAGTAGAAATATTTTCTCTTTCTCTACCAATAGCTTGTACAGGACTTATCTTCTCAGACTTTTTAAAGTCTTGGACATTGGCAACAGTTTCTTTAAATTCATCGCTAACCATCGAAGATTCATCAATATCAACCGTAGTTGAGTACATTATTGGGTCAGAACGATCATAACCTTTACCATCATCTCTTTTAGTCTTTATACTCGCATACGTGGTTTGAGTAGCACTTCCTTCATTGCCTTCTGCATCAACAATTTTCCCTTCTGCATCTACATAAGTTGTCGTTGTTACAGTTTTTTCTATTATTTGAGAGACTTGACCGTTATCATCAGTAAGCGTTGTCGAAGAAACAACAGATTGCATAACTTTGTCTGTCCCTTTAGTTTCTCCCTTATCGTCATAAGTAAAGCTAGTTGTTATACCATTTGAGTGAGTTTCCTCTTTTGGTGGATCGCCTGGTCCAGTTGGCGACATACCGTCATAATCTTGCCAATAAATAGGATTATTGAAAGCAAAATTATAAGGACTGTGTCTTCTCATTTTTTCGGCAAGTGGATCTAAATTCATCCATCTCCCAATTGCAGGATCATAATTACGAGCAGAAATATCATACCAATCCAGCCCTAACTCTTCTCCGTATTCTTTTCCGCCAAAGGCAAACTTCTCTGCCATGGGGTTAGAATTACTCGTTACCACGTCGTTGTATCCTTTTTGTTGCAATCCAAATGGGTAGAAATTTTTCTCGCTTATGATTTCGGTATTTGGGTTGATAGCTCCATCTCCATCTGAGTCAGCGTATGTAAGTCTAACGTTCCCTAAGTGGTCTGTATAATTAAACGCATATTGATAACCAGAAAAACTAGAAGTTTGAGTTGTCGTACTAAACTTTTGGACAGATTTTGATGTGTTATGAACAGGTTCTACATATCCTTCGGGATGTGAGATCATCTTTAACTTTTCAAGACCGTCATTGTTTTCATAAATATATCCTCCAGCATAAGAAGTTGTAATTGTAATGCCTTGTCCATCATCTTGAACAATCTTTGCTTGTTTTACTCCTGTAGCATCATACACATAAGAGATGGAGCCTTTCTGAAAGGTACTGTTTGCATCAGTCCCTAATATATCTATAAAAATAGGTAGATTAAGATGATTGTAATCAATAGTCGTAATACCTTTGTTCTTATCTGCTGTCATATTGCCATTTACATCATAAATATAATCATTTCCAGATGTATTTCCGTCATAGAATCCTTGATTCTTAATTGAAGTCAATGAACCATCCGATACATCTAGTAATTGGTTACCATCATACGTATAGGTTAGATCATCCATACGAGAAGCTACATCATTTTCATTAGTACCATTACGTTTAAGGTTGAGGATATTACCATTTCTGTCATATCCTACATCAAATACTTGAAAATTATCATTTGTTAAAAGGGTAGTTCCTTTTCTACTATATGCTGCTTTGAATCGGTTCAGTGCATCATAAGTGTATCCATATCCTCGTTTTTGAGAGTCTGAATTTGCAGTTTTCCAAATAGTTTGAGAAATATTTCCATTGTATAAAGGAATAGCCAAACCAACATCTCCCGCAGTGCCTTCTAGAGGAGAATCATAATTAATATGAAAGTTAAATAAGTCAACTTCAGTAATACCACTACCTCCTTGAAAACTGTTTAAAGGATTGATATCGGTAAGCCATCCACGCACATTATATTCATAATCTACTTTTTGAAGACTTTTATCAATGCTAGTTGCATATAGATTAAGGTTTCCTATTTTTGCTCCTTCATCTCGCATAGAGATATCCCCAACTAAAGAAGCATAATTCTGAGCCATTGTGTGGGTCGCCACTTCTGTTCCGTTATGGATGAAATGTATTACATTTCCTTCTCGTTCGATCTCAAAGGTGTCGCCTATTGTGTATGGAGTAGCACCGTGTAAGCTTACAAGAGTACCATTCTCCCTTATTTGTGATATAAATCTTGGAGGATTTTGCCAAAACATCGCAAATCCATAGTCAACTTCACTATGAGAACTACTGGTACTTTGATCATTGAGACCTACAAGATATCGTTTATTCTCAGTCTCTGCTGTAAAAGAAATACCTCCATCTCCTTCCAATCGACCGACGGTAGATAAACCAGCATTATAGTAATTACTATCACCGCTTGTTTTTTCTATTATATTATCAGTAACTGTAACATTAACAATATCTGTATACCCTGATTCAAAAAGTTGTCCTCCTACACGTTTAGATTCTAATTGTCCTAAATTATCATAACTATTACTAGCTATGAGTTGCACAGGTTCGCTATCAATTTGTTGCATATGAGTAACGAGTCTATTTTGATGATCATAGCTAAAGAAATCTTTGATCACCACTTCTTGATGTCCATTTTTTTGATGAGTAGTTCTACTTTCTAATACTTTTCCTGTAAAATCTAGCAATGATTCAGAGGTATCCGTAGTCCCTAAGTAATTATTTATACTTGCTCCAAAAATAGGACGTGCCTTATCATCATAACCCGTGACGGATGTAATCCAATCGTTAGTGCCTAATACACGTACTTTAGACACCGTAGGGAGTCCTTGAGTAGCGCTTGTGATATTTTGGTTATACACTGAACTAGGCAGTGTAATGCCACTGTGATCTACATAGGAATCGTAATAGTTTACGGTTAAAACCTCTGTAATGTTTGTAACAGGAAAACTCTGATTACTGTAATTTACCAACGTTCCTGCTATATTTTGCGTATTAGCTGATCTTTGCTCATAGACATTACCGCTGTAGGCAGGGAGATTATTTGCCGTATTTTGCTGCCATTGTCTAGACTCTGAAGAGGTAACAATTCCTGTATAGGCCACTCTTGATAATTCATCATATTTTGTTAAGAGCCATTGGTTATTTTCGCGCAAGCGGGCATCTTGTGTTAATACGGGTTGATCAAGTTTGTTATATACAATGTACTCCCATCCTTTAGCAGGGACTTTCTTTTCAATAAGACGATTACGATAATCATATTTATATTGATACCCTAGCTTATCAAGAATATCCTGATAATTAGTTACAAGAGTATTATTGACATCTATGATCTGATCACTAGCTTCTGGAGATAATACAAAAGTTAAGTTTCCAAAATCATCGTAAGTGTAATACGTGTCATGTGGAAGGTTATCATTGTATGTTCTCTTTAAAACAACTTGACCAAGCTTATTTGTAAATTCTTCTGTGGTGTGATCATTTCCAGAGGTAGATGTCCAATTTTCATCTTTAGTCACGTTTTTACGCAGTTCGCCTTCTTGGTAGAAACCGTTTAGAATCAATTGGGGTAGCGTTGTATTACCGCCAGAAAAGCTCACATGGTAGTAATACACTTCGTTATCAAGGTTAATTTGATAGTCCATCTTAATTGTATGACCTTCACTTAATGCCCAAGAATTACCAGGTGCTGCCTGTTCAAAAGCACGGCTTAAAACAGATGCTTCAAATACCGTTTGTGAGTATGGATTTTGAGTGTTTTCATATTTTAGAGTATTGTAGAAATTCCCAATTTCTGTTTTAAGCGTTTGAGAACTTGTAAATGCCAATGGATTGGGAATATCTGGTGCTGTGGCATAAGGTAAGTACTGTTTAGGGCTTCTACCCATGGCATCATACTCTGTGTGACTCACAATATTTTCTTTATTACCTCCTGCTTTTACAGCAATAGATTGTTTGGGTCTTCCCAAACCATCAAAATAGGTAATGTTTTCTATCTTCTGCTCATCAGAAACAGTAGGTGTTTCTGTGGCTACTTGATATGCTGTTGTTTTTACGTAATTTTCTGTTGTAGTCTGTCCAATACCTAGTACAGGAAGCATACATATAAGTGTGATTATAATTTTTTTCATCCTGATGGTTTTAATCGTTACACAATACTAGATGTTGTAATCTATCTCTCTCGGTAATCCCTAAAGTCATATCCTTAACTTCGCAGATCACTTCAATACCTCTGGGGTCTTGAGAAGAACAATCAAACACTTTAGTCCACGTTGGCGAAGAAGAATATGCAGAAAAAGTCTCTCCTTTTAATTTCCATCGATACATCAGGTTCCCTGATCCCCCGTATGGAAATGCTTGATAATGGAGCGTTACATTGCTAGTACTCGTTTGTGTATCTATAAGATCAATTGAATTACTCAAAGCGGGATAGCTCTGCCCATCTTTCTGTATGGTGTTATCTGCCATTCGAGAGCCTACAATTATTAAGGGACCGTCTGGATTATCGGGATTAGGATCAGGATCTGTTTCCTCTGGAACAGTACTACCGCATTCTGTAATCCCGATAGCATCTTCCCCTAGAGTACTTATTAAATCATTGGTTATATTGTACTCATTCTTACTAATCAGTTTGTAATCCTGATCATATACTTCACTTAACCTATTATTGGCATCATATATATAATACATAGAGCTTCCCCTAGGGTCAGTAATACTAGTAACTCCTACTAAAGGATCATACGTATAACTCGTCATATATACATTTTCGGGTAAGGCATTACGAAGAGTTTCTAATGAATTACGTAATGTTTGCTCATTACAATTAGCATTTCCTAAGCAACTACTAGTATCACTATTGGATTGAGACTGTAATGTCGTAATAGTTGTTAAATTTGCAAGATCGGTATAGGTTATATTCTGAACCTTAGCGATGATATATTCCTTGTTATACCCCCATATATAACTCATAGGTGTGCCATCTTCTTGTCTACTTTGAAGTAAGTTTCCGTCATTATCGTAATACTCATAGTTAACTTTTGTCTCTAAATTATCATTGGCTTTTGCTGATTTGGAAGCTGTAACACGCACATTATTTCCTGTACTAGTATTATCTGCAAAGTTTAACAATACACTTCCTAATTTTTGATCGTTGTAAAATGCTTCTGATTTGACAACTTGTGAAAACTGCTTTTCTGCAACAAGATTAGATACTCCTGGAACTGAAGCTACTTCACTATCATACGGGTAATAATAAGTAGATACTGTAGATTCTCCATCTCTTACAATAGATTCTGTTGCTACTAAATTTCCATTACCATCATACGTAGAATATTGATCTGTGTAGGTTTGACCATTCGATAAATAATCTATTGTTTGAGAGAAGGTAGGAACTGATAAACGAGAATATGTAAGGGGTTGTCTAAATGTTATGTAAGTGTCGCCATTTTCCATCCATACAGGGTACACACCCTCTCCTTCCTCAGGTACATAAGGTAAGCTATTAAAATTTGCATAGTATTGTAGATCATTATTTATAAAAATTGACTCATATTCATTCTGAGTAGTCCTAAGTAAATTCTCGGAACAATCATATAATGATTCAGTCAGCAAATTGCCATTAGAAGCTTCATAACTATTTTTAGGATTCATTCCCAACATGATTGCATTTTGAGCCTGTACATATCTGGTTTGATTCGCTGAGTAGGTAGGATTCCAGTAAAAGATATGCTCGAAGCTTTTTTTATGATATTGGTTTGGTTCATTCGAAAAAGAACGGTCTGTAATAGAAAGTAGCACATCATCTTTATCTAATTGATATTCTCTGACAAATGAATATCCTATGTGTGACCCTTGTGCGGAAGGATTTCCACGAAGATTAGAGTTAGAAGTAATAGTTATACCGTCCACACCTCCACCATAACCTGGTCTAGAGGGAGTATAGGAGAAAAACCCTGTGAATTTTGTATGAAAAATAAGCTCATCCATAAGTTTACCAGAACTAGATAAATCTTGCGAATCTACATTAGGCAATTTATAGTCAAATTGTTTTTTACTTATAAATTTTCCGTCGTTATTCCTATTAGTAATTGTTTTAATTCGTGAGCCTCCTACAGCAAAACCCTCTATAAATTGTGGAAGATTAGGATCAGTCGTGTTTGGTATTTGCGTAGAGAGAGTAAAATCTTCAGGAAATAATTGAACTCCAGGCATACCTGGATCTGTATTTTGTTGACGGATTAATATATAGTCTCCAGGAGGAATGACTACAGTTCCATTGCCCGGAGGGGAATCTTGTGCAGGTGTCCCTACATTAGAATTTTGCCAATCTCCATAATAAAATAATGGATAAATATTTGATGGATTATTATTGTCTTGAACATAGTACTTGGGAACGTCATAGAATTGCTCAAAATTATCAATTCCAGTGAATCTATAAAGGTTACCTTGTCCATTAACTATTCCTATACCATTATTTACTATAATCTGACTTTGGTTAGTAAAATTGAGAGGTGAGGTCTGTGTTGTTGTACTCGCATCATATCTATAACTAAAAAAATCATAATTAGGGCTTTGAGCATTCTTGAGATATTGATAAGTGAACCTGTAGTTATCTTCATTCGTAAGATTTGTCCAACGCATTGTTCCGTTTGGAAAATAATCAGTAACTACATAAGGTGCGGGACCATTAACAAGTGCTTTGTTTGATTCATATTGAAACTCAGAATAACCTCCTGTAGGATATACGATTTTGATTAAATTCCCCCTGTTTCCAAAAGAAAATTCAGCTTTTCTACTACCTCCATCAAAGTCAAAATAAGTTTGCCCTATTTGATATGATTGATTGGATATTTCTTGCGTGCCAAATCTCCCTATGCTTGGGACATTCGTAATATTATTGGCACCATTATAAAAGCCCCAAAAATCCGTGTCAAATGTCCCTTTTTCAGGAAGTCCATTTGGGTTTTCATATTCAAATTCGTATTGTTGATCTAGTATAGATATCCCATTAAGTTTTAAACGTAAATTTTTAGCTTCGTCTGAGTTACCAAGTACCTGATCATTATAATATCCGTGATCAAATGTTGCAGTTCGGACAGTATTGCTATTATAATCTTTAATATCAATACTAGAAAGACGGCGTCCTGTAGGCTGGAAATGATTATTTGAAGGTGTTCCGTGAGTATAGTCTACTCTATGTATTCCAGATGAAGTTTTAGTCCATACAACAAAGTTAGTATCGTTAAGAGGAGTAGATGGAAAAATCGCTCCTACGTCACTACCAGTTAGTAAATCTCTTCTATCTTCGATGGAAGTGAAATTAACTTCACCAAAATCACCTGAAATACTTGAAAGATAATTACTGTTAATTAGAGACATAGAAGATGTATATGTTACCAATGATTCATCATAATCTTCTCCATATTCGTCATTTCCGCTATGTGTATTAGATTCTCTAAAAACAATACGGCCTGAATATGAAGGATGCGTAAAATGAGCCCCTTCTTGGTATGAAAAAAATAATTGTTGCCCAGTTGGTGATGTTATCCGATCTAAAAGCCAACTTGTAATAATTGTATTATCTCCTTCTGGGTTGTGATCTTCAGCCAGACCACTTAAAGTAAATTCTTTTGTATCAGAAGATCCATTTCCATTGCTAGAACGAGTAGATGATACGGTTGCAGCGTAGTCTTTTGTAGAAAAAACATATTCAAAACCTCTATCGTCTAATAAAGTAAAAGTCTGTGTAATTAAATCGTAATCAATTTGTGCGTGATTATTGTTAAATATATGAGTAGTTAGGGTCGTTGATATTCCGTTACGCTTGTTAAATCTAAAGGTATAACTCTTTCCAAAGACAGATACATTAAATATATCTGGTTGCGTATCAGCATATGTTTTTGGAGCTGTTGGAGATGTGCCATTACCATAAGTCGCATGAACTTCAATAATGTCACCTATAGACACGGAAGGAGTACCTCCTGGTGGATCTTGAACTACAGTATCGATATTATAAACAAACGCTGAGATTGTGCCTTGATCATTTGGAATATCACCTTCATTGAGATCATCATTTCCTTGAATGTCACGCGTGATTGCAGCATTTGCACTTAATGACCAATTCATACCTACCCAACTTGATTCTGAATTTACACGGATACCCCCTGAGTCATACGATAATTGAATAGGAATACTTAACCCTTCAAAATTGATTTGATGTATAGGAATTGAAATATTAGCCTTCCCATTATACGGATTTGTTCCAATATCTCCGTAAGTTCCTAAGTTTCCGGCCTCTGGACTTGCAGGAATATTTTCTTTCAAATAATCAGGATCAATACTCTGTTGAGCATACACTGAAGTAAAAAATGAAAAAACAAAAATAAAAAATAAAAAAATTCTACTCATAATAATTGTATGATGGTTATTAAATTTTTTGTGAAACGTACATAAACACCTATACCATATAACTAACAAGAGTTGCAGGATAAAGATATTCACAGACGAATCTGTTATTCGATAAATAGAGGGTGTGGTGCTTTTTGTAAAAATCAAATAAATAGGTAGCTAAACTATTGTTTTCATTTTACAACTTTAAAAATAGGTAATTGCAAAGTTTTTTTAACAGTCAAATATTGAAATTACTAAAAAACTAATGTCTAAATTCCTTAAATTGTTGATTTAAAACAAACTATATATTGTTATCTTTTTGTTAAGATAAATTATAATACACAGCATTGTTTATAGTAATAGATTTTTCAATAGTAAAATCTTCTATATGATCCCCTGATTTTGAGCCATACTCAACCACTTTGGGAATTTTATCTAAAGAAACATGTATAGTGGTTGTTTGTAATTGTTCATGTAGATGCCCCTCTATGTGTGTAGAAGATTCATCATCTTTTTGACAACATATAAAAAGTGTCATTGCTGTGAGCACTAGAAATATTCTAGTATTCCGTAATCCTACATTTTTAATCATTTTTTTCATTTGCGGTTTTAAATTAATACTCAATAAAAGGCTGTTTTTAAAAAAATAAGAAAGTTCAAATATAGACCCAAAACGAATACAACATCATGTAAATGAGTGAAGTGACTGATCTAGTTAGGGAACTCTCTAAAATGTTAGTGTTTTCTTACTTAGCATAAGGTAAATGGGTGATTTAAGTATGTTCGAATACTTCATTACGGGCTATTTTTTATTCTAGTAATTAGATGTTTGTTTATTTTCTAATAAGAAGTTTTATGATAATACCTATTTGTCCTAAGTGATATAAAATATGATGTATAATACCTTCTAAGGCATACTCAAAAGGGTAACGACTCTTATGGTTATCTTCTGTGTATGTCTTTTCAAGAAAAGAATCATCTTTATCTTTAAGAAGTATAATCAATGATAAAATACTTTTCTCATAGTCTTCTTTTAATTGTTTCCAGCCAATAGTTTTGAGTTCTTCATTAGAACGCCAATGATCAGGCTGATAGACTTGTTGCAAGAATAAATAGCTTTTTATCTTATTAATCACATCTATATTCAAAGCTACTAGATGTCCTATAATCTCAGCAACACTATGAAGTTCAGGTATAGGGCGTAAAAACGCAGTATGGTTTGATATGCCCTCTATTTTATCCATAACATTAGCCCCTAACCATAAAGACTTGTAATTTATAGCTTCTAATTGCTGTGCATACATTTGTACTGTTGTATTCATAATTTTAATAAAATGATAGAACTATACCCAAAAGACCCTTTTGAAAATGTGGTGCAATGATTATTGGTCAGATGGGTAAATAGTTCTAATTTTTTAAATTAAAAAATTGGTTTATAGCCTCTAGCGCACACCTAATTTATTGTATATGAAATTATTATTCTCAATAGTAAAATGCCCTCTATGATCTCTTAGTTTAGAGAGGCAATCTGCCACTTTGGGAATCTCATCTAAAGAGACACTACTAGTGTTTGTTTGTAATTGCTCATTTAGATGCCCCCAAGGTGTGTAGAAGGTTCATCATCTTTTTGACAGCATATAAAAAGTGTCATTGCTGTGAAAACTAGAAATATTCTAGTGTCCCATAATCCTACATTCTTACTCATTTTCTTCATTTGTGTTTTTAAATTAATACCAATAAAAGGGTGTTTAAAAATTTAGGAGAGTTCAAATATAGACATAGAAATTACGCAACATCATATAAATGAGTGAAGTGACTGATCTAATTTGTAAACTCTCAAAAATGTTAGTGTTTTCTTCGAGACTAAGAAATAAGAAGTACTATAAACATGATTTACCTCTTAGTCAAGAAAACAAACCTATGATTTGATCATAATTTTTTAGGGAAGAAATTTTTCAAGAGTAACAACTAGTACTCTTCAATCATAGATGGCTTATTATATTACTTAATAAAACACAAGTCCTTTTAAAAAAAAAATCAATAATCCAACGAACCTTTGGGTGTGAAAGAGCATCAAGTTTACTCATTTACAATTATGATTTGTTTAATCTATGTTGAACTATCGAAAAAAGAACTTGTGTTTATTCCACAAATATTAGCCCATACTCTATCAGACTATGATTTCCTTTGCGGAATTCTATAAATTTTAACTACTTTAGTACTTAATAATGATGCTAATATAGAACATTTGTTCCAAATAGAACAAATAATAAGTAATTTTTTTCTATACAAAACATTTGAACCCCTAATTCAATATGAACTTTTACGAAAAATTATTATCATACAAAGCACTTAATAAGTTGTCTTGGAAAGAAATAGGGGATATTATTGGCAAAGAACAAGCTACTATTAGAATAGCTGTAACTAGGGAATCTTTATCTGAGTTAGAAATCAGAGAAATAGAAAATATTTTCTTTAAAGACCAAAACTCTGATATCGATAATATTGAAAGTTCGACATCTAATTATGCTAAACTTATTAAAGTGGGAAAGCATAAAATTACTATTGACGATTTCGTAAGTGCTTTAATTAATAATACTGCTTTAATAGAAGATCATCCTAGTTACATTATACTTAAAGATTCTATTAAAGAAAAAGCTAAAAGAGACTATTTAGAAGAACTTTATAGAAAGCAACAAGATAATAATAGCAAGTGATGTAACTACAAATCACTTTTAAGTGACTTTATAATATTTGTTATCCCTATAGTTTTTTCGAGTTTAGAAACAATAATTTTATCTTTTTTAGTTTGATCTTCCAATGCTTCTAATTCATCAATATCACTCTTGTTGATTTGGTATGCTTTTTCTGATAGAATACCCTTTCTTTTTAGTCTTTTAAGCTTTAATTTCAACCACCACTTTTTCATATCTTCATTTTCTTAATGGTGTCTTCTTTTTCTTTTAGGAAATCAGCACGACGATTGATATTAATTAAAGGGGGAATCTTAATACTTATTAAATCAAAAACTTGACTCAATGCTGTATTATATTGCTCTTCTTGTTCTTTTAAAGTTTTTTTATTCTTAAATATAAAATATGAAGCAATTAAAATGATTATTGGTAATCCATATAGGGCTAAATCATAGGCGAATCTTTCAAAATCATATTCTCCTTTAGAATTAACTTTATAGATAAAACTCCAAGTAGCCCAATAAGCAGAACAAAGTATAAAACAAGATGATACTATAACCCAAAATTTCTTCTCATTTTTATTGAATTGAACCTTCAATACAAGATAAAAACTAAATAGTGAAACCACTAAAGCAAATACACGTATTCCTATTCCAAGTAAAAAGTTTTTAAATGAAGTATATCCTATATAAGAATCCTCCTCTAGGATTTTGGTTTTTATAGCTTGATATTTTTTTAGTTCTAAATTTGACTTTTTTTCTATCAACCTGAATTGAATAGCTAAAGCTTTTTCATGCTGAGTACCATTTTCAAGTTGTTGTATAATTTGATTGTAACTAGAGTCTCTACTTTCAATTATTGGTTTATACTTCTTTTTATGATCTATGTATTCTTGAGAATTTGCTGGTACATACTCATGGATAAAAGTAACGGCAATAGAACATATTATTACCGTTACTAATGGTAATATTATCAGAAAACTAATTACCGCCTTCTTCTTCTGTTTCTTCGGCTGGATCGCCAACTTCTCCATGTCCTGTTGCAAATTCATTTTGTTCTTCTTCAATACTCTTATCTGGTTCACAACTAACTATTGATGTTGTAAATATACAGACCGTAAAGATTAATAATAGTTTTTTCATTTTATTTAAGGTATTTAGATTAAACAGAAATAATGTAATCTTTTCCCTTTTTATAAAATGAAATAGCCCTTCATAGTTATAAAATAATTATCAACGATAAGGATCGCTAATATACTGTTAATGATTAAATTAAAACAATAATAAAACCTCAATAATATTACGTGTTTGCCGTACTATTATTGAGGTTTTAAACTTTGATGTATTTTTATGAGGAGGGAAGTATATTGGATCATGTGCTTAAAGCACCTTTTAGAATGATAGTTTTTTTAAGTTAAGCTACTTCCTTTTGGCGTTTATCTGGGATTAATTTATAACAGACATACAAAACGGTAACGATCACAGTAGGGGCTACCCAATAAAAATTTCGATCTATCCATTCTTCTTTTAGTTCAATATCCACAAGCTTTTTTATTCGTGGGTCTTTTTTAGCTTTGATACTTCTAGGCAAAGTGGGTAAAATAGTTGCTTTAGGATTGTTGTATTTGTCACAATTCAAAGCTTGTGACATACTAAGTTGATTCAATTCAATATTCTCTATTTTATCGATTAAAAGGTCTTGCTTGGCTTCTATACGTTTTTGTGCAATATATGTTGCTTTAGGATTTACAACTTCTTGAAAAGTGTTTCCTATGACACTTCCCATAGAAGCGGTAAGCAAATCCATATTGTTTATGGATTTGCTTGGAGGTTCTTGTTTTATGAGTTCGCTTAACTTGCCTTTACCGTGTCTGACTCTACAGGCTTTTGTTCTACATTTTGAAGAACAATATACTTGTCTTTTATTTCTCCCAATAAAAAAAGTTCCACATTGTTTACAGTTTAATTCCATATATTTGATTCCCTGATATTCTAATTCTTTCATTAGCAATTAGTGCCCAATTTCCCTAGAACAACGTTACACGTGTAACGTTGTTTGTTTTTTAAACCACACATTATTAGCTAAATAAACGTTGCATCTAACGTTTCAATGTTTCACTTTATTTAGAAATAACATAAGCCTATGTGCCTTTAAATGTGCTATAAACATACGAATAAATATTTATTTGTTACACTAATGTACAACTTGTTTTTTAAAACATTATTGCCTTTATCGTCAAATTTGACGGTGTTACATGTCAAAACCCCTAAAACAACGTTACACGTGTAACGTTGTTTTGATAGTATTTCGTTTATATTTAGCCTTTACATAATTGCAATTGTAATTTAGATTTGAAGATAGTTGCAAGTTTTTTTAACTATTATTTTGTGGTATTGTATTAAAACAGTAGATTTATAAAAAGTTACTAATATGTAACAATATGGAAAATAAAGCGTTTAATAAATATGGCAACAAAAAAAATAAAAAGCATAGAAGGATGGAGAGAGGTACTTGCTAAAAGAGTCGTTCCTGTAAAACACACAAAAGTATCTCGTCGTGCCATTAGCCATTGGTATGATGTTGGTCTTATCGATAGTGATGAAAAACAGGATCACAAAAGTCGTTTTCTTACCTATTTAGAATTCTATTGGGTATCTATTATGGTAGAGTGTCGTAAACTAGGATACTCCATAAACAACCTCAAGAAAGTAAAAGAAAAATTACATAATTCAATCCCTTCTGATTTTATGGACGAGCAAATCCCTATGCTTGAAGAAGCGGTATTGCACATGATAAAAAATAGACAATCCCTATACTTAGAATTAACAAGTGAAGGCGAAGCTGCTATTATTGATGAAAAGGCATATCATTATGGATCAAGAGTAAGTTTTTATACAAGTAACATCACAATACGATTAAATAGCTTGTTTAAGGAAAGAATTAAGAATATTCATCTTCGTACAGAATTTATTAATTACCCTAAGCTAAGTGAAAACGATAGGATTGTTTTAGCATCATTGAATGATGATGATACTCAAACTATAACAGTCACTAAGAAAAACAATGAAGTTGAACTCATAGAGATAGAGGAAGATATTATCGTAGATAAACGGATTATAGATATTCTAAACGAAGAGGATTACCAAACCATAGAAATTAAACAACATAACGGAAAAATTTCAAAGATTAAAAGAACGGTAAAACATAAACCAACCAAAAAAGTTTAGATAAGTAGATAAAGAAGGGCGATGTGAACATCGAACAAGATCACTAGTGGGTTGTACTGACCAGAAACAATGGAAGTATGACTATGACAGAATTGGATTATGTTATCCCAAAAAAAGATTACAAAAAGGAAAAAGAATGTAAAGACAAAAAATGTAACTTGTAGAAAGACTCCTAAGAGATCGATGTTATCAACATCGATAGCAAGCATAGAAAAGATGACCCCGAAAAGGCTTCGATCTTTTAAAGGGTTTGAAAAGGTTACTCGCAAAGAAGCAGAACATATTATCGAAAGCCTAGAGAGGTATTGTAAGGTGGTTTTGTGTCAGGTTAGATTAGAAAAGTAGCGATTATGAGAAACAAGGAATTACAAGCCTTTGCATCCTATGCAAAGGCTTCAAAAACCAAGCAGATTAACACACAGGGTAAAGCCGTTATCTACACCCGTGTATCTACCAAAGAACAGGCAGAGAACAATGCTTCATTAGAAACTCAAAAGAAGTATTGCCAAGCGTATGCTAAAAACAAGGAAATAGCAGTGGTAGCATATTTTGGTGGAACATACGAATCAGCAAAGTCAGATGAGCGTAAACACTTTCAAAAGATGCTTACCTATGTAAAGAGACATAAAAAAGAGATCAGTTATATCATCGTCTATTCCTATGATCGTTTTTCAAGAACAGGAGCAAATGGGGCATACATAAGCAAACAACTTATGAAAGAGGGTATCGTCGTACTTTCAGTCACTCAAAATGTAGACGCTACTACTGCATCAGGATCATTTCAACAGAATCTTTATTATATGTTCTCTCAGTTTGATAACGAACTAAGACGTGATAAATCCGTCACAGGAATGCAAGAGAAGCTTCTTGAGGGCTATTGGATTGGTGCAGTTCCTTTCGGATACACTAACTTAAATCCAGGCAAAGGAAAGGTTCAAAACATCGTGGTAAACGAACAAGGGAAATTACTGCGTTACGCCTTTAAGTGGAGGGCAACAGAAAACCTAAGTTATAGAGCCATAGCAGAGCGTCTTGAAAAAAAAGGATTGGTTATAAGCTATAAGAAGCTAAGTGACTATTTCAGAAATCCTTTCTATTGTGGATTGGTTGTAAGCGCTCATATTCCAGATAAAGTTATAGAAGGAAAACATGAAGCCATGGTCTCTAAGGAACTATTTCTAAAAATCAATGAATCCTTACGCAATAAGGACAAAACTCAATCCTACAACAAGGATGAAGAGAACCTTCCACTTAAACAATTTGTAAAAGCAAGTTCTTGCGGAGGATATTATACAGGCTATCTCGTAAAGAAAAAAGGGTTGTATTATTATAAAAATAACCGAAGAGGAAGCAAAGAGAATAGAAGTGCTAGAATCATGCACCAAAAGTTTGAACAGCTCCTTACACAGTATCAATTAGCAGATCAGAAATATATCGCTCCTTTAAAAGAAGTAATGAGCTACACCTTCTTAGAACAGCACAAAGAACAGTTACAAGAAGCATCAGCGATAGAAAAGCAAGTAAAAGCCTTAGATCAAAAAATAGAACTGTTAGAGGAGCGATTTGTATTTAATGAAATCACAAGGGAGCAATACATTAAATTCAAAGGGAGATCAGAGAAGGAGCGAATGGAAAAACAAGAGTATTTACAAGCAAATAGTTTAGATGTATCGAACCTTGAAAAAGCAATTAATTTAGCTGTGGATTATTCCTCGAATCTATCGGTATTGTGGAGTTCAGGAGATTTGGAAGCAAAAAAGAGACTTCAAAATATGCTATTTCCTGAAGGAATCCTGTTTGATCACAAAAATGACCGTTATCGAACCATAAGAGTAAATTCTATTTTTAGTGCAATCCCAACAATAACAGGCAATATGAGTGGAAATGAAAACGGGACACCATCAAAAAAAATGAAGGTGTCCCGTTTAGTACCCGGGATGGGACTTGAACCCACACGCAACTAGTGCACACGGCCCTCAACCGTGCCTGTCTACCAATTTCAGCACCCGGGTAGAAATTTACTTTATAATAAATCTTGAAGAAACCCTTCTTGATTGCTTTAAAATTTATTCGAGTGCAAATATAGAGTAACCCATTTTTAAAAAGAAAAAATCAAGACTTTATTTATTAATCCTATAACACAATAATTGTATAGATCATTAATAAATATCTATAATGTATCTTTAATTATATATGTTTTATGAAACCACAGGTTAAAGTTGGTATATAGATGTTAAAAATGAAGAATAAGTAGTAAACACATAAATTACACACAGGTTCATAAGCCGATAGTGAAAGCTATTGGCTTTTTAGTTGATAGATGGTTTTCTTAGATTTTTAATAGTAGCGTATTTGTTTCGCTTAACGCTAAATTACACACTCAAATTTTTTAGGTTTTTAAAAACTTTGCAACTCTTGAGATTAAACCTAAATTTATTGCCTAGCCTTTCTCTATGCCTGTTCTCGACTATCCAAACAATTTTCAATTGATAATAATAACTCCTCTAACTCAAAGGGTTTGGTTACATAATCATTAGCCCCGGCATCCAGTCCCATTTTTATCTCAATTAGTTCAGATTTAGCGCTAAAAAAAATAAAAGGAATTTTTTTAGTATCAGAATCTTGTTTAAGATGCTTGAGCAAGGAAAAGCCATCCATTTCAGGCATACGGAGATCACACAGAATCAAATCTGGTGAGTAAAGCTTGGTTTTTTCTAGCCCGATCTTGCCATTGGCAGCCGTAAGAGTAGAATAACCTTCTAGTTCCAAAAGTTCGGCAGTGTTTTGCAGTATGTCTCTGTCATCTTCAATAATTAAAATCTGAATCATAGCTACACAAATATTAAGCTCCATATTTTGACTCCTTAAGGTACGAAAATTTCTAATATTTCATTTGTGGTTTTATATCAATTTCATATGTGGTTTTACATCAGAAATGGTTGTATATTATTGAAAAACAGTTGTATATTTTGCTTTTGCTAAAGTAAATACCCTCAAGCTATTTTTCTATACTCATATGTAACATGAGTCATTTTTTAATAATATTGGATAGTGTTTAACATGCAAAATCTAATTTTCTGATAAATATCATGGTAACTACTAAAAATCCAATGTATTTTTAAAATACTATAATTGTTCAGTCCATATTTGGTTTTGGAAAATATATTTTCTGATTTGGTAAGTGTTACTCAAGAGTTTTTTTCAAAAATAAGTGAGTTTGATTGGTTTATTCCAGCACGTAATTTTATACAAAGTTAATCAGGCTCTTTTTTTTACATTTGTTTATGACAACCTTACAAATATTAACTTGGTATAATGGCAAAAAGCAAAACATCGACTACCCAGACTACAACAAAAAAAACATTGGTCAATAAAATCACAAAATCAGAAGATAGGCAAAAAGAATTTTTGATCGTGGGCTTAGGAGCCTCTGCTGGAGGATTGGAGTCTTTTAAAGAATTTTTTGAAGCTATGCCAGAAAATCCAAATATGGGATTTGTACTTGTACAGCATTTAGATCCTACCCATAAGAGTATGATGGTTGACTTGCTAAAAAAGCATACCCAAATGGAAGTGTCCGAAGTGAAGGACAATACGGTTGTAGAACCGAATCATATTTATGTTATTCCGCCAAATAAGGATATGGCCATTTTTAACGGAAAATTGCATTTAATGGAGCCTACAAAGGCAAGGGGTTTTCGAAAGCCTATAGATTTTTTCTTTCGCTCATTGGCACAAGACCAGACCGAAAGAGCAGTAGGAATTATTTTATCAGGTACGGGAACAGAGGGAACCTTAAGTCTAAAGGATATTAAGGGTTATGGAGGACTCTCTATAGTGCAGGACCCTAATACAGCCAAATATGATGGTATGCCTAGAAGTGCCATTTTTGCTGGTGCCGAAGATTTTGTACTTTCTATTAAAGAGATGCCTAAAAAGTTACTAGAATATAGTAAGAATCGAAAATTCCAAGTAGAGGAAAAACCGATAAAATTAGATACCACGAAGGATCTTTTAGAAAAAATTTTTATTATGCTCCGTAACGAAACAGGCTGTAATTTTGGGGACTATAAAAGTAGTACAGTTACCCGAAGGATTGATAAACGTATGGCACTAAACCAAATCGATAAATTGGAGAACTATGTAAAATATCTTCAAAAGAATCGAGAGGAAGTCATAAAACTCTTTAAGGAATTGCTCATAGGTGTAACTAGTTTTTTTCGTGATAAGGAAGCCTTTGAGGCTTTACAGAAAACTATTATTCCACAGATTTTGGATAGAAAAAACGATGGAGACACTATTCGGATTTGGGTGCCGGGCTGTTCCACGGGTGAAGAAGCATATTCTTTAGCTATTCTTTTTGATGAGGTCATCCGAAAGCAACCTAAAACGATCAAAGTTCAGATCTTTGCTTCAGATCTTGACGCCAATGCTATCAATTTTGCAAGACAGGGCGTTTATCCAGAAACTATTGTTGCCAATGTAAATGAAAAGCGCCTCTCCCGTTATTTTTTTGGTGATAAGACTAGCTATAGAATAAAGAAAGAGATTCGTGACCAGATTGTCTTTGCAGAACATAACCTGATAAAAGATCCTCCATTTTCAAAACAGGATTTAATAAGTTGTAGAAACTTGCTGATCTATTTGAACCTAACGGCACAAAAAAAGGTCTTTGCTATTTTTCACTATGCTCTTAAGCCTAAAGGTATTTTGTTTTTAGGTAGTTCAGAGTCTTTAGGAGAGTTTGCTAATATGTTTGAAACTATAGATCGAAAGCACAAGATATTCAAAAACAAAAATGTGAAGCTGACCAAAATACCTGATATTGGTGAGTTTTTCCGAGAGCCGAGTGTTGTCAAAGTTGAAAGTCAGTCTGATTTAAAAATACAGTCTAAGGAAAATTTTGCTAGAAATATTGAACGCTTACTCTTGACCAATTATGCACCTGCTTGCGCAATAATTAATAACGAAGGTGATGCTGTATATTTTTTTGGTAATACGGGCAAATATCTGCAGCCATCTCCAGGGGAGGCGAAGCTCAATATTGTGGAAATGGCTCGTAAAGGACTTAAAACTGATCTTCGTACCCTTATAGTAAAGGTGCGCAAAAGTGGAAAATCTGAACTCAGAAAAGATATTTTCATAGAGACCAATGGATCTTCACAAACTATAGATCTTAGGATATCTCCATTAGAACTCAGTGATAATCAGGAAGTTTTTTTTATGGTAACTTTCGAGGACAAGCCAACTGTGATAGATGCTCCTGTTGAAATTTTGCCTGCTCCTCCAGATGAGATCACCGAGCTACATGCCCTTGAACAGGAACTGACCGCCACAAAAGAATATTTGCGCTCAACTATTGAAGAGTTGGAAGTTTCTAATGAGGAACTTAAATCTTCTAACGAAGAACTACAGTCTAGCAACGAAGAATTGCAGAGTACTAATGAGGAAATGGAAACCTCAAAAGAAGAGTTGCAAAGTGTAAACGAAGAAATTGTTACTGTAAACACTGAACTACAGAGTAAAATAGATGAGCTTGCACAGGCTTATGATGATATGAGCAATTTGCTGGCGAGCACCGAGATTGGCACAATTTTTCTGGATGCAGAGTTAAAGATTAAACGGTTTACACCTCAAATGGGTAAAATCATTAATCTAATACAGAGTGATGTAGGGCGTCCTATAGGAGATTTGTCATCCAGCCTGATTGATAACGGATTTGCTGAAAATGTTAAGCAAGTACTAAAGACGTTGGTGGTAAATACGCAGTCTGTTAAAAGTATGGATGGTACTTGGTACAAAATGCAGATCATGCCATACCGTACAGGACAAAATGTGATAGAAGGCGTAGTAATCACATTTGTAGATGTTACAGAGGAAAAACGACTAGCAGAAGAGTTGGAACAAATCAAACGAGAGTATGAGGAACTACTTGAGATGACCAAGACAGTAGTATATACTCAAGATAAAAACTTAATATATACCAGTATTGCAAGCATTCATCCTGATTTTCAATTCAAAAATATGATCGGAAAATCGGATGTTGACTTTTTTTCAAAGGAGGATGCTAAGGTGCTAGAGGATATAAAAAAAAGGGTAATTAGAAACAAGGAGGCTGAGCGACAAATCATATCTTTAAAAATAGCTGGGAGTGTCTACTTTTTTGATCTGATGGTTCGTCCTGTATTACATAGTGGGAAAGTTACCGGTATTGCCTGTGCTTCTATAGATGTTACTGAACTAACTGAAATTGAAAAAGAGCTGTTAAAATTGAAAAAAGAAGGGAATGGTAACTAATCATGCAAATAAGGACAATCTTCGCTCAAGAGCAGAAGCACAAATCAAAAAACTTCCCGATCGGCAAGGACACATTTCTGTTGAAAAGGCTAAGGTACTTTTACACGAACTAGATGTACATCAGATAGAGCTGGAGATGCAAAACCAAGAGCTGAGAGAGGCTCAACACCGTTTAGTGGAGATTAGTGATCAGTATACTGATCTCTTTGATTTTGCTCCCGTAGGTTACCTTTTATTAAACTCCAAAGGAGTTATAGTTAATCTCAATCTGACCGCTTGTTCAATGTTGGGTATAGAGCGTCAACGTTTGATAGGTAAACCATTTTCAGCTTATATGACCAAAGGAGAATCCACTACTTTTTTTCTTAAACTACGCGAAGCATTTAAAACAGGGGTCTTACCTTCTTTTGAACTTCGAATAAAGTATCTAGAGAATAGAGAATTTGTAGCGCTTGTCCACGGTACAGTTGATATTCAAGTAGATCAAGATAATCCAATTTGTCGTGTAGCTATACAAGATATAACGGAACTTCGAAAAATGGAAGCCCTGCAAAAACACCATGAAGATTTGCAAAAAGAAAAAGACTTTTTGGAGTGGCAAAATGAAAAATTGGAATCGGAGGTTATAGCGCGTACAAAAGATATAAGCGATGCACTGGAATCGGAAAGACACATTAACCAAATGAAAAGTGACTTTATATCTGTTGCTTCACATGAGCTACGAACACCTTTTACTATTATCATGTCATCAGCCATTCTTATTGAAAGATTTAAAAATTTGGGTCGGTTTGACAAAATTGACCCGCATATCACACGCATCAAGTTGTCGATCAAAAATTTTACTACAATACTAGATGACTTTCTTTCACTTGAAAAATTGGAGAAGGATATGATGAGGGTAAAGAAAGAAACATTTAACATTCTCGAATTTATAAATACAGTTATTGAAGAGATGGAAGTTTTGCTAAAAAAGGGTCAAAGGATACAGTATATGCATGAGGGGAGGGTCGAAATAAAACAAGACAAGAAAATATTACATAATATATTGACAAACCTATTGACCAATGCTATAAAATATTCTGAAACAGATGTGGTACTAACAACACATAATAGGAATGGAGAATTAGTGCTGAAAGTGAAGGATGAAGGAATTGGTATTCCAGAAGAAGAGCAAGAACATTTATTTAAACGTTTTTTTCGGGCTCGAAATGTCAAAGATTTTCAGGGAACAGGACTAGGTCTGAGTATCGTAGAATGCTATTTGGAATTGTTGGAGGGAACCATCAATTTTACAAGCAAGCTTAATAAAGGCAGTACATTTACCATCGTGATTTGAAAAATTAACGAAAAGATTACTCAATTTGAAAATATTGCAGTACTTGTATTGTAAGTTTAAATCCCACAAGTTTTGCACTTGATCCCAAGTTTTGGACTTGATCCTCAAATACTTTGTTTATAGTCATAAAAAAACCTCTGTAAGTATATTTACAGAGGTTGTTATTCATGTGACCTGGCTGGGGCTCGAACCCAGGACCCTCTCCTTAAAAGGGAGATGCTCTACCAACTGAGCTACCAGGTCTTTTCCTGAATGCGGGTGCAAATATACAGCCAATTAATTTATATATCAAAGCCTTTTTGAAATAAATTTAGCATTTTTTTCATCTTTTGATAATACCTTTGTTTTTTACTATAAAACTAGCGCATGGATATTTATTTATTGGGATATATGGGATCAGGAAAAACCACTATAGGTCAGCTTTTAGCAAAACAGATAGGGTATGATTTTGTAGATTATGATCAGTTTATTTCTCAAAAAGAAAATGCGTCTATTTCTGATGTTTTTACAGCTAAAGGCGAAATATACTTCAGAAAAAAGGAAGCGCTCTATCTAAAAGAGCTCTTAAAAGAGACTAAAACCAAAAAAATAGTATCATTAGGAGGGGGAACCCCTTGTTATGGTAATAATATGCAGGATATAAAAGATAGTAATGTGATTTCTGTATATCTAAATGTGCCAGTAACAGAACTAACCCGTAGGTTATGGGATGAAAAGTCTCAACGCCCTCTTATCGCAAATCAAGAATCCAAAGAGGCACTAGAGGAGTTTGTGAGAAAGCATCTCTTTGAAAGAAGCTTTTATTACAATCAAGCCTCTAAAGTGATCAAAGTAAATGGCCAAAATGAATCCCAGATTGTAGAAGAAATTATAGCAACTTTATTCTAAAACGGCCATATCATTTCCTTTTCTAAAAGTTACTTTTACAGATTCGTTAAGAGAGGTACTTAATGAAATCCCCTTGAAATCGGCTTTTACAGGATATTTTTTATGATTTCTGTTAACAAGCACAGCTGTTTTAAAACGCTTTAAAGGAACATTTAAAAAATGCTGTACGCCATAAATTAGTGTTGTTCCAGAGTTCAGAACATCATCTATTAGGACAACAGATTTGTTTGCATATTCTTCTTCTGTAAGGCTGGTCTTTACAGTTCCTAAAGGATTTTGTTTGTCCATCGTTACTTTACAAAGCACTGTTTTGAAAGGTGCAATTTCCTCTAGAGAGCTTTGGAGACGTTCTGCAAATTTATAGCCATTGTCTGCAATACCTGCAAGTATGATCTCATCTTCATTGACATTGGTCTCATAAATCTGATAGGCAATACGTCGTATTTTATGCTGAATAGCTTTGTGGTCTAGTATTTTTTCAAGTTTTACTTTCATACTTTCTTAATTAATAAACTACGGTATATTATTCTTCTTCGCTGTCTTTTGAGTCTGTAAAGAAATCATCGTTTTCATAGATTTCATCAATATTCCTACGGTCTTTTTTGGTAGGTCTTCCTGTTCCTTTTTTTCTGTAATAATCTTTAGAATATTTAAGCAGCTCTAATTTTTCGAGATTTTCTTTAGGTGTAGTGTCTTTTCTATACATATCTACCAACTTTGCGCCCAGCCTACTTTCAGGAAGATCCATGATCTCTAGCGTATATAATATTTGGTTTTTACGTACGCTTATTTTATCGGTGGGATACACGTCTCTAGAAGGTTTAGCAACGGCGTCATTTACCTTTACTTGTCCCTTCTTACAGGCATTGGTCGCTATAGATCTCGTCTTAAAATAACGGATACACCACAAATATTTATCAACTCTCATATAAAAATGCTTAAAAGCACGTTAATCTATGTATAATTTATGCTCAAAAATACGTCAAAATTGTATCTTGCGCCCCTGAAAAAGATTTTTATGATGATTAAGAACTATCTAAGTATTTTAATAGTATTGGTTTTATGCATCTCTTGTGGAGATGATGATAGAACACCAGATGCGATCCCTTTTAGAGATAGGGGAGAACAATCTATAGATGATGATGCTTTTATAAGAGAATATTTGCAAACACACTTTTACAATTATGAAGAGTTTGCAAATCCCACCGAAGGATTTGATTACGAAATTCGTTTTGATACCATAGCAGGTGAAAATGCAGACAAAACTCCTTTATTGGATCAAGTAACACCTCTTACGTATGATCGTTTTGAAACGAGCAATACCTTATATATCCTCACCGCTAGAGAAGGTGTAGGGGCATCTCCTACCTTTGCAGATTCTACGTTTGTAACCTATAGAGGGGCTAACATTTTAGGAAATGTTTTTGACGGCGCAGCAAATCCAATTTGGTTCAATCTTCCCGCAACCATAGATGGTTTTGCCAACGGGATTGCAGGCGCCAAAGGAGGATCTGGATTTACTATCGCACCCGACGGAACAACGGAATTCAATAATGATTACGGAATAGGGGCTGTATTTATCCCTAGTGGATTAGCCTATTTTGCACAACCACCTAATAGCAGTATTGGAATTTATTCTTCGTTGGTATTTACATATTCTATATATGATAGTAAAGTGACAGACCATGATGGAGATGGTATTATTTCTATCCTAGAAGACATCAATGGTAATAATTTCTTTTTTGATGATGTCGATAATACAGATGGTGATAATCAATCCAACTTTAATGATCCAGATGATGATAATGATGGTGTGACAACACGTTTGGAGATTGTACGCGATGATGAAGGGAACTTTGTGAGTTTTCAGGATACAGATAACGATGGAACCAATGATCACCTAGATGACGATGATGATGGTGATGGGATTCCTACAGTAGATGAGATTAACATCAATTTTAACACAGGTGTGATTACCTATCCAGATTCTGACGGTGATGGTACACCTGATTATTTGGATTCAGATAGTTAATAGTCCGCTTTCGCGAAAGCGTATAAAACAAAACATAAAAGGCAACTCAACGAGTTGCCTTTTTCTTGTATATAATAGTTATCGTGGTTATTTCTTATCTCCGTCTCCTTTCAGTTGGTAAGAGAGACTTAAGATCCATTGAGAAGGTCTAGAGTCTACAACAAACCCAAAGTCTTCATTAGCTTCAGAAAATGCGTTGTTTTCACTGAAAGCTCCTTCATATCGCAAATCAACACCAAGTCTTCCTAATTGAAGTCCAGCACCTATTTGGTAGCCTATAGTAAATGAATTTTCAGGATCTTGTATCCCAATATCAATGCCTGCTCCTTCTAAGTCATTATTTAGCGCTAATTGGAAAGAAGGTCCTGCTTTTAGGTTTAAAGGTCCTACAACATCAATTCCAACTAATAATGGAATATCAATTTTTGAGAAATTATAATCTGCGGTAGCTCCACCTTCACTATATTCTGTGTTTAATCTGGTATACAGAATTTCAGGTTGTACAAAGATGCCTAGGAATTTAAACTTAGAATAGACACCTACATGAAAGCCTACCTTGTTATCTCCATCAATAGTCGTACTTGCGTTATCAGTTAAGTCTGAAAATTCTCCAGTAGAACCAAAGTTAAGTCCTCCTTTTATTCCAAATTGTGCGCTCTGTCCAAAAACGCTTACAGATGATACGAGTAGTATCAGAATCATTAGTTTTTTCATAATTGAGTTTATTAGTGTTTAAATGAATGACAAAAAGAAAGGCAGAATGTTACAATTCTGCCTTACAATATAGTATCAAAACGGAAAATTACGTTTTTTATTTTCTTTGAATCACTTTCTTTGAAGCCTTTACAATGGCAGCGGCATTAAGACCGTATTTTTCCATAAGTTGTGCGGGTGTTCCACTTTCTCCAAAAGTATCTTGTGTTGCCACAAACTCTTGCGGAGCTGGATGTGCACTTGCAAGTGTTCTCGCTACACTTTCGCCAAGGCCTCCTAAAAAGTTATGCTCTTCTGCGGTAACAATACATCCTGTTTTCTTTACAGAAGCGATAATAGCTTCTTCATCCAACGGTTTGATGGTATGTATATTAATTACCTCGGCAGCGATTCCCGCTTCGTGTAATTCTTTAGCCGCTTCTAACGCCTCCCATACTAAGTGACCTGTAGCGACAATCGTCACATCACTTCCTTCTTGTAAATGAACCGCTTTTCCTACTTGAAAATCTTGGTCGGCAGGAGTGAAGTTAGCTACGCTTGGGCGTCCAAAACGTAAATATACAGGGCCTTTATGGTCTGCAATCGCAATGGTAGCCGCTTTTGTTTGGTTGTAGTCACAGGTGTTAATTACGGTCATGCCTGGAAGCATTTTCATCAATCCTATATCTTCTAGGATTTGGTGAGTTGCCCCATCTTCTCCTAGGGTTAATCCAGCGTGTGAGGCACATATTTTCACATTTTTTCCAGAGTAGGCAACACTTTGACGTATTTGATCATAGACACGTCCTGTAGAGAAATTAGCAAAAGTTCCTGTAAACGGAATTTTTCCGCCAATAGTCATTCCAGCGGCAAGCCCAATCATATTGGCTTCGGCAATACCTACTTGAAAGAAACGCTCTGGATGATTTGCTTTAAATGCATCCATTTTAAGAGAGCCTGTAAGATCGGCACATAATGCAACTACGTTTTCATTAGACTTTCCTAACGCTTCTAGACCCGCTCCAAATCCTGATCGAGTATCTTTATTTCCTGTGTTTTCGTATGTTTTCATAAGCCTCCCCAACCCCTCCAAAGGAGGGGTTTAATGCGGGTGTATTTAATTAATTAAAGTCATGATTTTAAATTCCTCTTCCTTGAGGAGAGGTTAGGCGAGGATTTTAATAATCTCCTAGTGTTTCTGGGTTTTGAGCAAGTCCTATAGCTAATTGCTCATCATTCGGTGCTTTTCCGTGCCATGCATGGGTGTGCATCATAAAGTCAACGCCATTCCCCATGATGGTATGCATTAATATACATACGGGTTTTCCTTGACCACTCAAGCTTTTTGCTTTTTGTAATCCAGCAACTACCGATTCCATATCATTTCCTTGCTCGATGTCTAGCACAGTCCATCCAAAGGCTTCGAACTTTGCACGCATATTTCCTAAGGCAAGGACGTCATCGGTACTACCGTCTATTTGCTGTCCGTTAAGGTCTACTGTAGCGATGATATTATCAATGTTATTGGCAGCCGCATACATAATAGCTTCCCAGTTTTGACCTTCTTGTAATTCTCCATCACCCATAAGTAAGTACACTTTATGACCACAACCGTTAAGTTTTTTGGCTTCGGCGGCACCTAGTGCAACACTCATTCCTTGTCCTAAAGATCCAGAAGCAATACGTACTCCAGGAAGTCCTTCGTGCGTAGTTGGGTGTCCTTGTAAACGAGAATTTAATAATCTAAATGTATTAAGCTCTTCTACCGGAAAATATCCAGATCTCGCTAAAACACTATAAAAAACAGGAGAAATATGTCCGTTAGATAAGAAGAATAGATCTTCTCCTATACCATCCATATCAAACCCTTCTTTGCGGTCCATAATCTCTTGATATAGCGCTACAAAAAATTCTGCACATCCTAAAGATCCTCCAGGGTGTCCAGAATTTACTTTATGTACTTGTCTTAAAATATCTCTACGTACTTGGGTTACAAGCGCTTCGAGCTTTTGAATATCTGCCATTGGAATTTTGTTATTTTGATGTTCAAAAATACTTTATTTGCCCCCGACTGCCTATATAGTTTTAAGGAGGTTATCAACTAAAATTAATAATTAGTAAACAATTTTAGGTCTTTATTGGTGAAACGCTGTTTTAGAAAGTTGCTAGGCAACACATTTAAAACGGCTCATTAAACCTGCTTTTGCCAGTGGGCAGGCTATTTCCACTTTTTCAGTGGGATTTATGGTGTCATGTCTCGTGGTCTTGCCCGAGATGGTTTACGAATCTATTCGATCTAAATTTGAGGCTAGGGTTTCAATGAATTTTGTGATAGGGCCTTTGATCATCATAGACATCATAGGGTTAAACTCTCCTTCAAATAACAATTGAACCTCACTCTTCTTCTCTTCAATCTGAGTAATATTTCCCGTAAGGGTAAACGGCAATTTATCACTCGCCGCCCCAAGAACTACTTTAGAATGTGGTACCCCTTCTTTTAAATCGAGTACTATTTCTGGCATTCCCTTTAAGGCAAAGAGAAAACGGGTATCGTTAATCTTTTCAAATTTGGTGTTTTCTGGCATGAGTGTTTCAAAATTTTCGACATTCATTAAAAATTGATACACTTCCTCGGGAGATTTGTCAACTACTTTTGTTGGACTTTCTAAATTCATTTGATTTTTTTTATAAATGTTTATCCCCAGTTTGCCGGGTCTTTGCGCCAATTCTCTAATGTGGCTTGTTCTTGTTCTGTAATATATTTGGTGTCGGCTGCTTGTTCTAATAGGTGTGAGTAATCACTTAGTGTGTGCAAGGTTACATTTGCATCAGTAAAGGCAGTGACACTTTTTTCAAAACCATAGGTAAAGATCGCAAGCATCCCTTTTACATTGGCTCCCGCTTCTTTAAGTGCATCTACGGCTTTTAGGCTACTCATGCCTGTACTTATTAAATCTTCTATCACCACCACAGAGCTTCCTGGGGCTAGATGACCTTCTATTTTGTTTTGACGCCCATGTTTTTTTGCTTCAGGACGTATGTATACAAACGGAAGATTCAAGTAGTCAGCAACAAGCATACCAATGCCGATAGCCCCTGTAGCAACACCCGCAATGGCATCTGGCTTTCCATAGATACGCTCTACTTGCTTTGCCATTTCTTGGTGTAAGTAGTTGCGTATAAAGGGATAAGACAGGGTGATTCGGTTGTCACAATAGATGGGGGATTTCCATCCAGACGCCCATGTAAAAGGGTCTTGTGGTTGTAATTTTATTGCATTAATTTGCAATAATAATTCGGCAGTCTTTTTTGCCGTTTCTTTGTCTAAAATCATACTGCAAATGTATAAAGTTTTTGTGAATGATATTCCTATAATTCTATCTACTGAAAAAGAGATTGGGAATAATTATAAATCGATTCCGCTTAAGAAGGCTAAGTTGAAGAGAATTATAAAAAAAATGATTAATGGGGAGCTCATTTATGTGAATCTTTATCATAAAAAAGAAGAGAAACTTCTCAAATTCCTGAAGAAGAAATTGCCTGTGATTGTAGCGGGTGGTGGTCTTGTCTATAATCCTAAAAAAGAAATTTTATTCATTTATAGAAACGGAAAATGGGACTTACCTAAAGGAAAAATTGAAAAAGGAGAAGATATTCAAACCTGCGCTGTAAGAGAGGTGGAAGAGGAGACAGGCGTTACGGGTATCGAAATTAAAAAGTTCATCACAAAAACCTATCACGTTTTTAAACGTAATGGTAAATATAGGTTAAAAGAAACCTATTGGTATGAGATGTACACCGAATTTGATGGCCCATTAGTTCCTCAGGAAAATGAAGGAATCAAAAAAGTAAAATGGAAAGATTTCCAGAAAACACAAGAGGCGTTAGAAAAATCGTATAACAATATTAAGTTGCTTTTTCCGGCAGCTTACCTAACGAAGCATCCTAACGATCGGATAGCGTAAGTGTGCTTTTTCATAATTAGGGGACTTCTTATGAATCCAGCTTAGTTGTGCATACCAATTTTGTGCAAAAGCAGGTTCTGTTACTTTTTTGGCTTCAAACTCCGCTTTAATCGCTGGATTTTCATTTAAAAACTCTAGTGCTTTATCTTCCCATACATAGGGAGAAAAGCCTTCTTTTTGTTGTAAAATCGTGTCAAAAAAGTTCCAATTAAAAAAGCTGTCATTAGCAGCAGGTTCTAGGGTTTCGAGAAGATACCGCAGTCCATCTTGATTTTCTGTTTTTATAAGATAACCTCCTTTGCGTATGGTTACTTCTTCTTGGGTCGCGGTGACGGTTGTTCCATAATGTGGATAATGACCTTCGTATGCACTTCTACGTGTCTGGTAGGAATCTATGTGATATACCTCAGCCATAAATGTGGTGTCTCTTTTTAATTGTTTATAGCTGATTTCGTTTTCACGTAATTTTAAAACAATATCTCTCCAGCCTCTCGGGATCACATACGCTTTTGGGATGGTGATTTCTTTTGCTGGTTTAAAGAAGTTATAATAGGTGACTTCTTTGGTGAAGGGTTTGTCGCGATTGTATTTTAAGCGTTGTTTTCCTGTGATTTCACTAGGGATCATTTTACCTTCATAGCCAAGAAATTGTAAGGTAGATGTTTGTGTGCTATCCAACACGTGTGCGAGCGGGTATGTGTCCGCTTTCGCGAAAGCGTTAAAAGCATTTTCCCGCAAGGCTTTGATCTTTTCTCCTTCCTGAGCGGTGATTTTCAAGGTACTTTTCATGAGTTCGTACGTGCCTTCTACACGAGGTTTATAGGGTTTTAGCATGTGTGTTTCTACCATTAATCCAATGGTATTCCATAACGTGGTGTACCCCGTTGAATACCTGGGATGATCCATAAACTGGCTGAATCCTTGCTCTGGCGTACGGTTAAAAACATTGACATACGGCGTGATGTCCCAATCTTTAGATTTTAAATCGAGCTCTAATTTTGGTTGAAAATCTTGATACATATAGTCGCCTAAAACGCCTCCTAGCTTGTTATGTTGCGTGAATAAATGGGTGAGGGTGTATTGGTAATCGGCACCATTACTTACGTGATTATCTATAAATACATCTGGGCGTACCAAATGAAAAATTTCTGTAAAGGCTTGCGAATTCTTAGTGTCATTTTTTATAAAATCCCGATTGAGATCGTAGTTTTTTGCGTTGCCTCGAAAGCCATAGGCTTCAGGACCATTTTGATTAGTTCTAGAAGTACTATTTCTGTTGAGTGCACCCCCTACATTATAGACGGCGATAGCGCCTACCCATGTATTTTTGGGAGCTTCTATCTTTCCTTGTGCGAGGTCACGCATGAGCATCATGGTTGCATCAATCCCATCGGATTCTCCAGGATGAATTCCGTTATTAATAAGAATACGGCGTACATCTTGCTTTTCTGAAAATTCGCTTTCAAAAGAGCGGTTAGGATTAAAACTAATTAAGGTAAGCGGTTCTCCGATATCTGTAGTGCCTACTTCATACGTTTTTATAGATACGTAGGCAGCATCAAGGTCTTTGTAAAACTGAATTACCTCCTCATAAGTAGGTGTTTGTGTTCCGTTACTTTTTTCAAAGGTAGTTGTGAAGTCGATGTTGTCAGGATTATCTACGGTTTCAGAGCAAGAAATAAACAGAAGGAGCAATAAAAAAATGGACGTATTTTTCATAGGAACTTGTCAAATCAATAAAATATGATGCAAATTATAAGATTTATTGAAATAAATATGTGTTTAATTTTTAAAGATACATTTATTTCAATAAAAGTATCGTTTGTTGATTCTCTTGGATTAATTCATTACATTACGCCATTATTTAACCTAAACTAATTTAATATGAAAAAAATTACTTTATTATTTTTATTTGCAATGTTTAACTTAGTAGCTTTTGGGCAAGACTTAACCTGTGATGATGGTGTATTCCTTGATTCAGGAGGAGATGCCGCTCCATACAGCAATGATGAGGTTACTACAACTGTTATCTCAAGTCCAGATAATGTAGTAACGATCACGTTTACTTTTGTAGACATTGAGTCATCTACTGGAAATGGTTCACAAGATGGATGTTGGGATTTCCTTACCATCTATGATGGACCAGATACTAGTTCACCTGTTCTTGCACAAACATTATGTGGAGAAGAGTCTGGTGATGGAGGAGTTCCTTCTGTAGATACTAGTTTACTTTCTGTAGGAGATAGTTTTACATCTACGCATTCTACTGGAGCTTTAACTATCGTATTTACATCTGACGGTTCAGTTACAGAAGAAGGATGGTCTGCAGATATAACTTGCGAGTCTCTTTCTATTGGTGAGCAAAATATATCAGATTTCAAGATGTTTCCTAATCCAGCTAATGATGTATTAAATATATCTGCAGCTGTTAACCTTGAAAATGCTAAAATCTATAACTTAGTAGGACAGTTAGTTGTTGATCAAAAAATTGGATCACTTTCTGATCAAATTAATGTATCTCAACTTAAAACTGGTATTTACATACTAGAAGTTGCTAGTGAAGGAGGAGTTGGAACTTATAAGTTTGTAAAAGAATAAATCATAGTTAATTGATTTTTATAAAACCACCGAATGATAAATTCGGTGGTTTTTTGTTTCAAATAATATGTATATCATTCTACTGCTTGATAACTCTTTTAACAATACTTTCAGTCAAAGAGTTGATACGTACAAAATAAATTCCTGAGGCATAGGTCGAAATATTAATTTGTGTTTCTAAAGTTTCCTCTTGAACTAAATGCGTTTCTAAAATACGTCCATTAATATCAGAAATACTGATTTGTGATACTGATTTGTTTCCGCTATTTGCAATAGTAATGATGTCTCTTGTTGGATTTGGATAGATACTGATCACATCGTTTAAGGCTACATCATCTACACTCAAGGACGATAATACAGTAATATTAAATGTACAAATAGCTGCATTTCCAGATGCATCTGTAGCGGTTACAGTCACAGTTTGCTCTGTATTTTGATTTAATGTAGTGCCTGCTGCAGGGTCCTGGGTGATGGTGACGGCACTACAGTTATCACTTGCAGATACAAACACCGTAAAATCATCAAGGGTTACGGTTGCATTTCCTTCTTGGTTGACTTCAAAATCATCTGGGCATCCTATAATGAATGGTTGTGTCTCGTCAATGACATTAATGTCAAAAGAGCACGTTAGGGAACTCCCGTCATTTCCTTCAACTTCATAGGTGTTTGTAGTGATCCCCACTGGAAAAACAGCACCACTTTCTAAGCCTTCTATTTGTAAAGGGGTATTTGGTGTTCCAGTTGTTGTAGGAGCGTCAAAAGTAACCATAGCCTCACAAGCAGTTCCTACAAAAGCAATTTCAGCAAATCCTGTGTCGTCATCTCCATGATTGCTCAGTACTTCTAAGCGAATAAAAGCTGCTTCGGTATCTATAAAGCCAAATTGTTCAGGGTCTACAGGTCCGTTTTCTATTACTTGCGCAATGGTAGTTGGTGCATTAGGAATTGTGGTATATGTTATCCCGTCTAGAGATGCAGATAGTAAAATCTCTCTTACTCCTTCTTCTCCTAATGTTCCTGGGCCTCCAGCGTTTTGATTCCATATTGAGACACCATTAAGTATAAATGTGCCTCCTAAATCAAAATCAAAACTTCCAGTTGTCTCATTATCACTCACAAAAGAGTTGCTAGGTGTCGTATCTTCATGGGTAGCATTTACATCTGGGAAGTCAGAAAGTCCAGAACCATCTATAAGCGCTTCTGGAGCAGTACTAAAGCCAGGGGTAAATGTGGTTGTTACGCCAATAGGCACAATGGTAGGGTTAATGGCAACCGTAACATTTTCTGGACAAATAATAGCAAAAGAGGTGAAGTTGATACAATACAAATTCAACATTCCCATCTCACTACTACTAAACACATCTGTGATGGTAAGTGTCCAATCTCCGTTAATTTCTTGTCCTGTAAAAGCCGCATCAAAAGTCCCACCTTGAGGTTCAAAAACACCTGTAAAAGGGGCTGAAGAGGCATTTATTGGATCACCACCATCTTGGAAAACAGTATCCGTATAGTTATTTCCACTACCTCCATTTTCATTGGATAAGATAAGCGTAGTTCCTTCAGGAGATGTGAGTGTAATATCTAAATCTCCTACAAAACTATGGGTGATATCAAGTTCAAGTGTGTCTATAAAAAAATCATTTCCTATGATTCCGGTTTCGTTAACGGTAATCACAGAAGTGACGGTATCACCGTCATTAGAGCTATCTGGATCTATAACCTGTCCAGTAGAGCCACATTCAGTAAAACTTTCATTGACTGATGAGTAGCGTATGGCATTAATCCCATCAAGCGGACTAGGATCATTAAAGGCATATTCGTAAACCGTTGTTTCACTTACGACACCAATAGTAGCACTCTGGCCATTGTCAAAATCTGGATCATCAAATAAAACATCTTCATAAACAAATAGGATATCATTACTTGTTTCAAACAATACTAATTGAAACGTAGCAGGATCGATTTCTGTGTCTCCAGGAAAGTGAGGTCTGTCATCCCATTGGATAATCACACGTCTTAAAGGAGCGGTTCCGCGAACTTCCCAAAATACACCCCCTAGTTCATCATCAAAGTCATCCCAGAAAGGAACGATTCTTGGGGTCAATCCGGCTAAAGGTAAATTTCCAGCAAATAAATCTCCCGTGGTAGTGCCAAACAAGACCCCACCGTTATTTCCAACTCGAATATCTGAAGATATTTGTCCGTCTAGATCAAAGTCAAACGGGATGACAATATTTTCTTCTCCATCATCAGTGAGCATGAGTTCTGTTCCTGTTGCACTAATATCTTCAAAAGGAGTGGTGTCTGTGTCATCTACAGTAAGTTGCCCGTAAGAAGCTATACTGAAGAATACTGAAATAACAAAAAAAGTAATTTTTTTCATAAAACGAATAGATTTAGGTAGGTTAAAACTACTGAATATTTTTAAATATGTGATCTACAGAAGCACAGAAAGTATAGTTAGCTATATTTCTTGGTAAAATGGTAGGGAAATAGGAACATTGTAATTTAAAAAAACGGTGCGTACTGCATCACTCTAAAATCAATAGTGGTGAATTTTGGGTTTTTACTTTTTAATTTTTTGTAAAGGGGCAGACTTCCAATGGCTCTATTGGCCGCGCCAGAAGGTGCTGTGAGCGATACGGTTTGCACGGTACGTCCTTTCCAAATAAACGAATGAATACGAGGCACTTCATTGGAAACGATGTCTAGTTTGATGTTGTGTTCTTTAGCCTTTCGGCGAAAAAAGTATTCGGGACCATTCTTGCTGTTGCCTCCTGTAAATAATAAGGTCTTGATATTGGGATATTTCGACAGATACCCAAACATATCACGAAGTTGTGCGTTTTGCATTCCGAGATCTGAAGCGTCTATTTTGGTTCTTTCTGCGGAAGCTACGATATCACACACGCCAATTTTTCGCGAAAGCAAAAAATGCATACGTTGCTCAATAGCCTGATGGGTATTTTCATACACTAGTCCAAGATCAAATAGGGTATCTAAAATGGGCCATAATTGCCCATTACTACTGCCGTAACAAAAGTCTACATCTTTGTCATTTAAGTCACCTGTGGTAAACCTAGGGGGCGGGAGGGTGCCTACAATCAATTTGGTAGCGCCCTCTAAATTGTACGGTTCATACGGATGGGTGTGAAGGAAGGGAGGCATGTGTCAGGCAGTGAGTTCAGTGTGCAATTTCTGAATTTCTGAAAAGGTAGTTTTGTATAATTGTTTGTTCGTTTTGGTCATATATTCACCTTCTGCGATGAGTTCTTCTAAGAGTTCTTTTGCTTCAGCGGTTTTATTGGTGTCTTTATAAAATTGAGCAAGCATACGACGTTCTTCATAGTGAGAATAGCGTTTGTCAATTTTTTTCAAAATGGCTTCAGCTTCTTCGTCTTTTCCTACTTTTGATAATGAAAGTCCATACAGAAACTGTGCTTTTGAGGTTTCAAAGTCAGCTTTGTCTTTAATGATTTGTGCCATAGCAATCACATCTTCATACGCTTCTTTTTGATAATAGGCGATGAGTATTTGCGATGTTGCATAGTAATCTTTACTATGACTTCCAGAAAGGGCTTCTTTATAGTTGATGATGGCATTGTCAAAATCTCCTATTTCAAGCTGTGCATCGGCGAGGTCAACTCTGCTTTGAAAGGTGTCTGCAAAGGCGACTTTTGCTTCGAGGTCTTTTATTTTTTTGGTAGGATTGATCACCGCAATGATCTCCTTCTGAACGATATCAGCATCTTTTTTTGTAAATACCTGTGTAATCAAATACAGGGCAGATCCAAGGCCTGGAGCCAAGAGTATAATAAAATACCAGTATATTTTGTTACGGATACTAAACGCGTGATACAAGCAATAGATCTGAAGTCCAATAATAAGATAGTAAAGCATCCCTCAAAAGTAGGGAAAGGAACGGGATATTCAATTTACTTATGGTTTTATTGATAGGCTGTTAAGGTATTTTTATGATTTGTGTTGTTAAATACTACTTCTCATTAGAATCATTCGGTTTTGAATACGGGTCCTTTTATAGTTTCTAAACATTCTGGAGTAGGTTGTTGGTTAGGGTTGTTGAAGAAATCATTGGCAGCTTGCATGCCACATGGATTCCCCCAATTGGTGGTGGGTGTATGTGTCCATCCTTCAAAAATTAAATGATAGCTGTTGGGCAAGTTATTTTTCATAGCAGCGGCCCATTTTACGGGTGTTTCGTTATCATAGCTTCCACTGATCAATAAAATAGGTTTGTCACTTTGAATAGGTGTATTCTCTATGTCATTTACTTTTTTAACACCCCATATTGTGCAAACTTCTTCCTTAAAAACAGCTGGAGATAATCCTTTTATTTCTGGATATTTATTGGTCTCTAATTTGATACGATCTTGAGAATTAAAGGGATATTCTTCTGCACACCAAACAGATAATCGCATTCCTAATCCGTAGCCATTAAAGGTGTCTGGTTTTTCAAATAGATTTGACAATTGCGCTTTTATTGAACTTAGGTCATTGTTGAGCATCTTTTCGATTTCAAAAGGAATGTTTGGGATTGATGTAGCGGTGAAAACAGTTATTAAATCTTCTCCTTTGAGATAGAAGGTTTCTAATTTTCCATTCGTAGGATTTTTCACTTCTACGATTAATGGGTTTTCTGTTTTCTCTTTTAGATACTTAAAGAAACGATTTTTCAGGTTTGGAAAAGCAATATTGCAATCAGCATCTGATTCACAATCTGAAAGTAAGGCATGGGCTACTTCCAAAAGATTGGCTACACTTTCTTCACCATAATTAACTTCTAAGGGAAGTGGCGAATCCATGACAACACTTCGGATAGTTTCTGGATAGTCTCTTAGTAAGACTTGAGCAATTTTTGTGCTGTAAGAAATTGTCAATAAGTTATAGCTTTCTATGTGTAATACCTTTCGTAAATCCTCGATATCTGCGGCAATTTCGTTTGTAGTATAGCTGTTCAGATCAATTCCTTTTTTAGTAAGTGCAGTTTTACATTGGCTAGCAGCATCCTCAAACAAACGATCTCTTTTTGTCTCATCAAAATCGGGTAGATTGGATAAATAGATCGCTTCTGACCATGCGGGGCAATCTAGGCTAGGCTTTGCAAACTGAGTCCCGCGTTGTTCCACGAGAATGAAATCTCTATCATCAAGGTACTTGTAGTAGTTCATGTACTGTGCTGATCGCATTGTGGAGGAACCTGGACCGCCTACCGTATAGATAATAGGGTCTTTTTTGGGATTGGGATTTCTACTTTTAAAGATGTATACAGGGAGTTGTATAGTCTTTCCTGTGGGTTGATTTCTATTTTCAAGTACTTCTAAATATCCGAAAGTAAAGTCTTGCCCCTCTGGAATTTTATGGGTTGTTTCTGAAGATTCTTTGAAACTAGGAGTGAACTCAACGGTGTTTTTTTGTTGATCTGAACATGAATTAAAGACCAAAAATAAAAACAAGATGCTATATGATTTCATACGACTATTTAGAGGTTTTGGTTGCGGTCCATACAGCTAGAAAATCCTTATCAACGGAATGTGTTGTGCCGTATATGATACCGTCATTATAATAAAAAGACGTATTGTAAGTGCCAGAATTATCACTAGAAACCAACGCAGCATACAGAATGCCTCGCTGTGTATTGATTCGGCCTTCCCGTATTTTTACGCCATCTCTATAAAATGTACCTTCAAGAGAATTTTCAGAAACACTCGTTATGGTCATTTTTGCAAAGTTGTCATCTGTTTTATTTTCGGGGCTTAGATCTAATGTCCAAGCTCCTTTTAAAAGAGCAAGATCTAGGGATTTATCAGAGATTCTATTTGAGTTGGGGTTTGTGATGTTTGTACCTGTAAAGAGGAGTAGCAGGCTGTATAAAAAAGTAATTTTCATTTGTGAATTTTTATGGAGTTTGTCTTCACAAAGAAAAAGAGTTTCTAATCCCTACACATTCACATTTGTTAAGAAATTATATTGTTTTTTATGCGGCTTAGGCTTTGTTCTGAAACACCTATATAGGAGGCGATGTATTTTTGGGGTACACTTTGAAATAACGCTGGATTCTGTTCAACTAGGTTTTGGTATCGCTCTTTAAGATCTAGGGTTTGCATATTCGTTAGTTTTTCAACCGTAAATAGATATGCTTTCTCTGCTATGATTCTGCCTAGTTTTTCTAATGCATGATGTTCGCTATACAAACGTAAAAGATCTTTTTTGTCAAATTCATAATACACAGCATCGGTTAATGTTTCAATGTATATTTCACTGGGTTTGTTTGTTAGGTAACTTTTAAAATCGGTGGCGAACCAATTGGATACATAAAAATGATGTGTGTACTCTTTGCCATCTATAATTCTGTATCCCCTTAAAAGCCCTTCTTCAATGAACAAATACTTGTGGTTTACTTTTTCTGGATAGAAGAGTATTTGATTTTTTGGGACTTCCTTTTTGATAGCAGTATCTAGAAAGAGCTGATACACCTCATCAGATACATGGGTATGGGATTGGATGATTTCTTTCATTTTTTGTGCGATAGGAAAGTTTAAAAAAAGTATGTAAAGTATAATTTGAGAGTTTTTTTTGAAATAGTTTTCGATGTCATTTTTATTTTTTTCTATTTTAAGAGCGCTACTTTAGTTTAATTAATTCATAGCGATACGGTCTTCCTTTCCATACCGTCTTTGCGAAAAAGGATTCCTCGGTATTTGAAATAACTTCATATTCAAATACTTGACCATGTTCAAGAATTTCTTTCCTAAATGGATCATTTGTTTCTTGGAATGTTAATTCATATTTACAATGATCTTTCCATACTATTTTTGATAATGAATACGTGTCTTGGTAAGTCATCTGTTCTAAAAACGAATCGCCACTGATTGTTACAAAAGTTGTATCCCTTATTGGAGAATTAGGTCTTTGTATTAGATAATAGAACTTGGCATTTTTTAAGTTATCACAAACTACGTTTTCTTGCTTATTGACGATCTTTTCTTCTCCTACAATTCCAGATGGAAAATGATCATAAATATATTGACAATTATTAAGTGTAGTTGCGGCAATCTTAGTCTCAAACTCCATTAATTGATCTTCAGAAAGATTTTCTGTGTTATAGTAGTCTTCTATTTTACTATAATTATTTTGAAATAACTCATCATAGCATGGCCTCGTTTCTGCTGCATTTTTTAATTTTTTAGATTCAAAACAAAGACACATTTCTTTGGCTAAATCAACCAGTAGATCTTGTGCCATAACTGCTTGATTAAAAAATACACTAATAAGTATAAGGGTAACTACGCTAAATTTACATTTTTTCATTTTCTAAGGTAAGAAACTAGTAGAGAAGTTCCACTACCTCACAAACACCAACTCATTCTTCTCCAAGTTAGAATGCTCCTCACTAAAGCCGTAGTCTTCGTAATCAAATCCTTTCAGACCTTCTAGGGTTGTAATGTCTTTATCGATGATGTAACGTACCATCAGACCTCTTGCTTTTTTAGCGTAAAACGAAATCACTTTCAGCCTCCCATTCTTAAAATCTTTAAAAACAGGGGTAATCACAGGAACTTTTAGTTTTTTAGGCTGAATGGCTTTGAAGTATTCGTTACTCGCTAGATTGATAAATAATTCATCATCGGCGAGTTCGTTGTTTAAATGCTCAGTGAGAGTATCTCCCCAGTAGCTGTATAGGTTGTCTGACTTTCCAATTTTTAGCTTTGTTCCCATTTCCAAACGATAGGCTTGCATCAAATCGAGGGGTTTTAAAATCCCATACATTCCAGAAAGAATGCGTAAGGTATCTTGAAGTCTGTCTAATTTTTCTTCAGGGATGGTATAGGCATCCAATCCAATATAGACATCTCCGTCAAAGGTATAAATTGCTGGTCTCGCGTTTTCCGTAGTAAAAGGAGTCTCAAAATCCATACTACGTTGCTTATTTAGCTCTGCGAGTTTATCACTGATACTCATCAGCTCTCCAATCGCTTTTTTTGACTTTCGCGAAAGCGTACCATTTAACGTACTTGCCTGCTCCAAGAAGACAGGTTGTGTCGCACGGGACGTTGGAAGTTCGGATTCAAGATTTAACGATTTTGCTGGAGAAACAACGATTTTCATAGTCTAATTTGCTTTTACATCAAAAGTAAGAAATCTCTACCTGAAAAGGAATACGTAGATATAGATTGTGCGTAGGTTACTATAGATGGAAGTTATGAGTTGAGGAGTTGAGGAGTTGAGGAGTTGAGGAGTTGAGGAGTTGAGGAGTTGATGAGTTGAGGTGTTTAGGGGTTTAGGGGTTTAGGGGTTGAGGGGTTTTAAAGGATATTTAAGATATGAAGAATAAGATTCCCTCCTTCGAGAGAATTAAAAGAATTATTTTTAGGAAAGTGTAAAAGTGTAAAAGTGTAAAATAGAGTAGTACTCTATTTTAAATATCACAAAAGCGAGGAGGCTGAGTGATTTTACATCAGAACAACGTGATGATTTAAAATTGTATCGAAGTCACCGACCTAATCCCTAAAAAAAACTACTGCTGATGCGTTGCATACGTTTGCCACTTTTCAATACATGCGGTCATATCCTCTGGAATGGGAGCTTCAAAACGCATGAGTTTTCCGGTACTTGGATGCACAAAACCTAAGGTTTTTGCGTGTAAGGCTTGACGTGGTAAGATTTTAAAACAGTTGTCTACAAACTGCTTATATTTTGTAAATGAAGTTCCTTTTAAAATCGCATTGCCACCATAACGCTCGTCATTAAATAAGGTGTGGCCTATATGTTTCATATGCACTCTGATCTGGTGCGTGCGTCCCGTTTCTAGTTTACAAGAAACAAGGGTCACGTAGCCAAGACGTTCTATGACTTTATAATGGGTAACGGCTGGTTTCCCCTGATCTGCTTCGTCCCCATAATACACTGTATTTTGTAATCTGTTTTTAGGGTGACGGCCTATATTTCCTTCAATGGTGCCTTCATCATCTTCTACATTTCCCCAAACCAAAGCAACATACTCCCGCTCAGTTGATTTGTCAAAAAACTGTTTTGATAGATGGGTCATTGCCTGCTCTGTTTTGGCAATCACAAGCAGTCCGCTGGTATCTTTATCGATGCGATGTACCAATCCGGGGCGGTCACTGCTATTATTCGGGAGATTTTCAAAATGATAAATGAGCGCGTTAATAAGTGTTCCAGAATAATTGCCATGTCCTGGATGAACAACCATACCCGCTGCTTTGTTTACTACGAGGACTTCATTATCTTCATACACAATCTCCAAGGGAAGATCTTCTGGAGTCAATAAGTATTCGTAAGGAGGATGCTCAAAAAGTACGCGTACCACATCACGGGCTTTGACCTTGTAATTTTGTTTTACCACCTTTCCGTTGACCTCAATACTGCCATTTTTGGCTGCTTTTTGGATTTTACTACGGGTCGCATTTTCTACAAAATTCATTAAGAATTTATCGACACGTAAAGGTTCTTGCCCTTCGCTTGCCGTAAAACTGTAATGCTCATACAGCTCGTCATCTTGTGGTTCAGGTCCCATAGGACTAGTTTCCTCCATCAGTATCGTTATTTTGTGCATCTGTATCACCTCCTAAGGCATCTCTGTAATTGCCTTTTCCATTTCCTAATACGAGGTCTATCGTAGCTGTTTTTTCAAGTAGATCGCCAGGCTGAAGTCGTTTGCCTTTATGGTACATTTCACGTAATTCGTCTTCTCCTATATGATCAATATAGGTGATCTTTCCTATTTTAAAACCAAGCGCATTTAGCGTTGGTTCTGCTTGTCTACGTGTCTTACTGATCACATTTGGAATTTTTACTTTACGGTATCCAGACGGATTTAATACCAAATAAATCTTTCTATTTTCCTTTACAAATTTTCCAGCTGCAGGGTTTTGCTCTATCACAGAATATTTAGGATAATCAGGATTGTAATTAGAACTGTCTAAAATAAAAACACGTAAGTTAGCATTACTCAATTCTTGATCTACGACATCTAGGGTCATTCCCTTAAGATCAGGTACTGCAATACGCTGGTCATGGTTTGTAGTATTCCCTAACCACCATTTTACAATAAAAACAAAAGCAACAAGAATCAGTAGCGCAAGACCTAATTGTTTTACAAACGTCTTACTGAATAGAAATCGAAATATATTCATAGAATAGTCAGGTTAGTCTGGCAAAGATATAAAATTGACCGTCTTTTGATAGCACACTTTGTGTCTAGTATTTTGGGTCTCTAAAAATACAACGTAAATAACTGATTTTTCTTTTAACAGATCTCTATAAATTATAGTATTTTTAAGTTATAATTTTGTGCAAAATATAAACAGCCATAATCTTTCTTTTATGTCAAAAAATATTGCCGTCCTCATGGGAGGTTATAGTAGTGAGTATGAGATTTCTATCAAAAGCGGCACTACGGTCATGAATACTTTAGACCCCAACAAATATACTGCGTACGCAATCCATATTTTAAAAGATAAGTGGGTGTGTATGTATGAAGGGGAGGAGTTCTATATGGATATGGGCGAGTTTAGTGTACTATTACCTTTCGGGAAAGTGTATTTTGATGCTTGTTATAATACCATTCACGGCACTCCAGGCGAGGATGGAGAAATTCAAGCCTATCTCAAAGTGATGGGAATTCCGCAGACGAGTTGTGATTTTTACCAAAGTGCTCTTACTTTTAATAAAAGAGATACGTTGAGCGTACTTCGACCGTATGGGATTGACATGGCGCAGTCGGTGTATGTCAACAAAGGGGATGTGGTGGATACCGCTTTCGCGAAAGCCATAAAAGAACGCATCCAATTCCCTTGTTTCGTAAAACCTAACCGAGCAGGATCTAGCTTTGGCGTGAGTAAAATCTACAATGAAAACGGATTAGCACCCGCCCTCGAAAAAGCCTTCGCCGAAGATGATGAAGTCCTTATCGAATCTTTTTTAAGTGGTACTGAAGTGTCTGTAGGCGTTTGTACTTATGAAGGAAAAACCAAGGTATTGCCCGTATGCGAAATTGTCTCAGAAAATGATTTTTTTGATTACCAAGCTAAGTATGAAGGCAAGTCGCAAGAAATCGTACCCGCTCGATTAAGCGATAACCAAACCGAAAGTGTCCAGTCACTAACAGGAGCGATCTACGAATTATTAAAACTCAAGGGTATCTGCCGTATTGACTTTATCTTTCATAACGGAAAACCCCACTTTGTTGAAGTCAATTCCAACCCCGGACTTTCGTTAGAAAGTATTATCCCGAGACAAGCCAAAGCAGCTGGGATTCCTCTTTCAGATTTATTAGGAGAAGCGATTGAAGCGGTTTTGGAGTAGGTTTTGGAGTAGGTTTTGGTCGTTAGCTATTAGTCGGTAGTCGGTAGTATTTTTTAGTTCGTAATTTAACATTCGATATTCTTAAATAATAGAATCATTTCGCCTTAATCTTCATAAGATTCTTCCCTCCCAGGAAGGCGTCGTGCTGGTCGAAATAAGTACTAGGAAGGTGTAAAAATAAATGCTTGTTGTAAGTCTAGATTCATTTAATTCCCACGAAGGTGGGAATCTCTTTGTTTTTACTGCCAAAAAAGGAAAGAGTTCAACTTCAACATATCATTACCCTAAAATAAAAACGCTATCATTTATAATTTCCGTATTTTTAATCTATGAGAAGAGCAGTTTTTCCAGGATCTTTTGATCCTATTACCATGGGACATTACGACATTATAGAAAGAGGATTGACTTTATTTGATGAGGTTATTTTGGCTATTGGCGTCAATTCTGATAAGAAATATATGTTTTCCCTAAAACAGCGTTTACGTTTTTTAGAGGAAACCTTTAAAGATGAGCCTAAAATCAGAGTGATGAGCTATAGCGGTCTTACCGTTGATTTCTGTAAAGAACAAGATTCCGAATTTATCTTACGCGGACTCCGGAACCCAGGGGATTTTGAGTTTGAAAAAGCGATCGCTCATACCAACAGAAAACTCTCTGGAATAGAAACCATTTTCTTACTGACCTCTTCTGGGAAAAGTTATATCTCCTCTTCTATTGTACGCGAAGTCATTCGATACGGAGGCGATTGCTCCGACCTTGTGCCCGAAGTAGTACTCCCATATGCTAATGATGTTTGGGTAAAGGCAAATGAGGATACGTAGAAATATCTAACCCATTATTTAAGTAACTGAATTTTTTCTGATATTCCTTGAGGATTATATTTTTCCAACAAAATAACATTTCCTTCACTGTCATACGTAAGTTGAATACAATTTTTACTTTGTTTGTGGGGTTTCATATGTGTGATTGGTTTACCTTGCTCAACTGTAACTGTCTGAGATAAAAGATACGTTTGTTGTTTAATGATAGTGTTATTCTCATCATAAACTAATGAAAATCCCCAAGGAAATTGAGAACAGATCACACATCCTGAATATTCATATTCAATAAGTTTTCCTTGCGCATCATAAGTATACGAATGTGACCAGTTTTTTTTAAACTCTTTAGGTTTATCATTAAAAGCCCATTCCACAATTTCTTGATTTTTATATTTTTTTCGAACAAGCTTTTTAGGGAGACCGTAAAATTGATTAAAATGTTCTTTATAAAAATAAACATCTAAAGTTTTTTTTGTGTTCTTTATTGATATCGTATCTGTTTTATAAAGTTCGGTGCCTGTATAGTAAGAGGTCACTGAAAAATATAAAGAGTCAGACTGGCTATATCCAAAACAAGAAATAAAAACGATACTAAAAAAGACAATTAGTTTGTAGATCATCTTTTTTATGAATTAGCAATCTCTTCCAAAGCCTCCACCAAGTAATCAATATCCTTCTTCGTAATAAAAATGGCAAAAGAAATTCGTACCCCATTCAATCCAAACGTGGTCATAGGGCGCGTATCGATACCATAGTTTTCAAAGAGTTGTTTTTTAACCTCCCTAACATCTTTACCTACAATTTCAACGGTTTGTATGGCACAGGATAGCGCGTCATTTTCTGGTGTTTTTAGTTTAAAACTAGGATTGTTTTGAACTTTAGATCTAAAATAGTTCTTAAGCTCAAACGAACGTTGTGCAATCTTTTCTTTTCCAATTTGCATATGAAAATCTACGGCGGCACCTAGTCCTAAATACTCAGGTAAATTTCGCGTGTTGTAATTCTCCAAACGACGTATACTAGGGTCGTCATACCCACGAGCCACCATCAAGGGTTTTAAATAGTGCTGGCTCTCTTTTTTTGCATAAAATACACTAATGCCTTTCGGCGAAAAAAGCCACTTATGGGCACTCGCTGTATAAAAATCACAGCCTAAGTCATGCAAATCAATAGCAAACATCCCCGAACTCTGAGCGCCATCTACCGCCACTAGAATTCCTCTTTGATGTGCCATTTCTGAAATTTCCTTGATGGGTAAGATCATCCCATTGGTATTTACCATATGACATATAGAAATCACTTTGGTTTTAGAGGTAATCGCATTTCGATATACCGCCACAATATCTTCAATAGTTTCAGGTAGAATAGGAAGAACAGGACGTACTAATCTAACACCCTTTGATTCTTGCCATATCTTCCAAGGGACCGTACCGCTACTATGCTCATGATCTCCTAAAATCACTTCATCTCCAGGTTGTAAATCAAAACTCCGTGCGATGAGGTTCATGCCTTCCGTAGTATTGTGTGTAATCGCAATTTCTTCGTTAGAAACAGAAAATAAGTCGGCTACTTTTTGACGTACTGCTTCTTTTTCGTCACTCCAATCACCCCACATATATTTAGAAGGAAAACTATCTAAGGTAGCTCTAAATTCATTAGTGGCTTTTTGGACCGAAATAGGTGAGGAGCCTAAAGAAGCATTATTGAAATAATGCAAGCCATCAGCAAAGACAAATTGCTTTTTAACCGTTTCCCAAAATGCCTCTGAAGTATCGGTAGGGTCTAAGGCAGGAGTTGTCTCTTTTGTAGTAGAAGCTGTAGCAGTAAAAGAAGGTAATAGGGTAGCTCCTGTAATTCCAGCGAGTGCCTGTTTTATAAAAGAACGACGACGATTATGTTTCATAGCATGATGATTTTTTTAAATCATACGTAAGATACATAGAAACTAAAAAAGGATCATGACTCGTTTTATAAACACTGAGCTAAAAAAAACCAGAGACACGCCCCCACGTGTCTCTGGTTTTCAATGATAAGGGATAAAAAAAGGGGTGAAAGCGTCGGTAATTAATCGATACTAGCGAGTGTATTTGTTACATCCGTTTGTATGTAGGTTGCATACATTTGGATACTTTTAATAGTAGGTAACTCACTAATTGTTGGCGCTAATGTTCCTGTGAAATCATTAGCAAATATATAAAGGTGTTCAAGACTTTTTATTTTTGAAATCTCTTCTGGTACGTTTCCTTGGAAGGTATTTAGAGAAATATTTAGAATTTTTAATGCATGCAAGTTCCCAATAGAGGTAGGTAGGTTTCCCTTTAGTGTATTGTTATGAAGATTTAAAACTTTTAAGTTGACTAAATCTCCGATAGAAGTAGGAAGCTCTCCAGTAAGATTATTATGGGTAAGTTGTAATGCTACGACCTTGTCATTAATAACAGTAACACCTTTCCAATTTTCTACAGCCGTTGTTAGATCCCAAGATTCTGTCCAATGATCACCATTTGTAGCATGATATAAATCTACTAGTGCTTGCTTCTCAGGTGAAGATACATCAGCGATTGCTGTATGAAAAGTAAAAATAAAGAGTAGTAGAAGAATACTTGTTTTCATGATCTTGAGTTCTGTGACCACAAAAATAGAGGGAGTCAGACAGATCAATTTAATTTTGAGTGGAAACACTTAAAAATCGACAAAATACACAATATTAACTATGAAATACACAAAAATTAGATGTTTTTGAACATAGCTATGATTTTTCATTCACAAAGGCACTATTCTTTTTTTTAATTTACGTATTATACAGTTTTTAATTATCGTATCGTTTTTACAAACGCTTCAACACTATCTGCGCCATGTGCTGTAATGTGTTTGATAAATGCACTTCCGATGATGGCTCCTTTCGCGAAAGCGGTAGCCGCCTCAAACGTTTTGGCATTGCTAATTCCAAAACCTACAATTTGAGGATTTTTGAGATTCATGTTGGCAATGCGCTCAAAATATTCAGATTGGGTGTTCCCAAAACCACTTTGAGATCCAGTCGTACTCGCGCTACTTACCATATAAATAAAGCCATTACTCGCGGCATCAATCTGTTGAATACGCGCATCACTCGTTTGAGGCGTAATTAAAAATACATTGATAAGGCCATATTTTTCAAAGATTGCTTTGTACTCTGCTTCATATTCAGCGAGTGGGAGGTCGGGCATAATGATCCCATCGATACCTATTTCTTGGCATTTTGCACAAAACTTCTCCACCCCATATTGTAGCATCGGATTAAAATACCCCATCACAATCAACGGGATATCAATCGTCTTGCGAACATCTTTGAGCTGATCAAACAGTAATTGTGTAGTCATTCCGTTTTTTAACGCAGCGGTACTACTTTCTTGAATGGTCGGTCCATCGGCCAGTGGATCGGAAAATGGCAATCCGATTTCGACCATATCTACACCACTATCTTGCAGTTGTTGTAAGATAGATACCGTGTCGTTGATGTGAGGATACCCAGCCGTAAAATAGAGGCTGAGTAGTTTTTTATCTTCTTGGAGTTTTTGTTGTATTCTGTTCATTTTATTCCTGCGCAGGCAGGAATCTCTTCCGGCATACGGCTTTATTATTGTTAAACTATTTCATTCCTGCACTTCGATGACACTCAGTGTAAACTCCGGCGGGAATCTAAATCTTGTTTTTTTATTTCTTTAAAAAGTAATATCTAAATTTTAATTATTCTATCATCCAACTTAAATCATTCCAATCTGGATTCTTATCATTAATTAGATTTTCTTTCCATTCTCGATTCCACTTTTTAATCTGTTTTTCTCTTTGAATCGCATTATTTACATACTGAGTAGTTTCAAACCAAACAAGTTTGGTAACATTATATTTTAATGTAAATCCCTTCGAACTTGGGTTTATATGTTTTTTAAGTCTTTGTTTTAAATTACCTGTAAAACCAATGTATAAAACAGTATGTCCTTTATTTGAGAGGATATATGTATAGAATATTTTGGTTTCCATTATGTTTTCGATAGGTATTTTGAGATTTCCGCCTTCGCGGAAATGAAAAACTTTCAAACTTTATAATCCAAAATACTCGATATACGTATTTAAATCCTTATCCCCACGTCCAGATAAATTAATCACTACGACATCATCGGGTTTGAATTTTCTGGTTTCAAAAATCGCAAGGGCATGACTGGTTTCTATCGCAGGAATAATACCTTCGAGTTTACTCAATTCCAGCCCTGCTTGCATCGCATCATCATCGGTCACAGAGATAAATTCACCACGACCTGTTCTGAATAGATTCGCATGCATAGGGCCCACACCCGGATAATCCAATCCTGCCGAAATCGAATATGGTTCTGTGATCTGCCCGTCGGGCGTTTGCATAAGGAGTGTTTTGCTTCCGTGAATAATACCTTCACGTCCCAAGGCTGAGGTCGCGGCACTTTCGCCTGTGTCAATTCCTTTTCCAGCGGCTTCTACGGCAATAATGCCTACCTCTGGCTGATCTAAATAATGATAATATAATCCTGCAGCATTACTTCCGCCACCCACACAGGCAACTACATAATCTGGGTTTTCACGTCCTTCGACTTCGAGTAATTGCTTCTTGGTTTCTGCCGAAATCATCGACTGAAAACGCGCCACCATATCTGGGTACGGGTGGGGTCCTACCACAGATCCAATAATATAATGGGTATTAACGGGATTATTAATCCAATCGCGAATCGCTTCATTGGTGGCATCTTTCAAGGTCCTACTTCCCGACATGGCAGGGCGGACTGTGGCACCTAGCATTTTCATGCGGGCTACATTAGGCGCTTGGCGTTTGATATCAATCGCACCCATATAGACAATACATTCTAAACCCATCAGCGCACAAACGGTCGCTGTAGCTACGCCGTGTTGTCCTGCCCCCGTTTCAGCGATAATTCGGGTTTTACCTAATCGCTTTGCCATCAAAATTTGACCAATCGTATTGTTTATTTTATGCGCTCCCGTATGGCAAAGGTCTTCTCGTTTTAAATACACCTTGGTATTGTATCTTTCGCTAAAACGTTTAGCATAATACAAAGGAGTTGGGCGTCCTACGTAGTCTTTAAGCAAAGCATCAAATTCCTTTTGGAAGGAAGGCTCTTGCATGATTTGCACATATTGAGAGCGTAATTCTTCTACGTTTGGGTAGAGCATTTCTGGAATAAATGCGCCTCCAAAATCTCCGTAATAGCCTCGGTCGTTTGCTTGGTAAGATTTCTCTTCATTTCCGCGAAGGCGGAAATCTTTTTCTTTTTCCATAATATTCATTTTATTTCCGCGTAGGCGGAAATCTCATCTGCCTTAACGAATTGTTTTTATGTGTATCAAGTTTCCCGTCTTCACGGGAGCTATTTGAATCGCGAAGGCGGAAATCTCATCCACCCTTACGTATTATTTCTGTTTTTATCCAATTTCCCGTCTTAACGGGAACTATTTTATTTTTTATAGCATCCAACTTAAATCATCCCAATTTGGATTCATATCACTAATTAGATTCTCTTTCCATTCTCGATTCCATTTTTTTATTTGTCGTTCTCTTTTTCTTGCTTCAGCGACTGTTTTAAACGTTTCAAAATAAATAAGTTTGTCAAGATTATAAGTACCTGTAAAACTCTTTTTATAGATTTTGTCTTTATGTTCTTTTATTCTTCTTTTTAAATCAACAGTAAAACCAGTATAGAGGGCTTTATTATGCGTATTTGTTGTCATATAAAAGTAAAATTGCTCTTCTGAGAATACCATTTTAATAGTGCTTCATTTCATGAGACTTCCGCCTTCGCGGAAGTGATTTTGAAATTTTTGTAGCGCTGCTACATTTTTCTTTCCTGGGCTATCTTCAAACTTACTGTTCACGTCTAGCGCAAGGATAGGAAGATCTAAAGCCCTTATGTCTTCTATTTTTTTTAGTTCGTCGAGTCCGATGCCTCCGCTTAATATAAAAGGGGTTTGTAGGGGGTAGTTTTTCAACACCTCCCAATCAAAGGTGTATCCATTTCCGCCCTTGGCTTTTCCTTTGGTATCAAAAAGGAAGGCATCTACCCGTGATTCGTAGGGAGTTAATCGGTTAAAATCAAAGCTGTCTTTGATGGAGAATACGTTCCATATTTCGACTGCGTTCGGTATAACCTCTTTAAGGCCTTTAATATATTCAGGAGATTCGTTGCCATGTAACTGGACGATGTCTAAGTTGTATTTTTCTATGTACGCTTTCGCGAAAGCAATCTCAGCATCCACAAAAACGCCTACTTTTTTAATGCCTTCAGGAAGTGTTGGGATCTCCCCATCAAAATGACGCGGACTCCCCTTATAAAAGATAAACCCAAGATAGTCGGGCTGCAGGGCAGCGACTTCTTGTGTGTTGTATTTCATTCCGCAGATTTTAAGCTTCATTTCTATTCCCGCGTAGGCGGGAATCCCTCCCCGCTTTCGACTTTTTTATAACTGTTCAATAAATTCCTTCGCACTCGCTCCCGGATCATCTGTTTTCATAAAGTTCTCACCAATTAAAAAACCTTCAAAACCATAAGGTTGTAGTTCTTTAATGGCACTCACCGAACTAATGCCACTTTCAGATACTTTGACAAAATCGTTTGGAATCAACGAGACTAAGTCTTTACTAATCTCAATACTTACCTCAAAGGTTTTTAAGTTTCGGTTGTTAATCCCAAGCATATCGACATTAGGAACAATCGATTTGAGGAGTTCTTCTTTATTGTGAGACTCGCAAAGGACGTCGAGATGTAACGCTTTCGCGAAAGCGGAAAAATCTTCAATCTCTTTTCTTGTAAGGGAAGCTGCAATTAAAAGAATGGCATCGGCTCCGTGGGCTTTGGCTTCTAGGATTTGGTACTCGTCTACAATAAATTCTTTTCGTAATAACGGAAAAGTAGTCGCAGCGCGTGCCAACAATAAATCATCTAAGGATCCGCCAAAATACTTTCCGTCAGTTAAGACAGACATACCGCTTGCACTAGCTGTTTCATAGCCTAGAGCAACATCTTGGACACTTAAGCTATTGTTGATGACAGATTTACTAGGCGATCTGCGTTTGTGCTCTGCAATGATGCCAGACCCTTCTCGCAACGCCTTCGCCAGCGATCGTGTCTCCCGTTCAAATAACACCGATTGCTCCAATTGTCGTGTAGGAATCAACTGCTTTTTAAGCGCTACTTCTTTGCGTTTATCTGCTATTATTTTTTCTAGTATCGTCATTTTATTCCCACGAAGGTGGGAATCTCATCCCACTTTCGACTTTTTAATTTGTATTTAAAATAGATGTTTTTACACCTCCCTCAATCCCTCCTTCTTAGGAGGGAAGTTTTTTTTCATCTCGATAATTCTTGTAATTTCTTTAATTTCTCCAATGCTTTACCGCTTAACAAACTCTCTTGGGCTTGTTCAAATCCTTTTTTTGGACTCAATCCTTTTACGGTAGCAATCGCCATTCCTGCATTGGCACATACCACATTGTTTTGAGGCGCAGTTCCTTTGCCTGAAATCACATCCATAAAAATCTTAGCAGAAGCAGCAACGCTATCTCCACCATAAATATCTTCTTGGGTGTGTGCAGAAACTCCAAAATCAGAAGGGGTTAGCATCACCTCAGTATGGTTGGTAATGGTTTTTGTAGGGCCAGTAAGTGAAATCTCATCGTAGCCGTCTAGTGCATGTAAAATGGTAAAGTTTTTTCCTCCTTTTTGATAGAGATATCCATACATTCTTGCCAATTCAAGGTTAAAAACACCGACTAATTGATTTTTAGGAAATGCAGGGTTTACCATAGGACCTAGCATATTAAAAAAAGTTTTCACCCCTAATTCTCTTCGGATGGGAGCGACGTTTTTCATGGCTGGGTGAAAAAGAGGGGCGTGTAATACACACATTCCAACTTCATCCATAGATCGTTTTAGAAAGTCTTTGTCATTACTAAATTTGATGCCGAGGTATTCCATGACATTACTACTCCCACTTACGGAGGATACTCCGTAGTTTCCATGTTTTGTTACATGAACATCTGCACCAGCCGTAACGAAACTAGAAAGTGTAGAGATATTAAAAGTGTCTTTTCCGTCGCCGCCTGTCCCACATAAATCGATGGCGTTGTATTCAGAAAAATCGACGGCGAGACATACTTCTAGTAAAGCATCTCTAAAGCCTTCTAATTCTGCTACGGTAATACTTCGCATCATATAGACTGTTAAGAAAGAGGCAATCTGACTTGTATTGTATTTTCCTTCAGAAATATTGATTAAGATGTCACGTGATTCTTCTTTAGAAAGAACATCGTGTTGTATTAATCGGTTCAAAATCTGTTTCATTTATTTTTCTTTTTTCAGCTTTCGGTATACTCTTGCGGTTATATATTTTGAAAATAGAGTTCCCTATTTAGGTTGATTGATGTAGATGATTTCTAATTCTTTTGCATCTTTCATAATATTGTCTAGTCCTTTTTTGAGGATATTTTCTTGTTTTGGGATTCCTTTTCCAAAGGAAGCTCTGTCTATATAATTGTAAATTCCTGTGTTAGTTGCCGCAATCCATCCCTTTGCAAAAGAAGATTTTTGTGTACTTAACGCCCCTTTTTTATAATTAGACATTAGTTTTTTGGCAGCTCTTATAGCATCTCTTTCTGCTGTATTATTCGGGAAGATAAGGTAGGTGCCATTTTTAAAAAGCACCCAATTTTTTCTGTCTGGGTTGATACCTAATTGCACATTAAAAATGAGCGATTTATAATCTTCTGGTTTCTTATTGACTACCTTTTTCTTTTTTGGAGCGGGTTTAGGCTTTGCCTTTACCACAGGTGGTGGTGGCGGTGGTTCTGGAATCGTATCTGTTTCATGAACTTCTGGTACCTCAGGAATTTCAGGAACTTCCATAGTAGTTTCTGGTGGCGTAGGAGGTTCTATTGTTTTGGGTTTGTCTTCTATACAAGAGGTTAACATACACAATAGCAAAACATAGAAAAAGATAGTTCTCATAACGGTCGGTTTTATTCGTTAGTAATCCAGTTTTTTATCATTGTTTTTCCATCAGGAGTTAATACACTCTCTGGATGAAATTGTACACCGCGTACATCATATATTTTATGTCTTAATGCCATAATTTGTCCTGTTTCATCTATTGCAGTCACTTCTAGGCTTTCTGGAAACCCTTCTTGTGAGACAACCCAAGAGTGGTATCTTCCAACAGCGATTTGTGGATCAAGTCCCTGAAATAATACCGTATCTTCTTTAATAATGTTAATTTGCGTTGCGACACCATGAAACACTTTATCAAGGTTGATAAGCGTACCACCAAAAACTTCTCCAATAGCTTGCTGTCCTAAACAAACCCCTAAAATGCTTTTGGTTGCTGCATATTTCTGAATCACTTCTTTAAGCAGTCCAGCCTCTTCAGGAATACCAGGTCCAGGTGACAATAAGATTTTTGAATAATCTTCACAGTCATCTATATGAAACTGATCATTACGCTTGACAACAACAGTACAATCTAACTCCTCTAAATAATGAACGAGGTTGTAAACGAAGCTATCATAGTTATCTATAACGAGTACTTTTTTCATCTATTTTATTTTTGGTCTATAAACGGGTCATAAATTATATATCCTCTGCAAGTTCTAGTGCTTTTGTTAAGGCGCCTAATTTATTATATACTTCTTGTAATTCTTTTGCTGGATCGCTACCTGAAACAACACCTGCTCCCGCTTGGTAATGTAGCGTATGATTTTTGCTCAGGAATGACCGTATAATGATGGCATGATTGAAATTGCCGTTAAAATCCATAAAACCAATAGCACCCCCATAAAATGTACGATTTCGGTTTTCATATTTTTCTAATAATTGCATGGCCATATGCTTAGGCGCACCACTAAGCGTTCCTGCTGGAAATGTATCTGCCACGACTTGTAAGGTACTTGAAGATTTATGTTTTTGCGCTGTTACTTTGCTTACAAGATGGATCACATGAGAAAAAAACTGTACTTCTCTATAGGTTTCTACCTGAACGCCATGCCCATTTCTAGAGAGATCATTGCGTGCAAGATCCACAAGCATGACATGTTCGCTATTTTCTTTTTCATCTACGGCAAGTTCTTTAGCAAGTACCGCGTCTTGTTCATCGTTTCCTGTACGTTTGAAGGTGCCTGCAATGGGATGGATTTCGGCTTTTCCTTCACTCACAATAAGCTGCGCTTCTGGCGATGATCCAAAAATCTTAAAATCACCGTAGTCAAAATAGAATAAATAGGGGGAAGGGTTGACGCTTCTCAGTGCTCTATATACATTAAATTCGTCACCTTTAAATTTTTGAGAGAATCGTTTGCTGGGGACAATTTGAAAAACATCCCCTCGTTGGCAGTGTTTCTTACACGTATTGACAAGATCTTTAAAACCTTGGTCAGAAATATTGGTAGTAACTTTGCCCTCTCTATTAAAGTCATACTCAGCAAAATTTTTGACTTTGAGAAGTTGTTCTATATCTGTGATGTTGTTTTGATCTCCTGTGGTATGGCAAAAAATATAAGCTTCATTATTAAAATGATTGATCGCTATGATATTTTGATATACTGCATAATACATATCGGGAATGGCGAGATCTGCTTCTTTCTTTAAGATGTTTATGTCTTCAAAATAATGCACCGCATCATAAGACATATATCCAAATAGGCCATTGTGGATGAATTTATAATCGGATGATGGGGAGGAGAACGCTTTCGCGAAAGCGTCCAAAATACCCACTACATCAGTTTCAGGAGTCATCTTCTGAGTCGTTGTGACGCCATCTGGAAATTGCTGCACAATCTCATTACGATCTACTTTGATCGAAGCAATCGGGTTGCAACAGATATAACTAAAACTATTGTCGTTTGCATGGTAGTCACTACTTTCTAATAATAGACTATTCGGAAAACGATCACGCAGACGAAGATATACAGATACCGGTGTAATGGTGTCTGCGAGTAGTTTTTTTGAATATGTTTTTAATGCGTATGTCATGATGTATACTTTTGTAAAAACTATTTTTTCTAAAAAAGAAAAAGCCTGTCGTAAGACAGGCTTTTGATATATAAATATACATAGGAGCTTCCTTACGAGAACGATTGTTTCGTATTCCACCACCAAGTATGTACTGTATTGTTTTTCATTTGAGGTGTAAATATAGGAAGCTAGTTTAAATAAAAAAAGCCCTGTTGCCAAATTTTATAAAATTAGTTGTAGGGCTCATGTTTTTGTAACCTTATATTAGAATGTTAAACTTACGGCAAGCTCAAAATCATCGTAGATAGCTTTGTCTTTTAAATCATCAAAAAAGCTTCCTGATCCGTATGTGATTCCAAATTTTGTACGATCTACTTCTAATTTTGTAGTCGCCTTGTTTCCATTAATGTTCATGCGTATTTTCATAGGCTGAGTGATTCCCTTGATGGTCATATTGCCAGAGACACTATAGCCGTCTCCACTTTTTGCAACATCCGTAATGGTAAATGTAGCGGTAGGGAAGTTGTTGACGCCAAAAAACTCATCTGTTTTCAAGTGTCCTTCTAATTTTTCTTTTCCTTTTCCAGCTTCTAGATCGGTTACTTCTAATGAAGTCATATTAATAATGAAATTTCCTCCTACAAGCTCATTTCCTTCCATAATTAAGGTGCCTTCTTGTAAGTCAATAGTTCCAGTATGTGATCCTGTTACTTTTTTACCCACCCATGTAATAGTGGCATCTTTTACTTTTACTTCTTTTTTAACTGGGTTTGTGGCAAACGCTCCTGTTACGATAAGGGCTAAAATTGCTGTAACTAATTTAGTTTTCATGTGTTTTTGTTTATATAATTAATGTCTGAGTTTATTGAGTAGTTTATTGAGCATCTCAAGCTCATTATCGTTTAATTGTGATGTGATTTTTTTTTCAGCGTGATCTATAACGGGATCTATAGTTTCTAATAAGGATAATCCTTTTGGAGTAATTGTGATTTCTACTTTTCTTCTATTGGAAGGACAAATCACACGATCTGAATATCCCTTTGCTATTAACTTATCTACGAGTCTTGTGGTATTACTCGTTTTGGATACCATGCGGGAGTTGATAGTAGATAAGTTTGCAGGTTTATTTTGTTGTCCCCTTAATATGCGTAATACATTAAATTGTGCTAGCGATATACCAAATGGCTTTATAGCTTCACTTACTATATCATTCGCCCAATTTGCTGAATACAAAAGGTTAATGGTTAGCTTTCGCGAAAGCGGTAACGTTTTGGTTTGTATGAGGTTTTCTATTGTCATTACAACTGTTGTATGTACAAATGTAATGTATCTTTTAGTATGTTTTGAGATTTTAACATTTTTTTTAAAATTTGATGCTAGAATCTACAGGGGTTTTTCTCATTTTTTAACGAATGAATGCCAAAGTTTGTTAATACATGATCTGAAATGGAAACCATACAATACTTTTGTTGCGATGAAATTTTATGTACTTATAGGACTGGTTCTTTTTTTAAGTTGTAGCAAGGATCATCAAAAAGAGGTTTCTTTCGTAACGGTAGATTATGAGGGATTAGAAAACTATTTAGAAGCGTCAGATGCTGCTGTTCATGTCGTAAATTTCTGGGCTACTTGGTGTAAGCCTTGTATAGAAGAATTGCCTCATTTTGAAACCATACGCGAAGAGTATCGTGGAAAAGATGTAAAAGTCATTTTGGTGAGTTTAGATTTTCCAGATCAAACAGAACGCCTAACAAATTTTATTAAGAAAAGAAATATCCAATCAGAGGTTGTATTCTTAGATGATGGGGATGGTAACAGTTGGATTCCTAAGGTAGATGTGAGTTGGTCAGGTGCTATTCCTGCTACTATTATATACAATAAAGAGAAACGTTCTTTTTATGAAAAATCGTTTACATATCAAGAACTAGAAAAAGAACTTAAATTATTTTTATGAAAACATTAAAAATCTTGACAGGTATTGCTTTTGTTGTGATTTTATCTGCTTTTGTTGTAAAATCAATCAATCCTACTAAAGTAGGCAGTACTAGAAACGGATATGGAAACGGCTACGCAATAGGAGACATTGCAAAAGATATTCACTTAAAGAATGTGGACGGTACCTTTGTGTCTTATTCAGATTATCCAAACGCCAAAGGCTTTATTGTTGTTTTTACGTGTAATACCTGCCCTTTCTCTGTGGCTAATGAAAATCGTATTATAGCATTAGATACTAAATACAAAAATGTTGGATTTCCTGTGATAGCTATCAATCCAAATGATCCAGAAATACAGCCAGGGGATAGTTTTGAAGCGATGCAAAAACGAGCAAAGGAAAAAGGGTTTACATTCCCTTACCTTCTAGACGAAGGACAAAAAGTATATCCTTCATATGGAGCTACAAAGACGCCTCACGTTTATTTACTTCAAAAAACCGAAAAAGGGAATGAGGTAAAATACATAGGCGCCATAGATGATAACTCTAGAAATCCTAACGCTGTAAACGTAAAATATCTAGAAAATGCAGTAGACGCATTACTTTCTGGTAACACCATAGAAATTACAGAAACAAAAGCTATAGGTTGTTCTATTAAATCGTAACTCTTTTTTCATCAACACATAAAAAAATCGAAACCTATAGGTTTCGATTTTTTTTATTCCTCTGTTTTACTAATGAGATAGTGTTTTAAAAAGGTGTGAAGCAATATCTCTAAAATAGCTAGTTGAACCTGCCTTTGCCAGCAGGTATGCTACTCCCTCTAAACAAGCAACACCTAAACCTTGTTCTATTTTAAGGTTGGAATCTAATATCGTAAAGTTTAGTTCAAAAATATAAAAAACATATTCTGTTGAATACTTTGTAGCTTGCTTAGAGGATTATTTATTTCCTTAAATTTGCAATAAATTAAATGCCCGAATGATCTTAGAACAGATATACACAAAATGTTTAGCTCAGGGAGCTTATTTTATAAGTTCACAAGGAGAAGCGATTATCATAGATCCTTTAAGAGAAGTGCAGCCTTACCTAGATCTTGCCAAAGAAAATAAGAGTGAGATCAAGTATATTTTTTTAACGCATTTTCATGCAGATTTTGTGAGTGGTCAAGTTGATTTAGCTAAAGCTACAGGAGCTACAGTTGTTCTTGGACCGAATGCAAAAGCAGGGTATTCTTACCACGGTGCAAAAGACGGAGAGGTTTTTCAAGTGGGAGCACTTCAAATAGAAGTGATCCATACGCCTGGACATACCATGGAGTCTAGCTGTTATTTGTTGCGTGATGAAGAAGGGAAGGAACAAGCACTGTTTACAGGTGACACTTTGTTTATTGGAGACGTAGGGCGCCCGGATCTTGCAGCAAAATCAACGCTTACCACAGAAGACTTAGCGGGACACTTATACGATAGTTTACACAATCGTATCATGCCATTACCAGATCATATTATCATATATCCTGCGCATGGGGCAGGATCTGCGTGTGGTAAAAATATGAGTAGTGAGACAAGTGACACGCTAGGGAATCAAAAGGAAACAAACTACGCTTTTAAATTACAGAAGCAAGATTTTATAAAAGAATTGATTACTGGACTCGCGGCACCTCCTGGTTATTTTCCAGAAAATGTAGCGATGAATAAGCGGGTGAATACAGATTTTGATACGATTATAGAAAGAGGAACTACCCCACTTTCTGTTTTGGAATTTGAAAAATTAGCGCTTCAGGAAGATGTGTTAGTGTTGGATACGAGGAGTGTTTCCGCTTTCGCGAAAGCGTCTCTACCCCAAGCTTGGTTTATAGGATTGAGTGGTCAGTTTGCGCCATGGGTAGGAGCTGTTGTGCAGGACATCAATCAAAAAATTATATTTATAGCAGACGAAGGAAAGGAAGAAGAAGTAGCGATGCGACTCTCAAGAGTTGGTTATGACCATAGTCTAGGATATCTCAAAGGAGGTATGGAAGCATGGATTGCAGTAGGTAAAGAAGTGGTAGAAACGCAAGAAGTGACCGCACAAGAATTTGTAGATGGACTCTCAAACGGAAGTATTGCTCACCCTGTAGATGTGCGGAAAGATGGAGAGTTTGCCACAAGTCATATAGAAGGAATACAGCATCTATCACTAGATGAAATTCATAAAAATAGCAAGGAATTAGATCCTGCTAAGACCTATCACGTACATTGTGCGGGAGGATATAGATCATTAATTTATGTGTCTATTGCTCGATCACAAGGGATAGATATGGTCAATGTCTTGGGAGGATATGCTGCCATCAAGAAAACAACATTAGGAAACGTTACATTAATAGCGTAAAAACAATTAAATTTTAGATAAATGAAAGATATAACAGTAGCCGAGTGGAAATCACTCATCGCAACCGATGACAATGCAGTTGTTCTGGATGTGCGTACGCAAGATGAAGTAGATGAGGGAGCTTTAGAAAATTCTAAACATATAGATATTTTTATGGGGCAAGGTTTTATTAACGAAGTCAAAAAACTTGATCCTGAAAAAAATTACTATATTTATTGTCGCTCGGGAGGCCGTAGCGTCCAGGCTTGTACTATTATGGAGCAGCTTGGTTTTAAAAACACTTATAATATGCTAGGCGGTTATAATGCTTGGGTAGAAAATTAAAAATATGCGTTTTACGATATCTCTATGTCTTTTTGTGCTTTTTCTTTCCTGTAAAGAAAAAACAACAACGCCTCGAGTAGAGGTTATCTCTGTGCAAGAGATGAAAGAAATACTTAAAGAAGAATCTGTACAACTCATTGATGTGCGTACACGCAACGAATATGCAACCAATCATATTAAAAATGCAAAAAATATCGTGTATCAAGGAGATGATTGGGAAGACCAAGTAGCAAAGCTTGATAAAGAGAAACCTGTGTATGTATACTGTCAAAAAGGAGGCAGAAGTGCTAAATGTGCTTCTTTACTAGAAAAAGCAGGGTTTGAAAAAGTATACGACTTAAATGGAGGAATCTCACAATGGATTGCAGAGGGTAATGCTGTGGAGTAGCTGTATTATTTCGTAAAAAAAATAGAAAAGTTTAATAAAAAAGCGTGCTTATAAGCACGCTTTTTTATTCTAAAAAGGCAATACAATGGAGTTTACCTAGCGAGTCATTATTTAAAAGTTTTAATCTTTCTTGTAATAACTCATCATCAATGAATTATTCAATGAATTTTAAATTAAACGAATGAACATTGCCATTGAACGGGGAGTAATTAAGTATTAATTCAAATCTTCCTATACAAGACAAAACAGTTCCTTCTGATGAACCTAATAAATAAAAATTAGGGGGAAAGTTGTTATCTGCAGAGACTGGACCATTTCCAAAAGCTAATCCATCCTCATTTACGGCAATGACGTTTCCAGCATCATTTAGTGTAATTATTAATGGATCGCTGCCTTCTATAGGAAATTCACCTTCAAGAATAGTAACTTGATTTTCTCCAGGGCCAAGTTCAATAGTTCTTGTCGTAGTTGTGTCTCCAAAGAAATCTCCAAAATCAGATTGTGTAACTTCATAAAGACCTTCTGGAATTTCTGAATATACAAAAGGACAGTTTATGCCAACAGAAAGTGTTGTGGTTACACTAGATCCTGTAACAAAGTCATCTTGAGATACGATTTCTAATATAATTGTTTCTGGATCTGCTACATTACCCACTACATCTTGAATGGTTACTGTCGTACTACCAAAAAACTCGTTAGCCGGAATAGTAATAGACATGGAGGAAATACTATAAAAGCTAGGGTCTAGCGTAGACAAATCACTTATTGTAAAAATGATAGTTCTTTCAGAATCAGATAGCGTCGTGCTGTTTATTTGTATCTCAAAATCTTGTGTTTCATCTATTTGAATAGAAAGATCTTGGGTTGAATTACTAAAACCGATAAGTGTTTGGTCAACTCCAGAACCAAATTCGGAGTCATCATCACATGATATACATGTGATGATACTCAATGTTACTAATAGTAAATATTTAATTTTTTCCATTTTTATTATTTTTTAGTATCCAATATTTTGAACATAGTTAGAATTTGCATTGATTTCAGCAATAGGTATTGGGAGTTGAAATCTAAAATCTCCCGCGGTAAGCGTGAATACTTCGGCTGGGGTTCCAGTGCCATCTCTTAAGTCTCCAAATGAAGATCTTTCAATAGATTCTCCTCTACGTTTTAAGTCAAAGAAGCGATGTCCTTCAAAGGCTAATTCTACTCTTCGTTCAAATTGTATGGCATCTTCAAGTGCTTGTCCAGTTTCTGTTCCTGGTGTAAATGGAGTATACCTTAATGCTCTTAATTCATCAAGTGTTGTAAGAGCTTGCCCCTCAAGACCTAATTCAAATTGCGCTTCTGCTTTATTAAGTACTACTTCGGCAGCTCTCATCACTTTAATGTCAAGTCTTCCGTTTACTTGTCCAGCCTCTCCTAAGAATTTTTTTATTCCATTGTGTTCAGCATCTCCATTAGCGCTGTCAAACTGTATCACATCTTTTCTTGCATCATCATCACTAATGCTATTGAAAAACTCAAAATCTACGGCGTATTCAGAAATTGTATTCGTAATTTCTCCAGCTTCTAGACTACCTTGACTATAAATGACACCTACATTATTAAAATTGGCTTCTGGACCTGCCGTATTTACAGAAAGTTCTATCACAATACCGTCATTAGAGGCATCAATATAAATATTAGGGAGCTCTTCTTGAGTTGCAAGTGATGTAGTTACTTCATTTGAAGCATCTATTGCATTTTGGTATTGACCTAGATAGAGATATACTCTTGATAGTAAGGCAAACACTCCATTACGCGTTAATCTGCCTTCAGAATTTGATTCTGAAATCAATGTGCTCGCTGTAAGAAGGTCTTCAACGATTTCTTCGTAATTTGTACCTATGGATTCTCTTTCGGGAAAAATAGGAGCAGGCTCTTCAAAATTCACATCACCGTCCTCTACTTTAATGTAAGAAATACCCAAAGCATTAATTGCGTCACTGGATTGCGTTGGAATAGGGCCATATACGCGTGCTAAGTCAAAATGAGCAAGTGCTCTTCCAGCGAATGCTTGTCCTAAAATATTATCTCTTGTTTCGCCAGCTTCTAATTTATCTATTTGAGAAATAACAATATTTGAAATATTGACAGCATTATATGCTTGACTAAAGTATAAGCTTATGGCGCCTCCAGTGGCTGCGGTATATTGATAATCATAATATACTTCGTTAGATCTTCTACCAGTGGTTACTAAAACAGCATTGTCAGACATAATATCTGGGATTCCTTGCAAAGCAGATCCTGGTGCCGAATAATAACCAAATAATTGGTTGTACATACCATCTACAGCCGTTTGAAATTCTGTAGGCCCTTGTAAAAAGTCTAAAGGGTTCACAGAAGTAAATGGTTCTAAATTGTCTATTTCATCACTACATGAGTATGTTATTCCCAGTAATAATGTTGCTACTATTATTAATTTTATTTTTTTCATTTCTGTTTTTTTTATTGTGATTTAAAAACCTATTTCTACGCCAAACGTATATGAACGTGTTTGTGGATAACTAAATAAATTAAAAGCGCCCGTTACAAATCCTGCTGCACCAGGTGCTGAGGTCTCAGCAGAGCCAATCCCTACTTCTGGATCTCCTTCAAAACCAGTGATAGTTAATATATTTTGCCCTGTCCCATAGATTCTCAAGGAACTAATGAATAATTTTTCAGTAAAAGCGCTTGGAAGGTTGTATGCTAAGGTTAATGATCTTAAGCGTAAGAAATCTCCTTTTTCAAGGAATCTAGTTGATGTTTGATCTGCTGTAGCTTGAAATAATGGGCTTGGAAGAACATCAGTGTCTCCTGGTTGTCTCCAGAAATTTAATGCTTCTGTTCGTAAGTTAGCATCTATGTTTCCAATGGCTACACCGGCTTGCCTCTGAAAATTAATAATATAGTTTCCAGTTTGAAAAGCCCAATCTGATCGTAAACTAAAGCCTTTCCAACTCACATTAGTATAAAAACCACCTTGAATATCTGGTGCAGGTGACTTACCTTCTAAAAGTGTTTGGAAGTCAGCACTGAAATTATCAGTAATTATATCGTTTTGATCAAGGTATAATGGAGCCCCATTTGCTGGGTTCACACCAGCATATCTAGGTAAGAAAAATGTGTTTAACTCTTCACCTTCTCTTAAAATAGTAGTTCCGTTAATAATATCTGCTCCATCAAGAAGTGATACCACTTCATTATTTAATTGGAATGAGATATTACCTCCTACAGAAAACCTTAGGTCACTATTTCTTAAAACGTCATAATTAAGAGAAATTTCTAATCCCTGATTTTCAATTTCACCTACGTTTGTTGTCACAGAATTATCAAGATCTCCTTGTGTTAAGGAAAGCGGTCTAGGTAATAAAAGCTCGTCAGAGTTTCTTTGGAAAAAATCTACAACTCCATTGAGACGATTATTAAATAACCCCCATTCAACACCTACGTCAAATGTTCTTTGTGCTTCCCATTGGATATCAGGATTTCCTAACCCAAAAGGAATTAGTGCTGCATTTCCATTAAATGTACTAAAACCCGCAAGGTTTAAAAACTGAAAATCTCCAATGGCTTGGTTGCCTGCTGTCCCTAATGAAGCTCTTAACTTTAAGTTACTTATAGTGTTGTTGTCAGTAAGGAAATCTTCATTTGAAAGGTTCCATGCGACACTAGTACTCCAGAAGTACCCTTCTTGATTATTTGGGCCAAACCTAGTGGATGTATCTCTACGGATACTTGCAGAAGCAACATATTTTCTGTCGTAATCATAGGTTAGAAATAGTCCTTGAGAAAAGAGTCTATTTCTAGCTTCATTAGAGCCTGCTGTTTGTGCTTCTGTAGCGACATCTTGAAATGGAATGTCTGGTGAGGGAAAACCTCTACTGGTAGAAAATTGGCTAGTAAAAACGCGTTCAATATATTCTAAAAGAAAATCAGCTTGAAGGTTATGTACTCCATTAAAAGTGTCTTTATAACTTAATGTGTTTGTCACATTGTAGCGTAAATCAATAGATGCGTTGTCTGTTTGGGTTCCAGGAAAATTCGCATCCCCTACAAACCCCTGGAGGACACCACCAGGCAATGATCTGTTTGTTCTATTGAATCTATTGGATGTGGCCCCTACTAGAAAATTGTTAGAAAATTTGTCAGAGATTTTGATATCTGCTCCTAGGCTACCAATAATTAAGAAATTTCTGTTGTCTTCTGGTTCTGTTTGCAGAGCTCTCGCAACAGGAAATCCAGTAGATGTAGGGTTAAATACATTTTCACCAGTATCATCAGTTACAATAGTGCCATCGTCATCTCTTAAAAAGAGAGGTTCATATGGATTGTAATCATATAAAGCTCTAAATGGGTTTTGTACATTATTTCGATCTCTAGGTAAATCTGATGTATTTCGAGATAAAGAGATGTTTGTGGTTACTTTTAACCATTCTTTAGCTTGGTATGAAGTATTTAAACGTACCGATGTTCTTTCAAAACCATCAATACGATCTATAATACCTGTGTTTTTGCTATATGCAAGAGATAAAAAATAATTTAGTTTCTCATCTCCTCCTGAAATGGAAAGCGCATTATTTTGAATAAACCCTTGTCTAAGAAGTTCGTTTTCCCAATTTGTATCTAAATCAATAAGCGCAGCAAGTTCTTCTGGCGTAGAGGTTGCTCCTGGTAAACTCTGTGCGGCAGTGACCCCTAATTCAGCAAATTGTCTTTCAATGTCAAGTTTTCCTCTTGCATCTAAAAGGTCAAATGGATCTGGAGTTCGTTGAGAAAAACCTATAGAGGAATTAAAACTAATTCTAGCTTCTCCGCTTTTTCCTTTTTTGGTTGTAATTAAAACAACCCCATTAGCTCCCCTAGAACCGTATAAACTTACTGTAGCTGCATCTTTTAAGATAGAAAAACTATCAATGTCATTTGGGTTAATGTTGTTAACGTCATTGGCGTCAATGGGAACCCCATCTACAACATATAAAGGAGTGGTCGAAGCGCTCAAAGAACCAATACCACGTATTTGGACAAATGCAGTTTGCCCAGGCCTTCCATTTGCTCCTACAACTTGCACTCCAGCCGCTTTGCCTTGCAGCGCGTTGTCTAAACTTGTAGAAGGCACCAAGTTTTCTATATCCTTGCCAGTAACGGTAGATATGGCTGATGTCGATAACTCTTTGGTTCTGCTTCCAAAACCTACAATGACGACTTCGTCGAGTGTATTGTCCACTTTTAAAGTAACCGTGATAGACGTTTGATTACCTACAGGTATTTCTACATTTTTGAACCCTACATAACTAAAGACAAGAATGTCTGTAGGGGTTATATTAGATAAGGAAAACTTACCATCAAAATCTGTTTGTGTACCATTGGACGTGCCTTTTACTAAAACGTTAGCTCCCGGTAAAGGACCTTCGGATTCGAGGACTGTTCCTGATACTGTTTTCTGTTGTGAAAAAGCAGTTTGAACTGCAAACACTAGAAATAGTGTTAACACTAGGCATGATTTTTTTTTCATTTTTTCAAGTATTTTTTATTACTAAATATTCACCATTTATTAGTCCTATGGTGAATTGTCTCTGAGTGAAATAGATGTATACTGTAGCATTTATGTTGAAGTGTAGAATTACGCTGCATTCAGTTTATGAATAGCTTCTAGTGAATTTATTTTATGTAATTCTTTTAAAATGCGTATCGGGTCATTATTTATCGTCCAAAATGGATTAAAATGGTAAGAAGGTGCAGCCCGATATTTTTCTATTTCGATTTAAATTTTGCCTTTTTGTAGCAGTTTGTAGATAATGCCGATAAAGACTTACTATTATGTTAATTTTAACATAATAACAAAAGAGAGGTGTTGCTTGAAAAGAATAGCAATAAGTGGTGTTTGTTGAAAATCAACACCTTGAGGAAATGTTGTTTAAAAACGAATTTCTAACTGAAAATGAAGCTTAGTATTTGAAAAACGAAAGACTTGATTTTCTGTTTTACCATTCGCTAGGTTTATTTTAAAAATTCCCGCTTTTGTTCGTAAACCAGCGCCCACTCCAAAACTGATTAGTTTTTCTCTTTGATTGGTGATCTCATTTTCAAAGTAGGCGAGATCTATAATGCTATGTACATAAATACTAGAGTTCAATACGTACCTATATTCAGTATTTAAAGTGCTAACAAGATTTGCGAAAATGCTATTTTCTTCAAAACCTCGAATACTCGTAATTCCCCCAAAACGATATTGCTCATTGGTAAGGTATGAGTCTGAGAGTAATACTTGCGTTCTATTTTTTAGATAAATCTGATTTGCCTCATTCAGTTTAAAGATATGACTTGCGATGGTGTTGACGCTTATCTGCTCTTCTTTTGTCTGTGATGAAACTCTGTTTCCAATTTCGCCATTCAGAATCAGTTGTGATTTAATGGGGAAGAAAAAGTCCGATTGTAACTTTGAAAAGGTAAAACCACCTAAAACTCTTTGCTGAGTGTAATCCTCTATGATTTCAACAGAAGTGTTTTCTGATTCAATGAGATCTTCAGATTGTTTTGATTTGTATCCTAGCGATACTGTGTTATTCGAATTGATTTGGTAAAATAAGCTCACTTCTTGGCTGTTTTCTGAAAATGTACTATCCCTTCTGAATAATGATAATTGTGTTTCAACACCCAGCGGACTTCTAAATAAATAGGGTAAGGTCGCTTTTACATGTAGCTGTGTCTGGTCGTCTCCATCACTTTTGTAATTAAGTAAGAGGGTTTCTCCATAATTCAGATTATTGGTTAGTATAAGATCTATGTATCCATCCAGTTGAAGTCTATTAGTCTCTTCATTGGTAGCAAACCCTAAAAACCCATCAAAGCGATTATTGACTTTTCGTTCTAAATAAAAATACACCGTTGTGCTGTCTTTTGTAAACAATACTTCAGGATCTTTCCTGGAAGAAATAAAACTCAGATCGTTTAGTCGTTCATTTTGTTCTAGCAATTCTTTTTGATTAAACAGTTTTCCTTCCCGTATTCTCGCATAGTGTTTTATAAAACCCTTGGGTGCTTTATCATATCCATTGATGACGATACGATTTGCATACCGATTTTCATCTTGCTCTACAACGAGGATGCCAGTAAGGGTGTTTGTTTGATTTTTGGCAAGGGATTGTAGTTGAAAGCTTGTAAATGGATTTCCACTATTTGCAGCAATGGCGGTTAAATTTTCTAAAACCGCTTTCGCGAAAGCGGTCTCCACAAGAATACTATCGTTCTCTATATTGATTTTTGCTTTCTTAAGATATTCCTTAATGTTTGGTTGTTTTTCCACATAGATTTTGACATATTTATAGTGCTTGCCTAATTGCATGTTGGAGGTATAAGAAGAATCGGTGTCTTTATTCCTGTTTTCTATAATATCTATGTACCCTAATTGAGATAGATTGATTTTTAGGCTGTCAATAGTGTTGAATAAAGGGGTTAGCTCTTTAAATTTTTTTGGATATCCAACACTGTCAATTATTTTGGTCTCGATTGGAGATGCGCCTTTTATGGTTAAGGAGATTTTTTCTTCTTGTGCATTTGTATAAGAAGTGCTTGTAATATATAAGGAGAAAAGAATGTAAATATAGCGTCTCAAAAAGTCTAGTAATTATAATGTAAAGCTAACGGTTTTTGTGGGTAAAAAGTGCTTTGAGGAGTATTTAATGAGAAACCCATTTAAAATAAGTGAAGTAATATTTGATTAATCTCAAAATAGTTGTACTTTTGCAAGCCCTTAAATAAGGGATAATTAATTTATAACAAATTTTAGGTAGAAAGAAATTATGCCAACAATTTCACAATTAGTACGAAAAGGAAGAGCCAAAATAACCAAGAAGAGTAAATCGGCTGCTTTAGATTCGTGTCCACAACGCCGCGGCGTATGTACTCGTGTTTACACGACTACACCTAAGAAACCAAACTCGGCAATGCGTAAAGTAGCGCGTGTCCGTCTTACAAATGGTAAAGAGGTGAATGCATACATCGGAGGAGAAGGTCACAATCTTCAGGAGCACTCGATAGTATTGGTTAGAGGTGGAAGGGTAAAAGATTTGCCAGGAGTTAGATATCACATTGTACGTGGAGCTTTAGACACCGCAGGTGTTGCAGGAAGACTACAATCGAGATCTAAATATGGTGCAAAACGCCCTAAAAAGTAATCATCAACACTTTTAAAGAGAAGAAATGAGAAAAAGACAGGCCAAAAAGAGACCACTTTTACCAGATCCACGCTTTAACGATCAGTTAGTAACTCGATTCGTTAATATGATGATGTGGGATGGAAAAAAATCGGTAGCCTTTAAAGTTTTTTACGATGCAATTGATATCGTAGAAGAAAAGAAAACAGACGACGAAAAATCTGCATTAGAAATGTGGAAAGATGCATTATCTAATGTAATGCCGCACGTAGAAGTACGTAGCCGTCGAGTAGGAGGTGCGACCTTCCAAATCCCTATGCAAATCCGTCCAGATCGTAAGATCTCAACAGCTATGAAATGGTTGATCGGATATGCAAGAAAAAGAAACGAAAAGTCAATGGCTTCTAAACTTGCTGCAGAAATTCTTGCTGCTGCAAAAGAAGAAGGTGCTGCAGTTAAAAAGCGTACTGATACGCATAAAATGGCTGAAGCAAACAAAGCATTCTCACACTTTAGATTCTAAGAAATGGCAAGAGATTTAAAATTCACTAGAAATATAGGTATTGCTGCTCATATTGATGCAGGAAAAACTACGACTACTGAACGTATCCTTTATTATACAGGAGTGAGTCACAAAATAGGTGAGGTTCATGATGGTGCTGCTACCATGGACTGGATGGAGCAAGAGCAAGAGCGTGGTATCACGATTACTTCTGCTGCAACAACTTGTGAGTGGAGATTCCCTATGGAAAATGGTCAGCCTACTGACGAAACCAAAGGATATCATTTCAATATTATAGATACTCCAGGTCACGTTGATTTTACCGTTGAGGTAAATCGTTCATTACGTGTACTTGATGGGTTAGTATTCTTGTTTAGTGCAGTTGATGGTGTTGAGCCACAATCTGAAACTAACTGGAGACTAGCTGATAATTACAAAGTGCCACGTATTGGTTTTGTAAATAAAATGGACCGTCAAGGGTCTAACTTTCTTGAGGTTTGTCAACAAGTAAAAGATATGTTAGGTTCTAATGCAGTGCCTATCGTATTAAATATTGGTGACGAAGAAGATTTCAAGGGAATCGTAGATTTAGTAAAAAACCGTGCTATTGTATGGCATGAAGAAGGGATGGGATCAACATTTGATGTGATCGATATTCCTGAAGATCTTAAAGAAGAGGCTAAAATGCTTCGTGGTAAACTTATTGAAGAGGTTGCTGCGTATGATGAGGACTTACTTGAGAAGTACATGGAGGATGAGGATTCTATCACAGAAGAAGAAGTGCATGCTGCGCTTCGTGCTGCTGTAATGGATATGTCTATCATTCCTATGATTTGTGGATCTGCATTCAAAAACAAAGGTGTTCAGTTTTTACTTGACGCCGTATGTCGTTACTTACCTTCTCCAACTGATAAGGAAGGTATCACTGGTATAAACCCAGAGACAGAAAAAGAAGAATTACGTAAGCCAGATGTAAAAGAGCCTTTTGCGGCTTTAGCATTTAAAATTGCAACAGATCCTTTTGTAGGTCGTTTAGCATTTTTTAGAGCGTATTCAGGTCGTTTAGATGCTGGTTCTTATGTATTAAATAACCGTTCTGGTAAGAAAGAGCGTATCTCTCGTATCTATCAAATGCACGCTAACAAGCAAAAAGCAATTGATTATATAGAGGCTGGAGATATCGGGGCTGCTGTTGGATTTAAATCTATCAAAACAGGAGATACACTTACAGACGAAAAGCATCCTATAGTTCTTGAATCTATGGACTTCCCAGATCCAGTAATTGGTATTGCAGTGGAGCCTAAGACAAAGGCAGATGTTGATAAATTAGGTATCGGATTGGCTAAATTAGCTGAAGAAGATCCAACATTTACAGTACGTTCTGACGAGGCTTCAGGCCAGACAATTATATCTGGAATGGGTGAGCTTCACTTAGATGTAATTGTAGATCGTTTAAAGCGTGAATTTAAAGTAGAAGTAAATCAAGGTCAGCCTCAGGTTGAGTACAAAGAAGCTATTACTGCAGCAGCAGATCATAGAGAAGTGTACAAAAAGCAATCGGGTGGACGTGGTAAATTTGCTGATATTGTATTTACAATTGAGCCAGCAGACGAAGGTGTTGTTGGACTTCAGTTTGAATCTGTAATTAAAGGTGGTAACGTTCCTAAGGAATTTATCCCTTCTATTGAAAAAGGATTCAAAATGGCGATGGTAAATGGACCATTAGCAGGTTATGAAGTAGATTCTATGAAAGTAACGCTTAAGGACGGATCTTACCATGATGTGGATTCTGATCAGTTGTCTTTCGAGCTTGCTGCTAAATTAGGATTTAAAAACTCTGCAAAAGCTGCTAAGGCAGTAATTATGGAGCCAATAATGAAACTAGAAGTGATTACTCCTGAAGAAAACATGGGAGATATCGTAGGAGATTTGAACCGTCGTCGCGGACAAGTAAGTGACATGGGAGATCGTGCTGGAGCAAAAACAGTAAAAGCAACGGTACCTCTTTCAGAAATGTTTGGATATGTAACTACATTAAGAACATTATCTTCTGGACGCGCAACATCAACAATGGAATTTTCTCACTATGCAGAAACACCTTCTAATATTTCAGAAGAGGTTATTGCAGCATCTAAAGGAACAAACTAATTACTAAGGATATGAGTCAAAAAATAAGAATCAAATTAAAGTCTTACGACCACAACTTAGTAGATAAGTCTGCTGAGAAAATCGTAAAGACAGTAAAAACGACAGGAGCTGTAGTAACTGGACCAATTCCACTTCCTACGCACAAGAAAATTTTTACAGTACTACGTTCTCCACACGTAAATAAGAAATCTCGTGAGCAGTTTGAGCTTAGCTCTTACAAGCGTTTGCTAGATATCTATAGTTCTTCTTCAAAAACGATTGATGCGTTAATGAAGTTAGAGTTACCTAGTGGAGTAGAAGTAGAGATAAAAGTGTGATAGATTGAGTACGCTTTCGCGAAAGCGTACTCATCTCTATAAAATGTCCTGAGCTGCGTGCAAGGGAAAAACGGAAAAAATACATTCAGGGTTGAAGGTATTTAACCCTGTTTTTTTGAGTTGAATTTTAATAATTAATATATATAAATATGTCTGGGTTAATCGGAAAAAAAGTAGGTATGACCAGCATCTTTGACGAAAATGGTAAGAATATGCCATGTACAGTCTTAGAAGTAGGTCCCTGCGTAGTTACCCAAGTCAGAACCACAGAAACTGACGGGTATGAAGCCCTTCAACTTGGTTTCGATGACGCAAAAAAGGCAAACAAAGCTGCTAGTGGTCACGCTAAAAAAGCAGGTACGGTTGCAAAACGCAAAGTTGTCGAGTTTCAAGGATTTGAAGGAGAATTTAAATTAGGAGATACACTTACGGTAGATCACTTTGAAGAAGGTGAATTTGTAGATGTATCAGGAACATCAAAAGGAAAAGGTTTCCAAGGAGTTGTTAAGCGTCACGGTTTTGCTGGAGTTGGACAAGCAACTCACGGTCAACACAACCGTTTGAGAGCGCCAGGTTCTATTGGGGCTGCATCATATCCTGCACGTGTATTCAAAGGAATGCGTATGGCAGGTCGTATGGGAGGTGATCAAGTGAAAGTTCAAAATTTAAGAGTTTTAAAAGTAGTAGCAGATAAAAACCTACTTGTTGTAAAAGGATGTGTTCCTGGTCACAAAAACGCTTATGTAACCATTCAGAAATAATGAAAGTATCAGTTGTAGATATTAAAGGAAAAGAAACAGGGAGAGAGGCAAACCTTTCTGATGCTGTTTTTGCTATTGAGCCTAATAATCATGCTGTATACTTAGACGTTAAGCAATATCTTGCTAATCAACGTCAAGGAACTCATAAGGCAAAAGAGAGAGCTGAAATTTCAGGGTCTACTCGTAAGATAAAAAAACAAAAAGGAACTGGTACAGCTCGTGCGGGAAGTATTAAGTCTGGTGTTTTTAAAGGAGGAGGAAGAATGTTTGGTCCAAGACCAAGAAACTATTCCTTCAAACTTAATAAAGGAATGAAAAGATTAGCACGTCGTTCAGCACTTTCTTTAAAGGCTAACGATAAGGCTATTATGGTTGTAGAAGACTTTAATTTTGAGTCTCCAAAAACAAAAGATTTTATAAATGTTCTTAAAGCTTTAGGGCTTGAGAATAAAAAATCCTTGATAGTGTTGGGAGAGTCAAATAATAATGTATATTTGTCGTCACGCAATTTAAAGAGCTCTGAAGTTATAACAAACTCAGAATTAAGTACTTATAAGATTATGAATGCTAATAATGTTGTATTGCTTGAAGGTTCTTTAGAAGGTATTGAGACAAACTTAGCAAAATAAGACGTCATGAGTATTTTAATAAAACCTGTTATTACGGAAAAAGCTACGATGGATAGTGAGGTTAATAATCGCTATACTTTCGAAGTAAGTATGAGAACAAATAAGGTTGAAATTAAGAAAGCAGTTGAGTCTGCTTATGGCGTTTCAGTTGAAAAAGTTCGAACAATGAATGTCCGTCCTGATCGCAAATCTCGTTATACGAAATCTGGGGTCATTACTGGTAAAACAAATGCTATTAAAAAAGCAATTGTACAGTTGGCGGAAGGTGATACAATAGATTTTTATAACAACATTTAATGTAAAAAAATGTCAGTAAGAAAACTAAAACCTATCACTCCAGGGCAGCGATTTAGAGTTGTAAATGGTTTCGACCAGATTACAACTGACAAGCCGGAAAAGAGCCTATTGGTTCCGAAAAAACGCTCAGGGGGTAGAAACAACACGGGAAAAATGACCATACGCCAAGTTGGTGGAGGTCATAAGCAAAGGTACCGTATTATTGATTTTAAACGTAACAAGGAAGGAGTTCCTGGTACCGTAGCTTCAATTCAATACGATCCAAACAGAACAGCATTTATTGCATTGCTTCATTATCAAGATGGTGAAAAGCGTTATGTAATTGCTCAAAACGGTCTTCAGGTAGGTCAAAACCTAGTGTCTGGTCCAAATGTGGCTCCAGAAATAGGAAATGCAATGCCTCTTTCAGATATTCCATTAGGTACAATTATTTCATGTATTGAGTTACGTCCAGGTCAAGGAGCTGTTATGGCTCGTAGTGCTGGGGCATTTGCTCAATTAATGGCGCGTGATGGGAAATTTGCAACAGTTAAATTACCATCAGGAGAAACAAGATTGATTCTTCTTACGTGTATGGCAACAGTAGGCGCTGTGTCTAATAGTGATCATCAGCTTTTAGTATCTGGTAAAGCAGGTAGAAGCCGTTGGTTAGGAAGAAGGCCTCGTGTACGTCCAGTAGTGATGAACCCTGTCGATCACCCAATGGGAGGTGGGGAAGGTAAATCTTCTGGAGGTCACCCTCGTAATAGAAACGGTGTTCCTGCAAAAGGATACAGAACACGTTCTAAGACGAAGTCGAGTAATAAATATATTGTAGAACGTAGAAAGAAATAATAAGATATGGCACGTTCATTAAAAAAAGGACCTTACGTTCACTATAAGTTAGAAAAGAAAGTTGCTGCAAACGTTGAAGGCAATAAAAAGACTGTAATCAAAACATGGTCTAGAGCTTCAATGATTACTCCAGATTTTGTGGGGCAAACAATAGCAGTACATAATGGTCGCCAATTTGTTCCGGTATACGTTACTGAAAACATGGTAGGACATAAATTAGGAGAATTTTCACCAACACGCTCTTATAGAGGGCATGGTGGTGCGAAAAATAAAGGTAAAAAATAATTGAAGTCATGGGAGTTCGTAAAAGAGAATCAGCAGAAGCGCGCAAGGCAGCTAATAAGCAAATAGCTTTCGCGAAATTGAATAACTGCCCGACTTCGCCTAGAAAAATGCGTTTAGTAGCAGATATGATACGTGGCGCAAAGGTGGAGAGAGCACTTCAATTGTTAAAATTTAGTAATAAAGAAGCATCTCGTAAAGTTGAGAAGTTAGTTCTTTCTGCCATTGCAAATTGGGAGGCTAAGAACGCGGAAGCAAGTTTGGAGGATGCAGACCTTTTTATTAAAGAGATCAAAGTGGATAGTGGTGCGATGTTAAAAAGACTTCGTCCAGCGCCACAAGGTCGCGCACACAGAATAAGAAAACGTAGCAATCACGTAACAGTCGTGCTTGGTGCAAACGATAACACACAAAGCAATTAATTAGATGGGACAGAAGACAAATCCAATCGGAAATCGCCTAGGAATTATCAGAGGATGGGAATCTAACTGGTATGGTGGTAACGACTACGGTGACAAACTTGCCGAAGACGATAAGATTAGACGATATATTCACGCTCGTTTAAGTAAAGCTAGTGTGTCACGTGTAATTATTGAGCGTACACTTAAACTTGTAACCGTTACTATCACTACTGCTAGACCTGGTATTATTATTGGGAAAGGTGGACAAGAGGTAGACAAGTTGAAAGAAGAGCTTAAGAAGATTACTGAAAAAGAAGTACAAATTAATATCCACGAAATTAAACGACCAGAACTTGATGCGTTCTTGGTGGGATCTAGTGTTGCTCGTCAGATTGAAAGTCGTATCTCTTTCCGTCGTGCAATCAAGATGGCTATTGCGGCTGCAATGCGTATGAATGCAGAGGGTATTAAAATCCAGATTTCTGGACGTTTGAATGGTGCTGAAATGGCGCGTTCTGAGTCTTATAAAGATGGACGTATTCCTTTATCAACATTTAGAGCCGACATAGATTATGCTTTAGTTGAAGCCCATACTACTTATGGTAGACTGGGGATTAAAGTATGGATTATGAAAGGCGAAGTATATGGCAAAAGAGAACTTTCTCCGTTAGTTGGTTTACAAAAGAAATCAGGTAAAGGTGGTTCGGGTAAAGATAACCGCGGATCTCGCCGTAGAAAGTAATTTTTTAAAAGAACAAGAAAATGTTACAGCCTAAAAAAACAAAATTCCGTAAGCAGCAGAAGGGTCGTATGAAAGGTCTCTCTCAAAGAGGGCACACGCTTTCAAATGGAACTTTTGGAATTAAGTCAACAGACTCTAGTTTCATTACTGCTAGACAAATAGAAGCCGCTCGTATTGCAGCAACACGTTACATGAAAAGAGAAGGTCAGTTATGGATCAAAATCTTTCCAGACAAGCCTATTACCAAAAAACCTCTTGAGGTTCGTATGGGTAAGGGTAAAGGTGCTGTAGAATATTGGGCAGCTGTAGTAAAACCAGGACGTATTTTATTTGAAGTAGGTGGAGTGCCTGAGCCAGTGGCTAAAGAAGCACTTAGACTTGCAGCTCAAAAACTTCCTGTGAGAACAAAATATATTGTAGCTAGAGACTTTTCAGCTGAATAAATTATAAGATAATGAAACAATCAGAAGTAAAAGGATTATCTGTAGCAGAATTACAAGAAGAACTTGGAAAAGCTAGAAGATCTTATTCAGATCTTAAAATGGCACACACAATTTCTCCGTTAGAAAATCCTATTCAATTGCGTGGTTTAAGACGTACAGTCGCAAGAATAGCAACTGAATTAACTAAAAGAGAACAATAACGCTGCTTAAGATGGAAAAAAGAAATTTAAGAAAAGAGCGTATAGGTGTAGTTACTAGTAACAAGATGCAAAAATCAATTGTTGTATCTGAGGTTAAAAAAGTAAAACACCCTATGTATGGAAAATTCGTTTTAAAAACGAAAAAATACGTAGCACACGACGAAACAAACGACTGCAACGAAGGAGATACTGTTAGGATCATGGAAACACGTCCTATGAGTAAATCTAAATGTTGGAGATTAGTAGAAATCATTGAAAGAGCTAAGTAATGTTACAGCAAGAATCAAGATTAAAAGTAGCAGATAACACAGGAGCAAAAGAAGTTTTGACAATCCGTGTGTTGGGAGGTACTAAGAGAAGATATGCTTCTGTAGGGGATAAAATTGTAGTATCTGTAAAAGATGCTACACCTAACGGTCAAGTAAAAAAAGGAGCCGTATCTACAGCAGTAGTTGTGCGTACTAAGAAAGAAGTACGTCGTCCAGATGGATCATATATTCGTTTTGATGACAATGCTTGTGTTCTTTTAAACGCTCAGGGCGAAATGCGAGGAACTCGTGTTTTTGGACCAGTAGCGAGAGAACTTCGTGACAAACAGTTCATGAAGATTGTATCATTAGCACCTGAAGTGCTTTAATACATAAAGAAGATGGCAAAACTTAAAATTAAATCAGGAGATACCGTTCGTGTTATGGCTGGAGCCCAGAAGGGAAAAGAAGGTAAAGTAACCAAGGTGTTTGTCGATAAAAATAAAGTTATCGTAGAGGGTATAAACATGGTGAAAAAACATGAAAAGCCTAGTGCTGCAAATCCTCAGGGTGGTATTAAAGAAAAAGAAGCACCCCTTCAAATTTCTAATGTGTCTTTAATAGACCAGAACGGTAAAGCTACACGTGTAGGTTTCCGTATGGAAGGAGATAAGAAGGTTCGTTTCGCTAAAACAACAAACGAAATCATATAGTCATGGGATACGTACCAAGATTAAAACAAGAGTTTAAAGACCGAATAACGGCTTCTCTTACAGAAGAATTTGGCTATAAGAATATAATGCAAGTTCCTAAACTTAATAAGATCATAGTATCTAGAGGTGTTGGAGCCGCTGTTGCTGATAAAAAATTGGTTGAAAATGCAGTAGAAGAAATTACCCTAATTACTGGGCAAAGAGCTGTTGCTACAATTTCTAAGAAAGACGTTGCTTCTTTTAAGTTGCGTAAGGGAATGCCAATTGGTACCAAAGTTACATTACGTGGTGAGCGTATGTATGAATTTCTTGATAGATTGATTACATCTGCACTTCCTCGAGTTAGAGACTTTGGAGGTATAAATGCTACTGGATTTGATGGTAGAGGTAACTACAGTATGGGAATTACTGAGCAAATTATCTTTCCAGAAATCAATATCGATAGAATAAAGAAGATTGAAGGAATGAATATTACCTTTGAAACTTCTGCAACTACAGATAAAGAAGCAAAATCATTGTTAACAGAACTGGGTTTACCTTTCAAAAAGAATTAATTATGGCTAAAGAATCAATGAAAGCCCGTGAGGTGAAAAGAGCAAAAACAGTAGCTAAGTATGCGGAAAAACGTAAAGCTTTAAAAGAGGCTGGCGATTATGAAGCATTACAAAAACTACCTAAAAATGCATCTCCTATCCGTATGCACAACCGTTGTAAACTAACAGGTCGTCCAAAAGGATATATGAGACAATTTGGTCTTTCTCGTGTTACATTCAGAGAAATGGCAAACCAAGGTCTTATACCAGGTGTTAAAAAAGCTAGTTGGTAAAATTATTAATAAGTAGAAGGTTTCGTGAAAACGAAAAACCACTACTGTAAATTCATATAAATGAACACAGATCCAATTGCAGATTTTCTAACTAGAATTAGAAACGCAGCTGCAGCAAACCACAGAGTCGTTGAGATTCCAGCATCAAACCTTAAAAAGGAGATGACTAAAATTTTATTTGACCAAGGTTACATTTTAAGTTACAAATTTGAAAAAGGTAAATCTCAAGATACTATCAAAATTGCTTTGAAGTATGACGGGACTACTAAAGAGTCTGTAATAAGAGATATACAAAGAATAAGTAAACCTGGTTTACGTAAATACGCTTCATCCTCAGATATACCTCGTATATTGAATGGTTTAGGGATTGCTATCGTGTCTACTTCTAAAGGAGTAATGACAGGAAAGCAAGCACATCAAGCAAATGTAGGTGGCGAAGTACTTTGTTACGTTTACTAACCAGTTAAAAAGACAAAGAAATGTCAAGAATAGGTAAAAGTCCAATTACAATTCCAGATGGTGTTACTGTAAACGTAGCTGACGGAATTGTAACCGTAAAAGGAAAATTAGGTGAACTTACACAAGAGTTTTCAGAAATTACTATTAAAGTAGAAGATGGAACCGTTACTCTTGAAAGACCTTCTGATAAAAAAGATGTTAGAGCTAAGCACGGTTTATACCGTTCGCTTATTTTTAATATGATTGAAGGAGTGTCAAAAGGATGGACCAAAGAATTAGAGCTTATTGGAGTAGGATATCGTGCCAGTAACCAAGGTCAAAAATTAGATTTAGCTGTTGGTTTTTCTCACAATATCGTTTTAGAGGTAGCTCCAGAGGTAAAAGTGGAAACTGTATCTGAAAAAGGTAAAAATCCAATTGTAAAATTAACTTCTTTCGACAAACAATTAGTAGGGCAAGTAGCGGCGAAAATTCGTGCTTTCCGTAAGCCAGAACCTTACAAAGGAAAAGGTATTAAGTTTGTTGGTGAGATCATTAGAAGAAAAGCAGGTAAATCTGCATAATACATAGGTTATGGCATTATCAAAAAGTGAAAAAAGAAATAGAATTCATTTAAGAATTCGTAAGACTATTTCTGGAACTGCAGAGCGCCCTAGACTCTGTGTATATAGAAGCAATAAAGAGATTTACGCACAGATCATTGATGATTTGTCTGGTAAAACTTTAGGAGCTGCTTCTTCTAGAGATAAAGGGATTGCTTCAGGAGCAAGTAAATCTGAAACAGCAAAACTTGTTGGAAAAGCAATTGCTGAAAAGGCTGTAAAGTCAGGTGTTGAATCTGTTGTATTTGACAGAGGAGGTTATCTGTATCATGGTAGAGTAAAACAACTAGCAGAAGGCGCTCGTGAAGGCGGACTTAAATTCTAAATAAATTATGTACCAGAATTATAAAAACGTAGAGTTAGTAAAACCTAGTGGTTTAGAACTTAAAGATCGCTTAGTAGGTGTTCAACGTGTTACTAAAGTAACAAAAGGAGGTAGAGCCTTTGGTTTTTCTGCTATTGTTGTAGTAGGTGATGAAAATGGAGTTGTTGGTCAAGGATTAGGGAAATCTAAAGAAGTTGCATCTGCAATTGCAAAAGCAGTTGAAGATGCTAAGAAAAATTTAGTTCGTATTCCTTTAAACAAGAAAACCATTCCTCACGAACAAAAAGGAAAATATGGTGGAGCTAGAGTATTATTATTACCTGCTGCTGCCGGTACAGGAGTAATTGCTGGTGGAGCTATAAGAGCGGTATTGGAATCTGTAGGAATACATGATGTACTATCTAAAAACCAAGGATCATCAAATCCTCACAATGTTGTAAAGGCTACTTTTGATGCATTACTTAAATTAAGAAGTGCAGAAACTGTAGCAAAACAAAGAGGAATTTCGTTAGATAAAGTCTTTAAAGGATAAACCAAGTAGTTATGGCAAAGATAAAAGTAACAAAGATCCGTAGTGCGATCAATCGCCCTATCGATCAGAAGAGAACCCTTGAGGCTCTTGGATTAAAAAAGATGGGCCAAGTAAAGGAGCATGAAAATACTCCAAACATACTTGGTATGATAAATAAAGTAAGTCATTTAGTTTCTGTTGAAGAAGCTTAAATATTTAGATAGATGAATTTAAATACTTTACAACCTGCAAAGGGTTCGGTTAAGAAAAACGATAGCCGTAGAGGACGTGGTCAGGCAACTGGTAACGGTGGAACAGCTGGTCGTGGTCATAAAGGACAAAAGTCTCGTTCTGGATATTCCAAGAAAATTGGTTTTGAAGGAGGTCAAATGCCTTTACAAAGGCGTGTTCCTAAATTTGGATTTAAAAACGTGAATCGTAAAGAATATGCGGGCGTTAATTTAGATACACTCCAAGAATATGTTGATGCTGGTCGTATTAAAGACGAAGTTACTTTAGATGTGCTAATAGAAAATCGTCTTGTTGGTAAAAATGACCTAGTGAAAATATTAGGAAGAGGAGAGCTCAAAGCAAAGCTTAAAGTAACTGCTCACAAATTTACAGCATCAGCTAAACAAGCTGTTGAGGCTGTTGGAGGTGAAGCAGTAACTTTATAATTGATATAAGAGGATGAAATTTATAGATACAATAAAAAATATTTGGAAGATTGACGAGCTTAAGAATCGCATTATGCTTACGTTAATGCTTCTCCTCGTATATCGTTTTGGTGCTCAAGTAGTATTGCCAGGTATAGATGCCTCTCAGTTAGGAGGCCTTAGAGGAAGTGTTGGAGACAACAACCTCTTAAGCCTTTTAAGTGCATTTACAGGTGGAGCTTTTTCAAATGCATCTGTCTTTGCTCTTGGTATTATGCCTTATATTTCTGCATCTATTGTAGTTCAACTTATGGGAATTGCTATTCCTTATTTACAAAAACTACAAAAAGAAGGAGAAAGCGGAAGGCGTAAAATAAATCAAATAACTAGATGGTTAACTATAGCTATTTGTTTACTTCAAGCTCCTGGGTACCTAGCAGCACTACCAACATTAATGGGTGGAACTGATGCTTTTGTATTAGGACTTACCCCTACCTTCTATGTTTCATCTGTATTAATACTCGTTACAGGTTGTATTTTTGCAATGTGGTTAGGAGAAAAGATTACTGATAAAGGTATAGGTAATGGTATTTCACTGTTAATTATGGTAGGTATTATTGCGACTATGCCAATTTCATTTGTACAAGAATGGGCAGCTCGTGTTACTGAGTCTAACGGGGGAATTATTATGATCCTTATAGAATTAGTAATATGGTTTGTGATTATATTGTTATCCGTTTTACTTGTTATGGCTGTTCGTCAAATTCCAGTCTCATACGCTAGGCGTACTGCAAGTGGAGCTTATGAAAAGAATGTTTTTGGTAACAGACAGTACATACCACTTAAATTGAATGCTTCTGGTGTAATGCCAATAATCTTTGCACAAGCTATTATGTTTGTTCCAGGTTTAATAGGTGGTGCTGGTTTTCTCGCAGATACAAGCACAGGCCAATGGCTACAACAAGAATTTGGAGGAAACATATTTGGATTTTGGTATAACCTTGTATTCGGATTATTGATCATTGTGTTCACTTATTTCTATACTGCAATAACAGTCCCAACAAATAAGATGGCTGATGATTTAAAACGAAGCGGAGGTTTCATTGCAGGTATTCGTCCTGGAAGTGAAACTGCTGAATATTTAGACAAAATCATGTCTCAAATAACATTACCTGGTTCTGTTTTCTTAGCATTAATTGCAATTTTTCCTGCAATTGCTCATAAGCTTATAGGAATACAACAAGGGTGGGCACTTTTTTATGGTGGAACATCATTACTGATTATGGTTGGTGTAGCTATAGATACAATGCAACAAGTAAACTCATACCTGCTTAATAGACATTATGATGGTCTTATGAAATCAGGTAAAAATCGTAAAGCAGTAGCATAATGGCAAAACAAGCAGCTATAGAACAAGATGGATCAATTATAGAAGCATTGTCTAACGCAATGTTTAGAGTTGAATTAGAAAATGGCCACGTTGTGACTGCGCACATTTCAGGTAAGATGCGTATGCACTATATTAAATTATTACCTGGAGATAAAGTAAAATTAGAAATGAGTCCTTATGATTTATCTAAGGCTCGTATAACATACCGTTACTAACGGGTAAATAAGCTTGATATGAAAGTAAGAGCGTCTGTAAAGAAGAGAAGTGCCGACTGCAAAATTGTACGTCGTAAAGGCAGATTATACGTAATTAATAAAAAGAACCCTAGGTTTAAACAAAGACAAGGTTAAGAATTATGGCTAGAATTGCAGGGATAGATATCCCAAAACAAAAGAGAGGTGTAATTGCGCTAACATACATCTTTGGAATCGGTAGAAGTAGAGCTGAAGAAATTTTGGCTACTGCTAATGTATCAGAAGACAAAAAAGTTTCTGATTGGGATGACGACGAAATAGGTCGAATTCGTGATGCAGTAGGTAACTACACAATCGAAGGAGAATTACGTAGTGAAGTTTCGTTAAACATCAAACGTTTAATGGATATCGGATGCTACAGAGGTATTCGTCATCGTACAGGACTTCCATTAAGAGGTCAACGTACTAAGAATAACTCTCGTACAAGAAAAGGAAAGCGTAAAACTGTTGCAAACAAGAAGAAAGCAACTAAATAATAACTTGTAGTAATGGCAAAGCAAAGTACAAAAAAACGTAAAGTTGTTGTAGAGTCTGTAGGTGAAGCACACATCTCAGCTTCTTTTAATAATTTGATTATTTCGTTAACAAATAAAAAAGGAGATGTGATTTCTTGGTCATCTGCTGGTAAAATGGGTTTCAGAGGTTCTAAAAAGAACACTCCTTATGCTGCTCAAACTGCTGCAGAAGACTGTGCAAAAGTTGCTCACGAAGCAGGTTTGCGTAAAGTAAAAGTGTATGTAAAAGGACCAGGTAATGGACGTGAGTCTGCTATCAGATCTATACATAATAGTGGTATTGAAGTTACAGAAATTATTGACGTAACTCCAGCACCACACAATGGATGTCGTCCTCCAAAAAGACGTCGCGTTTAATTTTAATTTAATAATATCTAGAGGGAATATGGTTTGCGAAGGATTGACCTTAATTCCTAACCCCCTCAAAAAAAACTTTTTTAATGGCAAGATATACCGGTCCTAAGACTAAAATTGCTCGTAAGTTTAGTGAAGCAATTTTTGGAGAAGATAAATCTTTTGAAAAAAGAAATTATCCTCCAGGACAACATGGAAACAACAGACGTAGAGGAAAAAAATCTGAGTACGCTGTTCAATTACAAGAAAAACAAAAAGCTAAATATACCTACGGTATACTAGAGCGTCAGTTTAGAAACCTATATGCAAAAGCAAATAGGTCAAACGGAATTACTGGTGAAGTTCTACTTCAACTGTGTGAGCAACGTCTAGATAACGTTGTCTTTAGAATGGGGATTTCTCCTTCTAGAAGCGGTTCACGTCAGTTAGTTTCACACCGTCATATTACTGTAAATGGAAGTATCGTAAATATTCCATCTTATCAAGTAAAACCTGGAGATGTAGTAGCTGTTCGCGAAAAATCAAAATCATTAGAAGTTATCGCAAATTCATTATCTAACGCAAGTCAGGTCTATGAGTGGATCTCTTGGAATAATGATAAAAAAGAAGGTACTTTTGTAGCTGTTCCTCAGCGTCTTCAGATACCTGAAAATATCAATGAGCAATTCATCGTCGAATTGTACTCTAAGTAAAATTAACTAAAGCTAGAAAACACGATATGGCAATATTAAATTTCCAAAAGCCTGATAAAGTCATTATGATTGACTCTACTGATTTTGAAGGTAAATTTGAGTTTAGACCTTTAGAACCGGGTTATGGTTTAACTGTAGGAAACGCTTTAAGACGTGTATTACTTTCTTCTTTAGAAGGTTTTGCAATCACCTCTGTACGTATAGAAGGCGTTGATCATGAGTTTTCTACAATAGCTGGAGTAGTTGAAGATGTTACTGAAATTATTTTAAATTTAAAACAAGTACGTTTTAAAAGACAGATAGAAGAAATAGACAACGAGACTGTCACTATTTCTCTTTCAGGAATAGATCAACTGACCGCTGGAGATTTTCAGAAATTTATTTCTGGATTCCAAGTGCTTAACCCAGACCTTATTATCGCCAACATGGATAAGAAGGTCAATATTAATATGGAAATTACCATAGAAAAGGGAAGAGGATACGTACCAGCAGAAGAAAATAAAAAATCAAACGCACCTTTAGGAACTATATTTACAGATTCTATCTATACACCTATCAGAAATGTAAAGTATAGTATTGAGAATTACCGTGTAGAGCAAAAGACAGATTATGAAAAACTAATCTTTGAAATTATCACTGACGGTTCTATTCATCCAAAAGAAGCTCTTACAGAAGCTGCAAAGACACTTATACATCACTTCATGTTATTTTCTGATGAGCGTATCACTCTGGAAGCAGATGAGATTGCTCAAACAGAAACTTATGATGAAGAATCACTTCACATGAGACAGTTGCTAAAGACAAAACTTATAGACATGGACCTTTCAGTACGTGCACTTAATTGTCTTAAAGCTGCAGAAGTAGATACATTAGGAGATCTTGTTTCTTTCAATAAAAATGACTTAATGAAGTTTAGAAACTTTGGTAAGAAATCTTTGACAGAACTTGAAGAACTAGTAAATGTAAAAGGGTTAAACTTTGGTATGGATTTATCAAAATATAAATTAGATAAAGATTAGTTATCATTTGTACGCTTTCGCGAAAGCGAATAAATAACATTAAGAATAATGAGACACGGAAAGAAATTTAATCATTTAGGAAGAAAAACAGCCCATAGGAAGTCTATGCTTGCTAATATGGCTTGTTCTCTAATTGAACATAAAAGAATAAATACAACTGTTGCAAAAGCAAAAGCTCTAAAGCAGTTTGTAGAGCCTTTAGTTACAAAATCTAAAGAAGACACTACTCATAACAGACGTATTGTTTTCGCTCGTTTACGTCAAAAAGATGCCGTAACAGAACTTTTTAGAGATGTAGCTGTAAAAGTAGGAGATCGTCCAGGAGGATATACTCGTATTATTAAATTAGGTAATCGTTTAGGGGATAATGCTGATATGGCAATGATCGAACTAGTAGATTACAATGAAATTTATAATGCTGGTAAGACCACTAAAAAGAAGTCTACGCGTCGTGGAAGATCAAAGAAAACTGAAGTGGCACCTGTTGTAGAGACAACCTCTAACGAGGAAGAATAAATCGGGAAACCTGCTACAAATAGGTTAAATAGTATCGGGATTTACCGCAAGGTAGATCCCTTTTTTTATTTTTACGTTATTTAAGTTTGGCAAAATATTTGACTTAGATAAAATCTAATTTAGAAATACAAAAACTATGAAGAAATTAATGATCGTTTTGGTATCTTTTATGCTTGCAATAGGATTTGGTCATGCACAAGCTGTCGATGCTAATAACAATGTGTTAAACGCCCTTGCCACCTACGGACCTGATGGTGCAAATATTGGAGCTTCTAGCGTTGTACGTAATCCTCCTAGACCTATTGAAGGAACGGTATACTTATTTAATAGCTGGAATAACAAAGCATTAATCCTTACAACCGCTCGAGAAAAACCTTTTGAACTTAACGGTAATATTAATTTTAATGCAAAGCGTAACGCTTTTGAATCTAAGATTGACAGTAAAACAATCTTTACTTTTGATTTTACAAATATTGATAAATTTATTGTTAACAAGAGAGTGTTTAAAAATATTTACTCCCCTGTAGATGGTGGTTATAGAATATTTGAAGTTATAGCAGAGTCAAAAGACTTTGAGATATATAAAGATTATAGTATCGATATTAGAGAAGGTAACCCTAATCCACTTCTCGCACGTGCCAATGATAAATATATCATGAAGGATAGCTACTATGTCAAAAAAGGAAGTTCTTTCAGAAAGCTGAAGCTTAAAAAATCAGATATACTTAAAGCTGCGGGTTCTAAATCATCGATTGTTGAGCAATATGCAAAAGATAATAATCTTGATTTTAAAGATGAGAGAGATGTACAAAAGATTGTAAGTTATTATATGTCTTTATAATATAAACCTCGGTTACTGTTTTAAATCTAAAAAGAGCTTTTTCAAAAGCTCTTTTTTTGTGTATAATCATTTTAATTTAAATAATATAGATTAAAATCATTCCTTTAAGAACACTAGAGTTTTCGTTTGACAGCTATTTTATATAGAACTAAGTTGGTTGAGGCCTTGTGTTAACAGGAGACGGTTTTAATTCATAACTTCTTTCTTTTATTACTTTTTAAAACCTAGCTCTAAAAATTGGAAACTGTTTAAGTTGGTATATTTGAATTATCAAATTAGATAATTGTTTTAGTAGGTAATAAAGCACACGATAATAAATTAAAAATTTATAACAAAGTTTACGTTGTTTTTAGACTAACATTGCCTTGTGGCTATAAATTGCGTAAAATTGAAGGGTACCTTTTCTAGATGTAACTTTCAACAAGAAAGAATAGTTCGGAATTCTTGTTACAAAAAGGTTAAATAGTATCGGGAGTTACTGCAAGATGGATCCCTTTTTTTATTTTTACAATGTCAAAATTTATCAGAATATTTGGCCTACAACATAATATAACTTAGAAATATAAAAACTATGAAAAATTTAATAATCATTTTAGTATCCTTTTTGTTTACAACAGGATACAGTTATGCGCAGGCTGTTGATGCTAACAATAATGCATTAAACGCACTCGCTACTTATGGACCTGATGGTGCAAATATTGGAGCTTCCAGTATTGTACGTAATCCTCCAAGACCTATTGACGGAACCGTGTACTTGTTTGACAGTTGGAATAATAAAACATTAATCCTTACAAACAGTCAAGAAAAGCCTTTTGAATTAAATAGTAACATCAATTTCAACACAAAGCTTAATGCTTTTGAATCTAAAATTGATAGTGAAACAATTTTCACTTTTGATTTTACAAACATTGATAAAATTATCATCAATAATAGAGTATTTAAAAATATTTATTCTCCTGTAGACGGTGGTTATAGAATTTTTGAGGTGATCGCAGCGTCTAAAGACTTTGAGATTTATAAAAATTACAGCATAGATATCAAAGAAGGGAGTCCTAATCCACAACTGGCTCGTGCCAATGATAAATATATAATTAAAGATAGTTACTATCTAAAGAAAGGAAAGTCTTTTAAAAAGCTTAAGCTTAAAAAGTCAGATATTCTCAAAGCGACAGGTTCTAAATCTTCGCTAGTTGAAGATTATGCAAAAGAGAATAAGCTTAATTTTAAAAATGAAAGAGATGTACAAAAGATTGTAGGGTATTACATGAGTTTATAGTATCACTATCTTAGATTATTATCAAAATAAAAAAAGGGCTTTTTAAAAAAGCTCTTTTTTTATGCCTAACTATTTTAAGCGATATAATATATTTGCACAAATTATAATTATATGAAATATCAGTCTCGACGTCCAGCACTCATTTTACTTGCAGACGGAACCGTATTCTATGGGAAATCTGTCGGAAATGTAGAAGGAACTTCTTTTGGTGAAGTGTGTTTTAATACAGGAATGACAGGGTATCAAGAAATTTTCACAGATCCCTCTTATTTTGGTCAACTTATGGTGACTACAAATGCGCATATAGGAAACTATGGTGCTACTAATGAAGAGACAGAGTCTGATGGAGTTAAGATATCAGGTCTGATATGTAGAAACTTTAGTTACACGTACTCGAGACAAGACGCTCAAGAATCGCTAGAAGATTTTCTTGCGACTAATAACTTATTTGCAATATCTGATGTTGATACAAGAGCTTTGGTTGCTTATATAAGGGATCATGGCGCAATGAATGCAGTAATATCGACAGATGTAGATAATGTAGAAGGTCTTAAAGAACAATTGAAGAGGGTTCCTAGTATGAACGGCTTGGAATTAGCTTCAAAAGTTTCTACAAAAGAGCCTTATTATTTTGGAGATGAAAATGCAGATATAAAAATAGCAGCTTTAGATATAGGAATTAAACGTAATATCTTACGTAATTTTTCAAAAAGAGGTGCGTATATAAAAGTATTTCCTTACGATACTTCTTATCAGGAGATGAAAAGTTGGAATGCAGATGGTTACTTTTTGTCTAATGGGCCTGGAGATCCAGAACCTTTAGAAAATGCTATTCAAGTCGCTAAAGATATTATAAATGAAGATCAACCTTTGTTTGGAATATGTCTAGGACATCAAGTAATTGCTCTGGCTAATGGGATTTCTACCTATAAAATGCATAATGGACATCGAGGAATAAATCATCCTATAAAAAACTTGGTGACAGGAAAAGGAGAAATTACCTCTCAAAACCATGGGTTTGCAATAAATAGAGAAGAAACAGAAGCCAATCCTGACGTGGAGATCACACATGTACACCTTAATGATCATACTGTTGCGGGAATCAAAATAAAAGATAAAAATTGTTTCTCTGTGCAATATCACCCAGAAGCGAGTCCTGGTCCAAATGATGCAACTTATCTGTTTGATCAGTTTATAGAAAATATTAATAAGAGTAAAGCATAGCCTAATATATTCGTTTTTAGTAACCCCTAGTATGCGAAAACGTTATCGCTACTATTTGTCAATTTTTCAGGTAGTGAGCATGACAAATTGTATCTTTCAACCACTAAAATAATTTACTATGAGCATAATAATAGATATACACGCAAGACAAATTTTTGACTCTCGAGGAAACCCTACTGTAGAAGTAGATGTATTTACTGAAAATGGAATAATGGGCCGTGCAGCTGTTCCTTCTGGGGCTTCTACAGGAGAACATGAAGCTGTAGAGTTAAGAGATGGAGGAGATGCTTATATGGGAAAAGGCGTAAAAGAAGCTGTAAGCAATGTTAATACAATTATTGCGGCAGAATTACTAGGAACATCAGTTTTTGAACAAAACTTAATAGATCAAATGATGATTGATCTTGATGGCACTCCTAATAAATCTAAACTAGGAGCAAATGCGATCTTAGGCGTTTCTTTGGCTTGCGCTAAAGCAGCGGCTGCTGAGTTGAATTTACCTTTATACAGATATGTAGGAGGGGTAAGCGCAAATACGCTACCAGTTCCTATGATGAATATTATAAACGGAGGGTCACATAGTGATGCACCCATCGCTTTTCAAGAGTTTATGGTAATGCCAGTAAAAGCGAACAGCTTCACCGAAGCTATGAAAATGGGTACAGAAATTTTTCATAATCTTAAAAAAGTACTTCACGATAGAAACCTAAGTACAGCTGTTGGTGATGAAGGAGGTTTTGCTCCAGCATTAGATGGAACAGAAGACGCGTTAGATTCTATAAAAATAGCCGTTGAAAAATCTGGATATTCTTGGGGAGATGAAATTATGATTGCATTAGATTGTGCTGCAGCCGAGTTTTATGTAAACGGAAAATACGATTACACAAAATTTGAAGGGGCTTCAGGAGTTATTAGAACCAGTGAAGAGCAAGCAGATTATCTAACCTCTCTCGCAGAAAATTATCCAATTATATCTATCGAAGATGGAATGGATGAAAATGACTGGCAAGGTTGGAAGTATTTAACAGATAAAGCAGGAGATAAAGTACAATTAGTAGGTGACGATTTATTCGTAACTAACGTAGAGCGTCTCTCAAGAGGGATAGAAAATGGAATCGCAAACTCTATCCTTATTAAGGTAAACCAAATAGGAACCTTAACAGAGACTATTGCAGCCGTTAACATGGCTCACAATGCAGGATACACTTCTGTGATGTCGCATAGATCTGGAGAAACAGAAGATAATACCATTGCAGATCTCGCAGTGGCGCTAAATACAGGGCAAATTAAAACAGGATCTGCTTCAAGATCTGATAGAATGGCAAAGTATAACCAGTTACTTCGTATAGAAGAGCAACTGGGAGATACAGCCTATTTTCCAGGTGAAAAGGCATTTAAACTAAAATAATATATCAATTTTACAGCAAAAAAAGCCTCCATGTTGGAGGCTTTTTTATGTTAAAAAATCGATTAAATACATATATTTAGGATAAAGTGCTGGGATTTTAATCCCTATTTAATCGATTTAAATTCTAAAATATAGGAAAATAGAATTTATTTTTTATTTTAAACAACTGTTTATCATCAGTTTAAAATAGTTATTAACATTTGTAAGAATTATCTTTCTTTTATTTTTTGTTGCTTATCTGCTTTTTATATATTTTTATCATCCAAATCATTAAGAAATTAAAAGATAACCTACTTAGTCTACGCTGACTATCTGTTAGTTGAAAGTTATAACAAACTTAACTCAATCTTTTAAATTCTTAGCTCAACGATTGTATTGCACGTTAGTGAATAAACAAGCAAAATGATTTTAAGTTGGGTAAAGAGCGGGAGATGAAGCTTCATAGCCTAATAACTCGCTCTTTTTAAGAATTATTTTTTGGTATTTTGAATACCAAAATTTAGGTTTGAAGTTGGGTAAAGAGCTTATGCTATGGTATAGGCTCTTTTTTATTTAATATGTTTTTTAAATGGAGAGATACTGGCTGACTATACGAGTTAGCCCTTAAACGAATCTTGATCCTATTTGTGATTTTTATTTTGTACGGTTCGCTTTCGCGAAAGCGTATAAGCCTCTTTTTATCGTCATTTGTGAAGACACCAATTTTTAATACGAATAGGCTCTGGAATCGTACAAGCCTCAATTCATTCTAATAATTTGTGCTTTTACTGTATTTTAAGTTTTTTTTAAGTGCTTTACTGTAGAGGAACATAAAAAAAATCGACTGTTTTTTCGTAAATTAGCAAACATCTTAAAAAAGAGGATAACTACCTTAAAATATACAAAAAAAGCATGGCAGAAAAAGCAACGCTAACCATAGGAGATCAATCTTATGATTTCCCTATCATAACTGGAACAGAAAACGAAAAAGCAATCGATATCAATACCCTAAGAGGAGTTACCGGGGGTATTACAACAATTGATCCTGGATATAAAAATACAGGTTCTTGTGAAAGTGCGATTACCTATTTAGACGGCGAAAAAGGAATTTTACGTTATAGAGGGTATTCTATCGAGTCACTCGCAGAAAAAGCAGACTTTTTAGAAGTGGCTTATTTGTTGATCTTTGGAGAACTTCCTACAAAAGTAGAGCTTGAAAAATTCCATGCTGATATAAAAGCAGAATCTCATGTAGATGAAGACATGAAGAAAATCTTAGACGGTTTTCCTAAGTCTGCACACCCTATGGGTGTTTTAAGTGCGCTTACGTCTGCACTTATTGCTTTCAATCCAACTTCGGTAAATGTAGATTCAGAGGAGGATATGTACAAGACAATTGTGAAGTTGCTGGCAAAATTCCCAGTACTTGCATCTTGGGCATTACGAAAAAAGAAAAGTCAGCCATTAGATTATGGAGATAATAACTTAGGGTATGTAGCAAATCTGCATAAGATGATGTTTTCAAAGCCTAATCAAGATTATAAAGTTGATCAGTCAATTATAGATGCCTTAGATAAACTATTAATATTACATGCCGATCATGAGCAAAATTGTTCTACTTCAACGGTGCGTATGGTAGGGTCTGCTCATGCAGGATTATTCGCTTCTACTTCTGCAGGAATTTCAGCATTGTGGGGTCCACTTCACGGAGGAGCCAACCAAGCGGTTATAGAAATGCTAGAAGCCATAAAAGAAGACGGCGGCGATACAAAAAAATACATGGCAAAAGCAAAGGATAAAAAAGATCCTTTTCGTTTAATGGGCTTTGGACATAGAGTTTATAAAAACTTTGATCCACGAGCAAAAATTATTAAAGTTGCAGCAGATGATGTTTTGAATATGCTAGGGATAGAAGATCCAGTTCTAGATATTGCAAAAGGCCTAGAAAAAGAAGCATTAGAAGATCCTTACTTCGTAGATCGTAAATTATATCCTAACGTCGATTTTTATTCTGGGATTATTTACAGAGCGCTAGGAATTCCAGTAGAAATGTTTACTGTTATGTTTGCCTTAGGTCGTTTACCTGGCTGGATCGCACAATGGAAAGAAATGCGTGAGCGTAAAGAACCTATTGGACGCCCGCGTCAAGTATATATTGGAGAGAATTTACGCGAATTCAGACCTGTTTCAGAAAGATAGACACACATCTTATAACGATACATCAAAAAGAGTGAACCTTTAGGTTTGCTCTTTTTTTGATATATTCACTTCCGTGAAAACGTATAATCATGTACATGCCAGAAATTAAACTAACTACGGAAAAAATAATCATAGGTTTGCGCGAGGTAATGTCACTTTCTAATAATACCACACCAATGCTATGGAAGAAATTTGGACCAAGACGAAAAGAAATAATAGATACAACTTGCGTCGGAAGCTACAGTATTCAAGTGTATGATGAAAAATTTACAAGAGGAGAATTTTTACCAACGACCCGTTTTGAAAAATGGGCAGGTGTAGAAGTAGTAGCTAAAGACAAAGTGCCTTTGGGAATGGAAGTTCTTACAATTCCAGCGGGGAAGTGGGCTGTATTCCAATATCAAGGCATGGCGACTCAGTTTTATAAAATGGCTCAGTATATTTATGAAGAATGGTTACCAAATTCAGAATACAAACTTGACCACCGACCTCACTTTGAATATATGCCTCCTGATTATCTTGGCCCAATGCATCCAGATGCAAAAGAAGAGGTATGGATACCTATAAAATAATTACTTTGCTTATCATTCTGATTAAAAATAAGTTGAGTTGTAGAAATGTGTTTCTTTTATTTCTTGTGATCATACTTCGAGATTAGTATCTTAGTCCAATGCTTAAATTACATGTAAAAGACGAGACTTCACGGTTACGTGCAGTCATTTTAGGAACTGCAGAGAGCTGTGGTCCTGTGCCTACACTCGAAGATGCCTATGACCCTAAGAGTGCATTGCATATTCAAGCTGGGACGTACCCTTTAGAAAAAGACATGGTCGCTGAGATGGAAGCTGTCGCTTCAGTCTTTAAAAAGTATAACGTTCAGGTATTTCGACCTAACGTTATTAAGGATTATAATCAGATTTTTTCTAGAGATATTGGATTTGTCATAGACGATAAATTTATAAAAGCAAACATACTCCCAGATCGAGAAAGAGAAATAGAGGCTATACAATATGTACTAAACCAAATTCCGTCTACCCATATTTTTCGCTTACCAGAAGATGCACACGTAGAGGGTGGTGATGTTATGCCTTGGGGGGAGTATATTTTTGTTGGAACTTACAGAGGAGATGATTATGCTGATTTTATCACCGCTAGAACTAATGAAAAGGCTGTTCAATATTTGGTAGCACTATTTCCTAAAAAAAAGGTAGTCTCTTTTGACTTGCGTAAACACAATACAGATCCTAAAGAAAATGCACTTCATCTAGATTGTTGTTTTCAACCCGTAGGAACCGATAAAGCCATTATTCATAAAAATGGTTTTCTTAAAGAAGAAGAGTATGAGTGGTTGGTAAATTTATTCGGGAAAGAGAATGTATTTGAAATTTCTAAAGACGAAATGTATAACATGAATAGTAATGTCTTTAGTATCGCCCCAGACGTTGTGATATCAGAAAAAAACTTCACACGTTTAAATGCGTGGTTACGATCTCATCAGATCACTGTAGAAGAGGTGCCTTATGCTGAAATAGCAAAACAAGAAGGCTTGCTACGATGTAGTACGCTCCCTTTGATTAGAGATTAAAGAGAAAAATAAGAGAATAAAAACTGTTTTCCTGAATAAGGAAAACAGTTTTTTTTATGGATTCACTTTTACTTTTGAAGCTAGTTCTTTTGCGCGCTCTGTAACCGCTTTAATATCTCCATCTAAGTTGTCGTAAGTGACAACAACACCCATCCGTCTGTAGGGTCTTGAACTTGGTTTTCCAAAGAGTCTGAAATCAGATTTTGTAGCGTTTGCTACTTCCTCAATCCCGCTAAAAGTAGGATTGTCAGAATGCTCATTTGCTAGAATAACAGCACTGGCTCCTATACGTTCTTGTGTGATTTCTGAAATAGGTAATCCTAAAACAGCGCGTAGATGTAGTTCAAACTCATTAAAATTCTGTGTATTTCCTAAGGTGACCATACCTGTATCGTGAGGTCTTGGTGAGAGTTCTGAGAAATAAACACCATCATCAGCTATAAAAAACTCAACACCCCATAAACCAGCACCTCCTAATGCAGTTGTTACTTTTGCTGCCATATCCTGTGCTGTTTGTAGGTGTTTAGATTGCATAGTGGCAGGTTGCCAACTTTCTTGGTAGTCGCCTCTTTCTTGTCGGTGGCCAATAGGAGGGCAGAATAAGGTTTTCCCGTTACGTTGAGTGACTGTAAGTAATGTGATTTCATAATTAAAATTCACAAAGCCTTCTACGATCACTTCAGCGACATCTCCTCGAGATCCTTCTTGTGAATAGTCCCATGCTTTTTGAATATCGGCTTCGGTTTTGATGGTGCTTTGCCCTTTTCCACTGGAGGACATAAGTGGCTTTACTACACAAGGCATTCCTATTTCTTGTATGGCTGCTGATAACGCTTTCGCGGAAGCGGCATACCTATAATCAGCCGTTTTCAAACCCAGTTCTTTGGCAGCTAGGTCCCGTATCGATTTACGATTCATCGTATAATTAGCAGCTTTTGCACTTGGAATGACCGTGTATCCATCCTTTTCATAGGCGTAAAAACGTTCCGTACGAATGGCTTCTATTTCTGGTACAATGTAATCTGGCTGATGCTTTGCAACAATATGATCTAAGGCATCACCATCTAACATATTGATCACTTCAAACCCATGTGCAACCTGCATAGCGGGTGCATTTGCATAGCTATCTACTGCAATCACGATTTGTCCTAAACGTTGTGCGGCAATGACAAATTCTTTACCGAGTTCTCCAGAACCTAAAAGGAGGATTTTAGACATATTGTTGTATATTTAACTAACTAATTGATCTATTGCGTGATGAGGCTAAAACTACTTTTTTTGCTATTACTAATTTTTCAAACTTCGTATAGCCAGATTGCTAAAATACAATTTATCCACAACGCTCCCGATATTTCTATTACTGAAGTTGATGTATATGTAGATGATATTCTTGTCGTAGATAATCTTGCCTTTAAAACGGGTTCTGCATTTATAGATATTCCTTTTGATGGCAATATGGCGCAGATTTCCATTTCAAATGCTACAGATGAAAGTGATGTTTTAGTGTCTCGTGAACGTATGTTGGTAGATCAAGAAAATTATTATGTGGTTTTGAATGGAATATATAATTCAGAAGGGTATGAAGATGCTGAGCCTTTTGATGTATCTATATATGAAGGAGCTAGATTGGAAGCGAGTGATGAAAACGGCTTTGAATCGCCATTAGATGTTATAGTTCATCACGGAATACTAGGTGTTGAAAATCAAGTTGTAGTGGATGGGACTCAGATTTTAGCTGGACCTGTCGCTTTTGCAAATTGGATGTCGTTTTCTGAGTACTCAGGATATTCTCCTTGGGAAAGTAATGTGAATATTGGATGTGAATTACATGAATCATACTCGATACCTCAATATTTATATTTTCCTTACAGATTTGAGCTTGAAACCGAAAATTTAGGATTAGAAAATCAAACAGTTATTATGCTATTGACAGGGTTTAGATATCCCGAGAATAATAATGATGGAGAACCTTTAAATGCTTGGTACCTTCCTGTAGAGGGAGGAGATTTTGTGTTGCTAAGTGAAGATAAAATTGCAAATATCCAATTTGTCCATAATGCACCAGACGCTTCTATAGAAGAAGTAGATGTGTTTGCCAACGGAATGCTAGTAGCAGATAATTTAAGTTTTAAAACAGGAACCTCTTTTGTACCTGTGGTTATAGACCAAAATGATGCTGTTAATATTTCAATTAGAGATGCTAGTAATGGGGATATATTATTAAATGAGTATGTGCAATCACTGACAGATCAAGAAAATTATTATGCAGTCATTGACGGTATTTTAGATACCGATGCATATACAGATGTTGAGCCTTTTGGAGTTTATGTGTATGAAGGCGCACAATTAGAAGCCTCAGATCCAGACGCTGGATTAGGTTTAGATATTCTTGTGCATCATGGTGCTATAGGTTTTGATCATACATTAGATGTTTATGCAAATCAGAATTTAAGTTTTAATTTCGAAATGGCTGAGTTACTTTCTTTTTCTGATTATTCTAGCAACTTAGAGAATGATGATAGTAGTAGCGATTATTCCACATGGTCAAGCTATGATGATATCTATATAACCATCGGAGACTATGGCGGGATTGTAGGTGGAGATTTGCTCTCTGATTTTGAATTCAATTTTAACTTTGAATTACCATCAGAAAATATAGACCTAGAAAATCAAGCTATTCTTATGTTACTTTCTGGTTTTCAGAATCCGAGCACTAATAATGATGGACAGCCCTTTGATGTTTTTTATCTCACACCAGAGGGAGGCGAGTTTAGATCTGCTACTTTAAGTCTTGATGATAGTACGGCATCTTCTATTTTAGTATATCCAAATCCAGTTCAAGATATTCTTACTGTAAAAACGCTTTCTACTCAGGTTACGGGGGCTATATATGATATGCGGGGTAGGTTAATTTATAACAATATTTTAATTCAGGATACCACAACCATTGATGTAACCGCTCTAACATCAGGAATCTATTTTCTTCAACTAACAGATCAAAATAATAATGCGTCTACCGTGAGACGCATTATTAAAACGTAATATGTTGTTTTGTAAAGTATTTTATACGCTTTCGCGAAAGCGTACTTCTACTTTTTACTAGCAATCCAAGTATTGATTTTATCCTCGAGAAGTGCAAGGGGAATACAGCCCGTTTCTAAAACTTCTTTGTGAAATTCTCTAATATCAAATTGATCACCCAGAGCTTCGGTAGCTTTGGCTCTGAGTTCACGTATTTTTAATTGCCCTATTTTATAAGATAATGCCTGTCCCGGCATTGCCATATAACGCTCAATTTCTGAAGTGATACCCGCTTCGCTTTCAGCTTCATTATCTAGGCAATACGCAATCGCTTTTTCTCTGCTCCAACCTTTGGTGTGAATTCCTGTATCTACCACAAGTCTCACCGCGCGATGCATTTCTGCGCCTAACATCCCAAAAAGTTGATACGGATCTGTATATAGTCCAAGTTCAGAACCAAGCGATTCAGTATATAATGCCCAGCCTTCTCCGTAGGCACTGTACCATAATGTTTTTCTAAACTTTGGTAATTCTGTATTTTCTTGTGTAAGCGAAATCTGGAAGTGATGCCCAGGAATCGCTTCATGTAAAAACAAAGATTCATCTGAGTATACGTTATATGTTGACGCATCAGGAATTGGAGTGTAAAATATCCCAGGGCGTGTACCATCTAAAGAACCAGGGTTGTATTCTGCACTCGCAGAATTTTCTCTGAAAGCTTCGGTACGTCTTACCTCAAAAGGTGTTTTAGGTTGTAGGCTAAATAATTCATCTACTTTTGGTTTAATAGTTGCATGCATTTTATTGAAGTTAGCAATGATTTCTTCTGGTGTAGAAAAAGGCATGAGTTCTTTATTGGTACGTACAAAGTCAAAAAAGGCTTTAAGATCTCCGTCAAAACCAACTTGCTCTTTTATTTTTTCCATTTCCGTACGGATGCGTGCTACCTCACTCAATCCAAGTTTATGAATCTCATCGGCGCTCATGGTTGTGGTGGTGAAGTACTTTATAGCAAAATTGTAATAATCAGATCCATCAGGAAGATCACCATACCCAGAAGATTCCCGACCTGCTTCCATATATTCATTTTTTAGAAAATCGGCCATCTTTTTGTAAGCAGGAATGATTTTGTATTGAATCATTGCTGTGTAAGCTTCGGTAATCGCTTTTTGATCCTCTTCAGAAATACTCTCTGGAAAATTGGTGACAGGTGTGTAAAATAGGTTTGAGGAGACATCAGGTTTTGCTAAAGCCTCCATTTGTGGAATCACTTTTTGAATTAGCGATTTAGGAAGAACATACCCTTCTTTTATTCCTTGTCTCATATTTTTTTCAGCACTAGAGAGCCAAACAAGATATTGATCTACCCGTGTTTGCCAGTTTTTATAATCTGCTACGGTGTTAAAAGGCTGTGCGCTTACACCACTAGCTAATTGACCGAACATCAAATGTGGAGACCACATTTGATCTATAGGCATCAGGTCTTTCTTATACGTTAAGCCCTCAAGATTTACATCACAATCCCATTGTAAAATAGCTTTGCTTAATTTTTCAGTATCCGTGAGTGTCGCATCTGGATAGTTTGATAATTGAGATTTATAAGACTCATAATATTCTTTTAGGTTGGTCTTATATGCTGGGGACAATATATCTGGGAATTGATCATTATATCGATTGTCTCCTGCCATGGTGGCACTCAAAGGATTGAGTTGAAGTCCCTCTTCATAATAATTGTCAAGTAACTCAGCAAAAGGAATTACAGCGGTTTCTTTACTAGTGTCTGATGTTGCTTCTTTTTTGCAAGAAATTATAAAGACGGTAATTAGGCACAGAAATGTGATTTTTTTCATAAGATATACGCTTTCGCGAAAGCAGAAAAAGCATCCACTTTTGCTTAGTTGTTTATCTAGTAAATATACGAGTCTTTACTTAAATTTTGTAGGGCGTAGGATCTAGAAATAACGAATAAACTTCATTAACTTCCAGCAAGAGGGGTTCCGAAAATCCCAACAGCGAGTTCTGCCCAAATCAGTAAGAATAGAATAATCACTCCTATTGTTATTAATGTTCGGGAGGTACTGTTTTTAAGTGTTTTATGGATGTAATTGATCGCGAGTCCAGCGCTGATAAGTAGTGCGCCAACGACTATGAAATCCATGAGACTCCATTGTACTTCGTCGGTAAATTGCATAGCAATTAGTGGGATTAATAAAATTAATCCAGTAATGAGAAAGATACCGTAAACTCTTTTGACTTTAAACATACTATTAAATATAGTAATTTTTATGTGTAATGAAAAAGCCTTCTTTTTTATGAAGAAGGCTTTGATGTTTTAAATATGTAGTGACTCACTTTTGTGAAACTATCCCTTGATTATGAAACGGCATCTTTGATGCGTTTGATAGCTTCTGTAATTTGTTCCTTACTTGCGGCGTATGAAATTCGGATGCAGTTTGGATTTCCAAATGCCTCTCCGGTAACGGTAGCAACATTTGCATGTTCTAATAAGTACATGGCAAAGTCTGACGCATTTTTGATAGTAACACCATTGAGTGTTTTTCCAAAAAATGCAGTAACTTCTGGGAATACGTAAAAAGCACCATCTGGATTATTACATACAAATCCGTCAATGTCATTAAGGAGGTTAAGAATAAGGGTGCGTCTATTCTTGAACTCGTCAATCATGTATTGTACTTTACTTGGGTTAGCTTCTAACGCAGTAATCACAGCGCGTTGTGCAATACAGTTAGCTCCACTAGTGATTTGGCCTTGCATTTTATTACAAGCTCTTGCAATTTCAGTAGGTCCTCCGATGTATCCTATGCGCCATCCAGTCATAGCAAATGCTTTGGACACACCATTTACAGTGACCGTACGATCATACATGTCAGGAAATTGAGCCATGCTAGCGTGTCCGCCTACATAATTAATGTGCTCATAAATCTCATCACTCACTACCGTTATTTGTGGGTACTTAACAAGAACGTCGGCAAGGGCACGTAATTCTTCTTTGCTATATACAGAGCCAGAAGGGTTACAAGGAGAGCTGTACCATAGCATTTTTGTTTTTGGTGTAATCGCTGCTTCCAGTTGTTCTGGAGTCATTTTAAAATCAGTGTCTATAGAAGTTTTTACTTCCACAGGAACACCTTCGGCTATTTTTACGATATCACTATAGCTTACCCAGTATGGGCAAGGTAATATCACTTCATCTCCAGGATTTAAAACCACCAAGGCAACATTAGCTAGTGATTGTTTTGCACCCGTAGACACTACTATTTGAGAGAGATCATATGTAAGATTATTGTCTCGTTTAAACTTGGTTATGATCGCATTTTTGAGTTCTACATATCCATCAACAGGTGAATAAGAGTTATAATTATCATTGATGGCTTGTATCGCTGCATCTTTGATGAAATCTGGCGTGTTAAAGTCAGGTTCCCCAAGACTTAATCCTATTATGTCTTTTCCTTCGGCACGAAGTTCTCTTGCTTTTGCTGCCATGGCAAGTGTGGCAGAGGTTGCCATGTTTATTACACGATTAGAAAGTACGCTCATTTCTGTGTTGATATAAATTGGATAATGGTTATCGTTTATTTTTATGCAGTTGCATTCGCGGGTGGCATTCCCATTTCACGTAAGTGACGGAAATGTGCTATAATAGCCTTACGTGTTGTCTTATACTCAAAGTAAGGTAAGTTAAACTCGTTTGCAGTTTCTCTCACAATCTTACTAATCTTGGTGTAATGCACGTGGCTTATATGCGGAAAGATATGATGCTCTACTTGGTGATTTAATCCTCCAGAAAACCAATTCATAATACGGTTCTTGGTAGAGAAATTGACAGTCGTAAATAACTGATGTATCGCCCATGTATTTTTCATAGTTCCTGTTTCATCAGGCAACGGCATATGTGCCTCTTCTACCATGTGTGCTAATTGGAATATTAAGCTTAAGATCACTCCAGCGGTGTAGTGCATAATAAAGAAACCTAATAATACTTTCCACCAAACAATATTTGAAAATATAAGAGGAATCACAATCCACATGCTTATGTAAATGATTTTAGTAATTACTAAAGTACTCCACTGCTTGGTAGGGCTTTGTATTTTACCATAAGATAATTTGCGTTTAATATAACGCTTCATTTGTGTAATATCTGCTGTAATTACCCAGTTAATGGTAAGAAGTCCGTATAAGATAAACGAGTAATAATGCTGGAACTTATGATGCTTGCGCCAATCACCATGCTTAGAAAAGCGTAGCACACGCCCAGCTTCCATGTCTTCGTCATGGCCGTGAATGTTTGTGTAGGTATGGTGAAGTACATTATGTTGTACTTGCCAGTTGTATACATTGCCAGCTAATATGTAAATACTTCCTCCCATGAGTTTATTTACCCATTTTTTACTAGAGAAAGAGCCGTGATTTCCATCATGCATTACATTCATTCCTACCCCAGCCATGCCTATACCCATAACAAAGGTTAATAGTAATTGAATCCATCCTGGCATATCTAATGTTAAAAATAAGAAATAAGGGACAAGGTACATAGAGAACATCACTATGGCTTTGCCATATAGCTTCCAGTTTCCAGTACGTTTTATGTTATTTTCTTTGAAATAGGTGTTTACGCGCTTGTTCAGAGTTCTAAAGAATTTTGCAGAATCTACGCGTGAAAATTTAATTGTGGTTTCCATAAATAATGTAAAAATAGTGCCTTCATATTACTAAATTAAGGAAGGCATAATTGTTATTGTTTTAAGGGGGTAGCTTTTTGAAAAGCGGAAACTCAAAACTTTTTACACAAAAATAATGATATATTCCACAATCGGAAGGGTCTTGCGTTAAAATTAACGTGTAATTTGGGTACTTTTGCCTAATAAATTCTACGTATGGATATCATTACAAAGTACTTTCCGAACTTAACTGAACTGCAAATGGAGCAGTTTGCAACACTTAAGATTTTGTATAAAGACTGGAATCTTAAAATTAATGTGGTGAGTCGTAAAGATATAGATGAAATATATCTACGTCATGTACTCCATTCTTTGGGGATTGCAAAGGTGATGGGATTTAAGCCGGGCGCTCATGTATTGGATGTAGGGACTGGAGGTGGTTTTCCAGGGATTCCTCTAGCCATTTTATTTCCAGAAACCCAGTTTCATTTGGTAGATAGTATTGGTAAAAAGATCAAAGTGGTAGAAGAGGTCGTCGCTGGGCTAGGTCTTACCAATGTAAAAACGACAAATGATCGTGTAGAGAATGTCCCAGGACACTATGACTTTATTGTCAGTAGGGCAGTAGCACAGATGGAAACCTTTGTGCGCTGGGTACGAAATCACATAAAAAAGAAAAGTATACACGAACTCAAAAACGGAATTCTATACCTTAAGGGAGGTGACTTGACCGAAGAGCTTGCGAAATTTACAACCGCTCAAACTTTTGAACTAACCAATTATTACGAAGAAGACTTTTTTGAAACTAAAAAAGTAGTGTACCTTCCTATGAAATACAAAGGGTAGTTTTTTTATTTCTTCAAGTAGCTAACGTTTAGTGTTTTTGTAATTAATTTAAAAATAATTGATTATTTTTTATCCATCAGGCAACCTTTTTTAAAAAAGGTGCGTCTATATACATAGAAACCATCTTGCAGAATTGATGAAAGTCATACAATTTACAAACGAAAAACAACTTATTAAAAAGGCGATCAAGCAGGATCGAGCTGCGCAAAGACGCCTCTATGAGTTGCATTCTCCAAAAATGCTAAGTGTTTGTAGATATTATATAAAAGATATTCATCAAGCGGAAGAGGCTATGTGTAATGGATTTTTAAAAGTATTTACACATTTGCCAAGTTATAAAGGAGAAGGAAGTTTTGAAGGATGGATTCGGAGAATTATGGTAAGAGAGAGCATTTCTTATTTGCGAACTGTCAAGAAATTATATTTCTCAGAAGATGGAGATTTTGAAACAGGCGACAGTGTAAATAATATTAAAGATGAATTAGACGTATCTCACATACAACAACTCATCGATGCGTTGCCAGAGGGCTACCGAATTGTGTTTGTGATGTATGCCATTGAAGGCTATAAACATCAAGAAATAGCAAAGTCATTAGGTATTTCTGAAAGCACGTCAAAGTCACAATTATTTAAAGCACGTAAGCTGTTACAATCAAAGTTAAACGCACAAAATAAACTAAGTTATGGCACCGATCAAGCTAGAGGATAATATGAAAGAGCGTTTAGAAGAGCGCAAGATTGAGCCTACCATGGCGGCTTGGGATCGAATCTCTTCAAAATTGGACGCAGAACAAGGAGTAAAGAAAAGTAAGCGAGTCTTATGGTTGTCTATCGCAGCTAGTTTTGTGGGTGGAGCACTCGTTACTTTATTCTTATTTCAAAATATGAGTACAGATACAGCACCCGTATTGGTTAATGAAAATGAATCCCCTGTATTTATAGACCCAACGGAAGAAATAAAGCCAAGAGATACTAAGGAAGATAAAATACTTCAAGAAGTAAAAGAAACGATGGTTTTAGAGCAGAAAGCTACCAAAACGGAAGAATCGATCGTAAAAACAAACATAAATACTCAGAGTGCTTCAGCAGTAAAAAGTAATGTCACTGTTCAAGAAAAAGATACTTCTGTAGATCAGACTACGGGTATTGTTTATGTTGAAAAAGAAGATTTTAAAACTAAAGACGCTATAAAAAATAAGTCCGCTTTCGCGAACCTGCCTCGCCGGCAGGCAGGAGCAGAAACCGAAATAAAAGAAGCAATAATAGCGCAAGTAGAAAACCCTGATGCAGCTATAAATGCAGAGGTGGAGGCACTTCTTAAAAATGCACAACGAGAAATTATAAGCACAAAAACATTTAATCAAAAAACAAACACTGTAGATGCAAATGCTCTGCTTCTAGACGTAGAAGCAGAGGTAGCTCCCACATCTTTTAGAAACAAAATCTTCGAGGCAGTCATCGACGGTTTTGAAAGAACTAAAGATGCTGTCGTTAACAGGAATAACTAAAATTAATTCATCAATTCGCTTTTGAAGAGCTCTTATCAAGCATCATTTTCAAAAGTATAAAACACACAATTATGAGAAAAATAATACTCTTCGCCCTGGTGGCGAACATGGGATTCTTTGGTCAAAACGTATATGCCCAAGACATATCAGAAGAAACAGAAACACAAGCTCAAAAAGAATTTAGAGATAAACAGATAAAAGAGCGTATTGAATACTTAAATCAAAAAAAAGCAGACGCTATAGAATATGAGAAAAACCAACTTAAAGGTAGAGTATCTTACATTAATAGACAACTTGAAAAAGGTAAAATAACCGCAGAAGAAGCTGAAGTTCAAAAGAAAGAAATAGCAACATATATTGCTAAAAATATAGATTATAAAACGACCATTATTGATACTCAAATTGCATTAGTAGAGCGTAATGGGGTCCAGTATCAGCCATCACAAGTGGAGATAGGTTTTGGAGGCGAAGATGAAGACGGGAAAAGAGTTTTTGGTATTGCTATAGATAATGGAGAGGGAAGAAGAAAAGTAAATCATCACAGACGCACACGTTCTGACTTTGTATTTGCTTTTGGTTTGAATAATGCACTTGCTGACGGAAGATCCTTGGAAGATTCTCCATACAAAGTTGCGGGAAGTCGTTTTGCAGAACTCGGTGTTGCTTGGACTACAAGAGTGTTTGAAAATAGTGGTTGGTTACGTTTTAAATATGGATTTTCATTCCAGTTTAACGGTTTAAAACCGACAGATAATAGGATTTTTGTAAGAGAAGGAGATCAAGTGGTGCTACAGGAGTTTGAGAATAACTTGGATAAAAGTAAACTCCGATTAGGGAACTTAGTGGTTCCTGTACATTTTGAATTTGGACCTTCAAAAAGAAAAGGCGAAGGAGAGGATATTCGTTTCTCTACGCACAATAAGTTTAAAATAGGGGTAGGGGGCTATGCTGGACTCAACCTTGGAACCATGCAAAAGTTAAAGTTTGACAATGGAGAAGGAAATGACGTGAAATTAAAACAGCGTGGTGGATTCAACACGAATAGTTTCGTCTACGGTTTAAGTGGATATTTAGGGTATGATAATGTAGGGCTTTATGTAAAGTATGATCTCAATCCAATTTTTAAAGACAACCTTGTAGAAGAACGTAATATTTCTCTAGGGCTTCGTTTTGATTTGGATTAGGCATAAAGAAGCTAGGTTGAACTAACCCCGCTGTATGGCGGGGTATTTTTTTGTATGCGCTTTCGCGAAAGCGGAATTTTTTGTCACCCCTATTTTTCCAATAGAGATCTCAATCAGATAGCACCGTAATATCCTCACTTTTTCCTTATTTTTACAGACTAACTTTTTAAGAATTGATCTCAAGAGAAACCATAGATAAAGTTTTTGAAACGGCTCGTGTAGAGGAGGTGATCGGAGATTTTGTAGTGCTCAAAAAGTCAGGAAGTAACTTCAAGGGACTTAGTCCTTTTTCTGATGAACGAACCCCTAGTTTTATGGTCTCCCCTGTAAAGCAAATCTGGAAAGATTTCTCTAGTGGGAAAGGCGGTAACTCTGTGGCCTTCTTAATGGAGCATGAGCATTTTACCTATCCTGAAGCTATCAAGTATCTTGCAAAAAAATATAATATAGAGGTAGAAGAAACGGAGCAAACTGATGAGCAAAAAGAACAAGCCACGGTTAGAGAGAATCTATATATAGTCAGTGAATATGCCCGAGATTATTACCATAAAACCTTATTAAATTCTGAGCAAGGGAAAGCCATAGGAGGGACGTATTTTAAAGAACGTGGTTTTACGGCAGATACGATCAAGAAATTTGAATTAGGCTATAATCCAGACCAATGGGATGCTTTTACAAGTGAAGCCTTGCGAAAAGGATACCAACTAGAGTTTTTAGAAAAAACAGGACTCACTATCGTAAAGGAAGAAAAGCAATTTGACCGTTTTAAGGGACGGGTGATGTTTCCTATTCACTCGATGAGTGGGCGTGTTCTTGGGTTTGGAGGTCGTATTTTAACTAGTGATAAAAAAGCGGCAAAATATCTGAATTCACCCGAGAGTGATATCTATCATAAAAGTAAGGTGTTATATGGTATTTATTATGCAAAACAGTCCATTGCTAAAGAAGATAATTGCTACCTAGTAGAAGGCTACACAGATGTCATCCAAATGCATCAATCTGGAATAGAAAACGTAGTGTCTTCTTCAGGAACGGCACTCACGCCAGAACAGATCCGATTGATCAATCGATTGACTAAAAATATTACGGTGCTTTTTGATGGCGATGCTGCAGGGCAAAGAGCTGCGATACGAGGGATTGATTTAATCCTTGAACAGGGGATGAATGTAAAAGTATGTTCGTTTCCAGAGGGAGAAGATCCGGATAGCTTTTCGCGAAAGCATAACAAAGAAGAAATCCTTTCCTATTTTAATGAAAATGCGAAAGATTTTATTCAGTATAAAGCCAATCTTCTTGTAGAAGAAGCTGCGGGTGATCCTATAAAGAAGGCAAGCACGGTACGCGATATGGTAGAAAGTATTTCAAAAATACCAGATACTATTAAGCGAGAGATCTATGTGCAAGAATGTTCTCGTATTATGGAGATTTCTGAATCAGTATTGTACAATACACTGGCTCAAATCCTCAATAAAAATAAAAAAGAAGCAGTTAAGAAAGACCATACGGCTACTGCTTCAGAAGCACTTTCAAAAGTGCCAGATCAAGCGCCAAATCAAATAGAAAAGACAGATGTTCTCTACGAACTTGAACGCAAATTGATAGAGGCTCTACTGTTATATGGAGATGCAGAAGAAGATTTTGAAGATCTTGTCCTTAAAGAAACAGACGATGGGGTTTTAGAGTTAGAACCTGTGGTGAGTAAAGCAAAGGTCTTTGAAAAAATTTATCTTGATTTGCAAGATGATGAGGTAGCATTTACAAATGATTTGTTTAGATCTTTGTATCCAAAAATTATTGAACGATTACATCAGGATGAAAACTTTAAAATAGAAACGTTTATCAATGAGTTAAACGGTGAGGAATCTTCAGAAATCTCTAATATTATCCTTAGTTACGAAAAGTATACATTGCACAGATGGGTAGACAGAGAAGTGTATGTAAAAACACGAGATAAATCTATAGCGCAATTTGTATCAGAGATCGTATTGAGTTTGCGAGGATATCTTATTTCTAAGAAAATCAATAATTTATCTTCAGAAGTATCAAGTACAGAGAGTAATAGTGAACTCTTAAGTGATATAAGAGATTATATAAACCTTAAGAAGCTGATTCATGAAAAGTTAGGCAGGGTGTTCTCTGCAAAAACGCCTTAAATACTGGTGTTGTTTTGTAATAAGCGGGCATGTTTGATTAACTCGGCGACATTTTGAGCTTCTAGTTTTTTAAGCAAACGCATTTTATAAGTACTGACCGTTTTTTCGTTAATGTTTAAATTGGCTGCAATTTCTTTATTACGTTTTCCATTAGATAAAAGATTAAGGACTTCAATCTCTCTACTAGATAGCTTCATGTATTTATAGGCGAGTCCTTGTGTAGTATTTCCGTCACTAATAAGTCGTTTGCTTAGCGACTCGTTCAAATAAATACCACCACGTTGTATCTGATTTATAGCGTCAATAACACGTTGTATAGAGGCTGTTTTTGAAACATAACCAGCGGCACCATACTTAATGGCACTGAGGGCATACATCTCTTCTGGATGACAACTTAGCACAAGAATTTTTACGTGAGGAAATTCTCTTTTGATCGCTTTTATGGCTGTAATACTATTAAGATTGGGGATATCTATTTCAAGTATTAGAATATCCACTTCAGTTTTGGTGAGTACTTTTAATAAATCATTTCCGTCACTTATAGTACCGATGACTTCATAATTTCCTTCGTTGTTTAAAATTGAGGTAATCCCCTTTCTTGTGATAGGGTGATGGTCCGCAATTAGAACTTTGTCCATAGAATATGTGTTTCAATATGTTACAGAACAAGTCATTTAAGGGGGGAACTTGTTTAGGGTTTCCGAATTTACAAAGAAAACAATCGGATGTATCGATTTTTAATTACAAATCGATAAAACGTTTATTTATGTAGATGAACGGGTATTTTACAGACGGGTATGGGCAACATTTTGTGTTGGTTTGCATTATTTAGTTTTTTGTAAAGCGAAAAAACACGCTTTTCTTCACCTTCAAAATCACTGTCAATTTTTCCTATTTCATCTTGAAGCATCGCCCATTCTAGTTGATCATAAGAAGCGCCTATTTGGTCTTCATCAGTTCGATCATCTCCCCACAATCCATCTGTTGGCTTGGCTTGTAAAATGCTTTGTGGTACGTTAACAGTTGCAGCAAGTTGATATACTTCAGACTTCATTAAATCTGCAATAGGGCTTAGGTCAACACCACCATCTCCGTATTTTGTGTAAAATCCAACGCCAAAATCTTCCACTTTATTTCCAGTTCCTGCGACCAGATATTTATGTAAACCCGCAAAGTAATATAAAGTGGTCATTCTCATTCTTGCACGAGCATTGGCTAGACTTAAAAATAGATTGTCGTTGTCTGACGCATCAGGAACAGCAGTCTTAAACGTTTCAAAAAAAGGTGTAAGATCTACTTCCAGACTAGAAACATTAGGAAAGCGCTCTTTAAGTTGTGCAATATGTTCTCTCCCTCTTGAAACCTGACTTTGCGCTTGATGAATGGGCATTTCTACGCAAAGGGTTGGAAATCCTGTTTTTGCGCAAAGTGTAGAGGTAAGTGCACTGTCAATTCCGCCACTTATTCCTACAACAAAACCATTCATCTTAGCGTTTGTGGCATATTCTTTTAACCAGTTTACAATATAATCTACTACTTTATCGGCTTGCATATGTATGTCTTTAAGTTTGTAACCCGTATTTTTGCATTTTAAAAGACAGGTCAAAAAATGAATTTTCTTTTCTTACGTTTAAGAAGTCTAAAGATACAAATTCACATGAAAAAAATACTTGGTATAGCGCTGATTTTACTTGCGTTTATGGCTTGCAAAAACGATAAGCAACTCAATCCCGAGATAGAGGCGATATCTGTAGCCATATCTATAGACCGTTTTGATAGGCAGTTTGCAAACACAACTCCAGCGAAGTTACCTGATTTGAAAAGCAAGTACCCTTATCTGTTTTCAAAACAGTATAGTGATGAATTCTGGGAAGCAAAGCTATCGGATACATTACAAAAAGAATTGGAAAGAGAGGTGGATATCGCTTTTAAAGATTCAGATCAAATAGAAGAAGATCTTAAAGTACTCTACAAACATATACAGTATTATTTCCCTGAAACGTCAGTTCCTAAAGTCATCACGATCATTACAGAAGTGAGAGAAAAAGTGGTACTAACAGACACATTGTTGCTTATAGGTTTAGATAATTATTTAGGAAAAGATCATTATTTCTACCAAGACATTCAGCGGTATAAAGCAAAAAATTTCAGAAAAGAACAAATTGATGTTGATGTGGCGTCCGCTTTCGCGAAAGCAAAAGTAACCCGACCACAAACCAATACCTTTTTAGCTCAAATGATTTACGAGGGAAAACAATTGTATCTCATGGAAAAATTACTGAGTCAAAAGCCTATCCATGAAGTCTTTTCATACACCCCCGAAGAGTACAGATTTGCGCAAGAAAATGAAGTCAACATATGGGAGTATTTTGTATCCAATAAAAACGTGTATAGTACAGACAGAAAGTTACTCTCACGATTTATAGACCCAGCTCCTTTTTCTAAATTTCAGCTGTCTTTTGACAATGATACCCCTGGACGCATAGGAAGATATATTGGTTATAAGATTGTAGCTTCTTACATGAATGAAAATGATATCGCTCTTAAGACCATGCTACTTCAGGATGCAGAGACGATTTTTAATAACGCAAAATACAAACCTTAATTATGGCAACTACCCATAGAACAGATATTAAAATAGCCGTAGAGCTTGATGAAAATAGAGTGCCAGAAAAAATGGCATGGACCGCGAGAGATGGCGGCGTAGCAAATGAACCGGCAAAATCAATGTTGCTCTCCTTATGGGATCACCAAAATCAAGAAGCAGTCAGCATTGATTTATGGACAAAGGATATGCCCGTTGATGAGATGCAGGTGTTTTTTCATCAGACGCTTGTTGGAATGACCAATACGTTTAGAAGGGCAACGGGTAATGATAAAATGAGTGATACCATGAAAGATTTTTGTGATTACTTTGCAGAACATCTGAATCTTAAAAAGGAGTAAATTTCCCAGTAACAAAGGTGTATAGCCTTACTTTTCTAACTATGAGAAAACTCATCTTTGTATATAATGCAAAAGCAGGTGTTGTTAATAACTGGCTAGACATCGCTCATAAAATTGTAAGTCCTACAACCTATGAGTGTGATTTGTGTACCCTAACTCATGGAAATTTCTCAGAAAAACAGATTTGGAAAAAGTTTAGAAATACAGATCTTATTGACATGGAGTTTCATCACAAAGATGAGTTTTTAAAAAAATACAAATCAAAGTGGTTACCTAAATATACATTTCCTGTGGTTCTCATTTCTGACAAGCAAGGGTTGCAGCCTTTTATAATGTCTCAGGATTTTAAGGAAATAGATTCGGTGGAGGGGTTGATAGAAAGGATAGAGCATTTTGTCAAGCAACTAGATGCTAATGTTCAAGATTAGCATTGATGTTCTCTATATAATTGAGAATTTCTTCCTGCCCCATGTTATTAGAGGCGCTACTTATAAAGTAATTTGGGAATTCAAACCATATACCATCTAGCAATGTTTTTTTATAGGCTTCAATGTTTCGCTCTAGTGCTTTAGGTTTTAGCTTATCGGCTTTGGTAAATATAATTGAAAATGGAATCTCTCGCTCACCAAGGTATTCCATAAATTCAGTATCAATTGGTTGGGGTTCGTGACGGCAATCAACTAGCACAAATGCAGAAATTAATTGTCTGCGTCTTTCAAAATAATCGGTGATGAATTTCTGGAAGTATTTCTTTTCTTTCTTAGAAACACGGGCATATCCATACCCAGGTAAATCAACAAGATGCCAGTTTTTATTAATCAAAAAATGATTTATAAGCTGCGTTTTTCCGGGGCGTCCAGATGTTTTTGCAAGACTTTTTTTATTGGTAAGCATGTTGATCAACGAAGACTTTCCGACATTAGACCTCCCAATAAAAGCATATTCAGGGATCATGGTGTTAGGGCATTTGGAAGCATCAGAGTTGCTTACTACAAATTCTGCCGATTTAACTTGCATACGAATAAAGTATTAAAAATTGCGATCTTTTAGCCAGTCTAGAAGGATCTTATTAAATGCATCAGGCTGTTCCATCATGGCGGCATGGCCACATTTGTCTATCCAAAATAAATCAGAATCAGGCAATAATTTATTAAAATCAACCGCAACTTCGGGTGGCGTGACACTGTCTTGTTTTCCCCAAATAATACACGTCGGTGTGTGCATTTCAGGGAGATCCTGCGCCATATTATGTCTAATGGCACTTTTAGCAATGGCTAATGTTTTTAATAATTTATTTCGATCATTTACGGTGTCATACACATCATCTACAATCTCTTTGGTAGCAATCTCCGGATTGTAAAAAACACCTTGAGCTTTCTTTTTAATATACTCATAATCACCACGCTTAGGGTAGCTCTCGCCCATTGCACTTTCGTATAAGCCAGAACTTCCAGTAATCACAAGCGCTTTTACTTTTTCTGGATATACTTTTGTGTGGTATAAACCTACATGACCTCCCATGGAGTTACCTAATAAAACAACCTCTTTGTAGTCTTTATGGTCTATAAACTCTTTCAGGTATTTTGCAAAGCTTTTCACTCCTGTTTTTAAGAGTGGCATAGAATATACAGGTAGTTCAGGAATAACTACTTTATAACCATTTTTAGAAAAGAAGTCAGTAACATTATCAAAGTTGCTTAAGCCCCCCATCAGTCCGTGTAGGATAATGATCGGAGTCCCTTCGCCTTCCTCCAAATAAGTAAACTTGCCTTCAGTTTTTAGTTCGTGCTTCATAGTTGTAATTAAGCCTAAGCCCAATCGCAAATATAAGTATTTCCGTTGTATTGTAATCTTTATTTTATAAATGCTTTTAAAGAGTGAATTTACACTGTTTTTTATAGGAATATACCCTTTTCAAATGAACTGATTTTTGTTTTTGCTTCCGCGAAATATCATTTCGCAGGAGTTTATACTGAGCCCTGTTTAAGTACGAAAGCATCCTTGTTGAATATTCAAATTAGTTATAAACAGAGTGTTTATAAAGCCCCTTTAGTGGTAAAACTTATCAACAAAGTGCAATAAAGTGGTAAAATGTGCAGTTTTTTCTTATATATTTGATTGATAATTCTCATTCTCTAGAAAATACAGTGCTTAATTTAATTGGAACATACGAATGTAAAGTAGATGCTAAAGGCAGGCTCATGCTGCCACAGGCGTTTAAAAAGCAGCTGGCTACTGTCCTTCAGGACGGCTTTGTGCTCAAGCGTGCGGTGTTTCAAAAATGTCTGGAATTGTATCCGATGGCAGAATGGAATGCACTTTCACAAAAAGTAAATAAACTCAATCGATTCAATAAAAAGAATGATGAGTTTATCCGTCGTTTTAATGCGGGCGTCAAATTGGTGGAGATGGATAGTTCAGGACGGATTCTTATTTCAAAAGACCTGCATGCATTTGCGCAAACCAAAAAAGAGATTGTTGTCAATGCGGCGATTAATGTGTTAGAGATATGGGATAAGGAGTTGTATGAAAAAGCAATCGACGATGCTGCATTGGATTTTGCAGATTTAGCAGAAGAAGTAATGGGAGACCAAAATGAAGAGCCAGATGGAATATCATAATCCTGTATTACTTCACGAAACCGTAGACGGTCTCAATATCAAGTCAGATGGCGTGTATGTAGATGTGACTTTTGGAGGTGGAGGACATTCGAGAGAGATTTTAAATAGACTTGGAGATCAAGGGAAATTATATGGTTTTGATCAGGACCAAGACGCTCAGCAAAATAGTATAGAAGACGATAGGTTTACGCTTATTCCTGAAAATTTTAGATATATCAAACGGTTTTTACGCTTTCATGGGGTGAAAAAAGTAGACGGAATTTTAGGGGATTTTGGGGTTTCTTCTCATCAATTTGATGTCGCAGAAAGAGGGTTTTCTACGCGATTTGAAAGTGATCTCGATATGCGAATGAATCAGCATGATGCACTTTCTGCATATCACGTAGTGAATGAATATGATGAGGAATCGCTGCGACAGGTTTTTTGGCAGTACGGCGAATTGCGTAACGCACCTAGAATTGCAAGAACCATTATAGAGGCGCGTAAAGAAGCGCCAATTAAAACCAGTGAGCAGCTTAAAAGTGTATTGCAGCCTTTTTTGCCTAAACACAGAGAGCATAAAATACTCGCTCAAATCTATCAAGCGATACGTATAGAGGTGAATCAAGAGATAGAGGTGTTAAAGGAGTTTTTGTTGCAAACAGAGCAATTACTAGATGTAGGAGGTAGGTTGAGTTTGATTTCATATCACTCGCTAGAAGATAGATTGGTCAAGCGCTATATCCGAAATGGATTATTTGAAGGAGAACCAGAAAAAGATATGTACGGCAATTTTGAAGTCCCTTTTAAAAAAGTAGGGAAACTCATTGTTCCCGATCATAAAGAGATAAAGCAAAATAATAGAGCGCGAAGTGCAAAACTGCGTATCGCAGAACGCATATAAGATGAAAAGTAAAATAAATAACATACTCAAGGGGAAGTTTCTCGTCGATGAAGAGGCTTTTAAGAATTGGCGTATGATTATTTTTCTTTCGGTACTGGCCTTAATTATGATTGCGAGTTCGCATCGAGCCGATCAGAAAGTGCATGAGATTGCAAGACTCAAAGAAAAAGTGCAAGAGTTGCGTAGTGAATCAGTAGATGCGCGATTAAAGCTCTGGAAATTAAAAATAGAAAGTAATGTGGCGCGTAAAATGGAGCCGCGAGGGGTGCAACCATCAACCACACCGCCTCAAAAAATAAAAGTAAAAGCAAAGCAAGAGTAGGTATACAATGGCAATCAACGAGAAGAACATATTAAACCGTTTGTATTTTGTGGCAGGATGTATGTTCATCTTCGCACTTCTTGTAACGTATAAACTCATTGCTATCCAGTTTTTTCAGGGAGCTAAGTATAGAGAGATGGCAACCACTGCTACAGAAAAGATGGTGACCATTCCAGCTACACGAGGTAATTTGTACGCAGGTGATGGGAGTTTGCTCGCAACATCGGTTATAAAATATGATGTACGATGGGACGCAGTTTCTCCGTCAGATAATCATTTTAATGAACATGTCGTAGGGCTTAGTAAAGGCTTGTCAGATCTTTTAGGAAAATCTCCAAATTACTATCAAGAACGCCTTCGTAAAGCACGTGCTACCAAAAATAGATACTTATTTGTTGCGCGTGATCTTAGTTACAGTGAGTATATCCAAATAAAATCATTGCCACTCTTTAATAAAGGACAGTTTAAAGGCGGGATTATCATAGAGGAGCATACCGAAAGAGAGCATCCTTTAGATAAAATGGCAGAGCGTACCGTGGGTTATGAGCGTAAAGATGATAGTGGCTATTACACACGTGTAGGACTTGAAGGCGCTTATGGTCATTACCTAAGAGGAAAAGAAGGACGTCGTTTAAAACAAAAAATTGCCAAAGGCGAATGGAAACCTATCGGTGTTGGAAACATCATAGAGCCTCGTGATGGGTATGATGTAATTTCGACCATTGATGTCAATATACAAGATATCGCTCACAACGCATTGTTGGCAAGTCTAGAAAAGTTTAAAGCAGATCATGGGTGTGTGGTGGTGATGGAAACTTCCACAGGAGAAATCAAGGCAATTTCTAATTTGGGTCGTACCTCGGAGGGGAAATATTATGAGCGTCTTAATTATGCAGTAGGTGAGGCGCATGAGCCCGGAAGTACATTTAAGCTTATGGCGATGGTGGCGGCACTAGAAGACAAGGTGATTGACACCAGTCAAGTCATTGATACCGAAAACGGACGTGTTAAATTTTATGACCGTACAGCTATTGATTCTAAACGAGGGGGGTATGGGAAGATAAGCGTTGCCAAAGCGTTTGAGCTGAGTAGTAATACCGCTTTCGCGAAAATGATTAATGAACCCTATGCAAAAAATCCAAAGAAATTTGTCGACCGACTCTTTAATATGGGGCTTAACGAAAAGCTAGGTCTTGAAATAAAGGGCGAAGGGGTGCCAGATTTCCCCTATCCAGGAGATAAAGATTGGTATGGAACTACTTTGCCATGGATGGCTTTTGGCTATGGAGTCGAGCTTACCCCATTACAAACACTTACATTTTATAATGCCATTGCCAATGATGGAGAAATGGTCAAGCCGCGCTTTATCAAACAAGTAAAGGAATGGGATGTTACCGTAGAGACTTTTGAAAAAGAAGTGATTAATCCCCGAATTGCCTCGCAATCGACTATAAATGCTGTGAAAGCAATGATGGAGAATACTGTGCGTCGTGGGACGGCAAAAAATATTTATAGTCCAGATTTTTCTATGGCTGGAAAAACAGGAACCTGTCAAGTGGAATATTGGATAGAATCTGGTAGATATATCTCATCATTTGCTGGGTATTTTCCAGCAGACAAGCCTAAATACTCCTGTATTGTAGTCATACATAAACCAGAAAAATCAATAGGGTATTACGGAAATATTGTAGCGGCACCTGTGTTTCAGCAGATTGCTCAGAAGATTTATAAAGATACTCCAATTGTAGATGAGGTAATTCTCGCAAAAGAAAATTCTAAGACTATTGAGAATGATTATGAGGCGTATTACAAAAAGGTAAATAGTAACCCTAAAACCATTCCTAATGTGAAAGGAATGAGCGGAATGGATGCCATTGCACTGTTAGAAAATGTAGGGTTGAATGTTCGCTTTCGCGGAAGCGGAAAAGTGAGCGCGCAATCCATACAACCCGGAGAAAAATTAGTAAAAAACCAAACGATTACCCTAGAATTACTGTGATAGTACTCAAAGATATATTATATAAAGTTCCCATCGATAGTGTCGTGGGTAACACTAGTGTCGCTATTACAAATGTGCATTTCGATTCTCGGCAAGTCGCATTAAATGATGTGTTTGTTGCTGTAAGGGGAACGCAGAGTGATGGTCATAGATACATTATAAAAGCAGTAGAACAAGGTGCTATTGCAGTTATCTGTGAAGAATTACCTGCGCAAATCATACATGGGGTTACCTATGTAAAAGTGATCGATAGTGCTTCGGCGCTTGCCGTGATAGCAGCTAATTATTATGAAAATCCGTCTCGTAATCTAAAACTAGTAGGTGTTACAGGAACCAATGGGAAAACAACCATAGCCTCCTTGTTATATCAACTTTTTGAAAAGGCTGGGTATAAGGTAGGGTTACTTTCTACGGTGAAAATAATGGTTGCGGGAGAAGAATTTAAAGCTACGCATACCACGCCAGATTCATTAACGATTAATAAATACCTGGCGGCCATGAATGCTGCAGGTGTAGAGTACTGTTTTATGGAGGTGAGTTCTCACGGAATTCATCAAAAACGTACCGAAGGATTACATTTTGCAGGAGGGATATTTACCAATCTTAGCCACGATCATTTAGATTATCACAAGACTTTTGCTGAGTACAGAGATGTGAAGAAGAAGTTTTTTGATGAGTTACCAAAAGAGGCCTTTGCGCTTGTCAATATTGATGATAAGAATGGCTCTATCATGGTGCAAAACACCAAAGCTAAAATTGTCACTTATGCCTTAAAAACCGTTGCCGATTTTAAAGCTCAAATTTTAGAAAATCAGCTGTCAGGATTGCTACTTAAAATAAACAGTCAAGAGGTGTGGGTGCGATTAATAGGTTCTTTTAATGCATACAATGTATTAGCGATCTATGCCACAGGCGAATTACTCGGTTTAGAACCGATTGAAAACTTACAGTTATTGAGTCAGCTAGAGAGTGTCAGTGGGCGTTTTCAGTATTTGATTTCAAAAGGAAATATTACGGCAATTGTAGATTATGCCCATACGCCCGATGCCTTAAAAAATGTGTTGGAAACTATTAATGATATCAGGACTAAAAATGAGCAATTGATTACAGTTGTTGGCGCAGGTGGAGACAGGGATACTTCAAAGCGTCCTAAAATGGGACATATTGCTTCGGCATTAAGTACCAAAACTATTTTTACTAGTGATAATCCGCGGAGTGAAGATCCCAATGCGATCATCGCAGAAATCGAAGCTGGGGTTGAGCCTTTGCACTATAAAAAAACACTATCCATATCCGATAGAAAACAAGCGATAAAAACAGCCTGCCAACTCGCAAATCCTCATGATATCATTTTGATTGCGGGCAAAGGGCATGAGACGTATCAAGAAATCAAAGGTGAACGCTTTGATTTTGATGACTATAAAATTGTAGAAGAAACCCTAAAACAACTAGAAAAATAATGCTGTACTATCTATTTAAATACTTGGATGAAGCCTATAATTTACCTGGTGCAGGATTGTTTCAGTTTAGTACGTTTAGAGCAGCGATGGCTATTTTATTGTCATTGGCTATTTCTACCATTTATGGAAAACGCATTATTCGATTTTTACAACGAAAGCAAATGGGAGAAACTATACGGGATTTAGGTCTTGCTGGTCAATCTGAAAAGGCTGGTACGCCAACTATGGGTGGACTTATTATTATTCTAGCCACCATAGTTCCTGTACTTTTATTTGCAAAGTTGGACAATATCTACATTATTCTATTGATGATAACAACGCTTTGGATGGGAATCATCGGTTTTATAGATGATTACAAGAAGAAAATGGAGAAGAATAAAGATGGTCTTGCAGGGAGGTACAAAGTCATAGGGCAAGTAGGTTTAGGAATTATTGTGGGGGCAACCATGTTTTTTCATTCGGATATCACGATTAAGGAGGAGCGTAAAATTACACAAGGAACAGAACAAGTAGAGGTAACAGAAGGTCCTGAAATCACACAATTTGAAAAAGAAGAAAAAAGCCTTAAAACAACCATTCCTTTTGTAAAAGATAATGAGTTGGATTATGCAAAGCTACTTACTTGGATCAATCCAAACTGGACAAAATATGCCTGGATTATTTTTATTCCGATTGTCATTCTTATTGTCACAGCAGTATCGAATGCTGCCAACTTAACCGATGGTATCGACGGACTCGCGGCAGGAACATCTGCTATAGCTGTTCTTACATTGGGGCTGTTTGCTTTTGTTTCTGGTAATATCATTTTTAGTGATTACCTCAATGTGATGTATATCCCTCGTAGTGGTGAGATGGTGGTTTTTATCACTGCTTTTGTAGGAGCTCTTATTGGATTCCTATGGTATAATGCCTATCCCGCACAAGTGTTTATGGGAGATACAGGAAGCCTTACGATCGGTGGGATCATTGCCGTAATAGCCATTGCTACTCGTAAAGAATGGCTAATCCCTATACTCGGAGGTATTTTCGTAATGGAAAACCTATCGGTGATCATGCAAGTGAGCTATTTTAAGTATACAAAAAAGAAGTTTGGGGAAGGAAAACGCATTTTTTTGATGTCACCATTACATCATCATTATCAGAAAAAAGGAATTCATGAAAGTAAAATTGTTACTCGATTTTGGATTGTAGGCATCTTACTCGCGATTCTGACAATTGTAACATTAAAAATTAGATAAGTACGCTCCTGCCTGCCGGCATGCAGGAGCGCGAAAGCGTGTAAAGAAAGAATATAAATAGAGTTGAATATAACTAAAGTAAATAAAGAGCGTGAGATTTCCGCCTTCGCGAAAATGAAAAAGAAAATGGTCGTATTAGGAGGAGGAGAAAGTGGCGTGGGCACAGCAATTCTTGCGCAACAAAAAGGATATGAAGTCTTGGTTTCTGACTTCGGTAAAATAAAAGAAACCTATAAAAAAGTTCTGACAGATTTTGATATTATCTGGGAAGAAGGAGGGCACTCGGAAGCAAGCATATTGGAAGCTGAGGTAGTGATGAAAAGCCCTGGAATTCCTGATAAAGCGCCTATTGTAAAAAGTATTATGGCTCATGGTATTCCTGTGATTTCTGAGATAGAATTTGCAGCACGCTATACAGATGCCATGCTCATTGGGATTACTGGGAGTAACGGAAAAACAACCACGACCTCATTGCTAGGGTATTTATTACAGCAAGCCAATAGTAATGTGGGTATTGCAGGGAATATAGGAGACAGTTTTGCAAAAATGGTGGCACAACAGACTATGGATACCTATGTGTTAGAGATCAGTAGTTTTCAACTAGATGGGGTGGTCGATTTTGCACCGCATATTGCAATTATTACCAATATCACACCTGATCATTTAGATCGGTATGAGTATGAGTTTGAAAAGTATATCGCGGCCAAGTTTAAAATCGCGATCAATCAAACCCCCGATGATTATTTAATCTATGATGCCGATGATCCTGTGATCACAGACTGGTTAGAAAAACATCCAGTAAAATCAAAATTACTGCCATTTTCAATTCATCAAAAATTGGAAGTTGGCGCTTACTTAGAAGACAATATTATATATATAAATACAGATAATAACCAATTTACTATGACAGCCCAAAAATTAGCATTAAAAGGACAACACAATACAAAAAATGCCATGGCAGCAGCTACTGTAGCCAACCTTTTAAACATCAGAAAAGCAACGATACGTGAGAGCTTAGAAGGTTTTCAAGGGGTTGAACATAGACTAGAACAGGTCCTTAAAATAGGAAATGTAAAGTATATAAATGATAGTAAAGCAACCAATGTAAACGCTACATTTTATGCGCTAGATAGCATGAATTCGCCCACGGTATGGATTGTTGGAGGTATAGACAAAGGAAACGATTATCGTGATTTATATCCTTTGGTAAATGAGAAAGTAAAAGCGATTATTTGCCTTGGTGTTGATAATACAAAACTGATGAGTCATTTCGGGAATATGGTTGATATCATTATCGAAACACAATCCATGACAGAGGCAGTGAAGATTGCTTATAAGGTTGCAGAAAAAGGTGATAACGTATTATTATCTCCAGCATGTGCCAGCTTTGATTTATTTGAAAACTATGAAGATAGAGGGCGCCAGTTTAAAAATGCAGTACGTAATCTGTAATGGGTGTATAGGCTTTCGCGAAAGCAAAAATAAACAGTGTCAGACTAAGTTTATCAACGTGTTTTGACGTTTGTCAATACAATAGAAAATAATATAAAAAGTGATTAAGTAATAAATAATGAGATTTCTGCCGGAGTTTACACTGAGTGTAATCGAAGTGCGGAAATGAATATATGTCTAACGCAAAAAACATATTCGCAGGTTTAAAAGGAGATAAAGCCATTTGGGCTATTGTCGCCCTTTTGGCATTGTTTTCTTTTTTGCCTGTATACAGTGCCGCAAGTAACCTCGCTTACATACGGGGTGATGGAAATACGTTGCGTTTTTTGATCAAACATGGGATGCACCTTGTGTTAGGTTTTGCGATGCTTTACGGCGTTCATAAAATACCCTATCATTATTTTAAAGGGCTCTCTGTTATATTCTTGCCATTGGTTATTTTGTTACTCATCATTACACTCGCTCAAGGAACCACAGTCTCTGGGGCTAATGCAGCCCGTTGGATTAAGATTCCGTTTATGGGAGTTGGTTTTCAAACATCTACCCTTGCTGCAGTGGTACTAATGGTGTATGTGGCACGTTACCTCTCTAGAATCAAAGATAAAACGATCACCTTTAAAGAAACACTGGTTCCGTTGTGGCTTCCAGTGGGTGTTGTACTCGCATTGATTTTACCAGCCAACTTTTCGACGACAGCCATTATGTTTTTAATGATTATTACGCTGGTATTTTTAGGAGGATATCCTTTAAAGTATTTAGGAATCATAATCGCTACAGGTATTGTAGCATTGCTCTTTTTTGTGCTCATAGCCAAAGCATTTCCAGGAGTATTCCCAAACAGGGTAGATACATGGATTAGTAGGGTAGAGAATTTTGCAAGTGATGAAGTCGACGCTGATGCTGATTATCAAATTGAAAAAGCAAAAATAGCCATAGCTTCCGGTCAGATCATCGGACTTGGACCTGGAAAAAGTGTACAGAAAAACTTTTTGCCACAATCCTCTTCAGATTTTATTTATGCGATTATTGTAGAAGAATTTGGTCTTGTGGGGGCATTGTTTTTAATGTTATTGTATTTGTTGTTGTTATTCCGAATAACAGTTATTGCTCATAAAGCCGAAACCATATTTGCGAAATTATTAGTGATAGGGGTGGGAATGCCTATTGTATTTCAGGCGCTTATTAATATGGCAGTAGCCGTGGAGTTGTTTCCCGTGACAGGACAAACGCTTCCACTCGTGAGTAGTGGAGGAACCTCGATATGGATGACCTGCCTTGCGATAGGGATTGTATTAAGTGTAAGTGCAAAACGGGATCAGGCGGTGGATAAAAGCACAGAAAAAGAAGAAGATTTAAACCCATTAGATATACTCAGTGAGACCTTATAAAGTCATATTATCAGGCGGCGGAACCGGAGGGCATATTTACCCTGCGATTGCCATTGCGCGCGAAATTCAAAAAAGATATCCAGATACGGAGTTTCTTTTTGTGGGTGCCAATGATCGTATGGAAATGGAAAAGGTGCCACAAGCTGGCTTTAAAATCGAAGGACTTTGGATTTCAGGAATCCAGCGATCACTATCTCTTGAGAATCTAAAATTTCCTTTTAAATTATTAAGTAGTCTGAGGAAATCAAATCAAATTCTCAAACGTTTCCAACCAGATGTGGTTATTGGAACAGGAGGATTTGCAAGTGGACCATTATTAAAAAAAGCCACCAGTAAAAAAATTCCAGCGCTGATTCAAGAACAGAATTCATATGCAGGAATTACCAATAAATTATTATCAAAAAGCGTACAGAAAATATGTGTTGCTTATGATAGGATGGATCGTTTCTTTCCAGAAGATAAAATCATAAAAACAGGCAATCCCGTTCGTGATGACTTGTTGACCATTGCTAGTAAACGAGAAGAAGCACTATCAAAATATGGGTTGTCCTCAGACAAGAAAACAGTCTTGGTGATAGGTGGAAGTTTGGGGGCTAGAGCCATCAACGAATTAGTAGGTAAGCAACTTGATTTTTTTGCAAAACATGACGTTCAGCTGTTGTGGCAAACGGGTAAGTTTTATTACGAGCAATACAAACACCTTGCTTCTAACAGTGTGCAAGTCATGGCGTTTATCGATCAAATGGATTTGGCGTATGCAGCCGCAGATATTATCATCTCAAGAGCTGGAGCAGGATCGGTATCTGAATTGTGTATTGTGGGAAAAGCGACTGTTTTTATTCCGTCGCCGAATGTTGCTGAGGATCATCAAACTAAAAATGCACTTGCGATCACCGCAGAAAATGCAGCGGTATTGATTCGTGAAAATGAGTTAGATGAAAAATTTGAAACCGAATTGGAACTTTTGCTCCAAGATAAAGAGCAAAGAGAAGCATTAGGTACTGCAATAAAAGCATTAGCCTTACCAGATGCCACCAAACATATTGTAGATGAGGTAGAGAAGTTGTTGCCTAGTAGGGAATAAAGAATAACGTAAAAATTAGAATATAGCAAATAGAATGAGGTTATTACATTACATAGTAGTTTTTATAGGTCTTGGGATGCTAACAAGTTGTACGCCTAGCCTTGCTGATATGTATGGGAAGGAAATTTCAAACTTAAGAACACAAGAAGAAATTGATGCGTATTGGAAAGAGTTAGAAAGAATCGATCAGAAGGTATTATTGGATGAGAGAGATATAGCCACTTATGATTCTATTTCCATAAGTAATATGATACGTGTAGCACTCCTTTTTGAAGTACCAGGTAAAGAATCGTACTTACAGAAAGGTGCTGTGCCTGTAGTGGCCTTATCGCATAACTTTAATAAGGATGCACATCTTGCTTACTGGCCCGTAATTGTAAAATGTGCAGAGATGAAGGGAGTCATACATGATATAGGGTATCCTTCCTATCCATTGGAAAGTTTTGCATATGTGTTTTATGATTATTCCGTATTTGGGCAAGAAGAGAGATATCCCTATTTAGTAGAGAAGCTCAATAAATCAACAGGAGGGTTTGTGATTTCTCAGTTAGAGGTGGCCTTTAAGCAAGCGAAAAAGCTACGTCAACTTACAGAAGAAAATATCATAGGCAGTTGGTTTATAGAATCTATCAAAGGAGAAAAGGGTAAACGCACTTTTGAATTTATAAAAATGTCTGATGCTGCTGTGTATAAGAAATCAAGAGGTAGACTCCAAAAACTTATACAATCGGGGACAGATTCAAAAATATATACCATAGAGAAAGATCCTTTTGGTTGGTATTATGAGTTGAGTGATTCAGGAGACTTACGTCTTTTTGATCAAAATGATATGGAATTAATAACGTATACGAAGGTTATAAAATAGTATAACAGTAAAGTAGTATAAGATTTCCGTCTTCACGGAAATGTAAAACACATATATGAACGGATTAAAAGACATACAGCATTTTTATTTCATCGGGATCGGAGGGATCGGGATGAGTGCGTTGGCGTTTTATTTCCACGAACGTGGGAAAACCGTTTCAGGATATGATAAAACACCTAGTGATGTCACTCGCTCTTTAGAAAAAGTGGGGATCGCGGTTCATTTTAAAGATCAAGGAGATCGTGTAGATGCCCATTTTGAGCCTGCACATACGCTCGTGATATACACGCCTGCGGTGGCTAAAGATTTTGGTGAATTGGTACGCTTTCGCGAAAGCGGTTACACCATTAAAAAAAGAGCTGAAGTCCTTGGAATGATTGCAAATGCTCATTATAGTCTAGCTGTAGCGGGTACGCATGGGAAAACAACGACCTCTAGTATACTAGGGCATTTACTAGCCGAAACAGGTGCGCCAGTGACGGCGTTTGTGGGTGGGATTACCAACAATTATAACAGCAACTTGATCCAGAAGGGTAATGGGGTGATTGTGGTGGAGGCTGATGAATTTGATCGATCCTTTTTACAATTGAGACCCAATATTGCGTGTATTACTTCTATGGATGCAGATCATTTGGATATTTATGGGGATGCAAAGACCTTAGAAAACACCTTCAAAGAATTTGGAAATCTCGTGTCGAAAGAAAAGCTGTTTATCCAAAATGGATTACCGCTCGAAGGGCTGACAGTTGGCATAGAAGATGACGCATTGTATAGTGCACAAAATATAACCGTAAAAAATGGTGCCTACCATTTTGACTTTAAACACCCAGATGGGGTGATTTCTCAAATGCAATTTAACCTGCCTGGCAGACATAATCTGTCTAATGCAATAACAGCTTTGGGTATGGCAATGCTATATGGTTCCCCGACCGGCTTGCTTCCCAAGGCTTTATTTAGTTATTCTGGAGTTAATAGACGTTTTACGTATCGTATAAAAACTGAAGACCGCGTACTGATAGATGACTATGCACACCATCCTACAGAAATCGCCGCAGTACATCAAAGTGTTACAGAAATGTACCCAGATACGCCAGTGCTGGCTGTTTTTCAGCCGCATCTATTTAGTAGAACACAAGATTTTATGGATGATTTTGCCATGCAACTTTCAAAATTTGATGAAGTCTTTTTACTGGATATCTACCCTGCCAGAGAATTACCGATTCAGGGTGTCACAAGTGAGGTGTTGTTAGGGAAAATAAAAAAAACTAAAAAACGATTAATAACTAAAGAAGATTTAATAGAACAAATAGCAAAGGCACCACAAAAAGTAGTTGTGATGATGGGTGCTGGAGATATAGGAGTAGAAATCATAAAAGTAACGCAATTTTTTGAACATGCGCATTAACTGGAATTACATACGGTTTTCTGGATTACTTTTAGTGACAGTGCTATTATACGCATTTGCATCACAACGAAACAGTGCGCGATTGGTGGATAAAGTGGCTATAAAATTTGATGATGAAAGTACTCCTTTTGTTACTAGAGAAACCGTTGATAAATTGTTAATACAAAGTAAAGGCAAGGTTACGGGTATGCCTAAAGAAAAATTAGCTTTGAATGAGATGGAGAAGCGAGTGACTTCGCATCCAACCATCAAAAGTGCAGATGTTTATGTAACCATGGCAGGAACAGTGGGAGTCGCTATTGAGCAGCGAAAGCCCATCGCTCGTGTGTATGGTGCTACGTCATTTTATCTAGATCAAGATGGAGAAGAAATGCCGCTCTCTAAGAATTTTTCGGCGAGAGTACCCATTGTCAATGGAATTGAAAAAAAAGATATTCCTACAGTAACATCCTTAATCTTGTATATAAAAAATGATGCATTTTTAAATAAACATATAATTGGGGTTCGTAAACAAAAAGGCAATCAGTATACACTTATTCCTAGAAAATTGGACTATGAGATTTTACTAGGAGACGTAGCAAGCTTAGAACATAAGCTTACAAATTATAAAGCTTTCTACCAGAAAGCACAAAAAGATAAAACACTTGATATGTACCAACTTATTAATCTTAAGTATACAAATCAGGTAGTTTGTAAAAAGAGATAAGGGGGTCATGGGTTTACATTTAAAAACATGTAAATGAGAACTCAAAACGATAGCAATATGGAACAGCAAAATATCGCAGTAGGATTAGATATAGGGACCACGAAGATTGTGGCTATGATAGGTCGTTACAACGAGTACAATAAAGTTGAGATCTTAGGGATTGGAAAATCTAAAAGTTTAGGAGTACATCGTGGTGTTGTCAATAATATTACCCAAACGATACAATCTGTGCAACAAGCTGTTCAAGAGGCAGAGAATGTTTCAGGAATTAAAATTAAAGATGTAGTTGTTGGGATTGCAGGACAACACATACGTAGTTTACAACATAGTGATTACATCACACGATCTAATGCAGATGCTGTTATTGATAGTACAGATATCGATGCTTTATGTAATCAGGTGCATAAATTGGTAATGCTTCCAGGAGAAGAGATTATTCATGTTTTACCGCAGGAATATAAGGTAGATGGGCAGAGTGAGATCAAGGAGCCTATCGGGATGTATGGAGGAAGAGTAGAGGCTAATTTTCACGTAGTGGTGGGGCAAGTGGCGTCTATCAGGAACATAGGTCGTTGTGTGAAAAGCGCAGGATTAAATTTAGATAGAATCACCTTAGAGCCTTTAGCATCTGCAGATGCGGTGTTAAGTCAGGAAGAAAAAGAAGCTGGAGTTGCACTTATTGATATAGGAGGCGGAACTACGGATTTGGCTATTTTTAAAGATGGAATTATACGCCATACGGCCGTGATTCCTTTTGGAGGAAATGTGATTACAGAAGATATTAAAGAAGGATGCTCTATTATAGAAAAACAAGCAGAACTTCTTAAAATAAAGTTTGGATCTGCTTGGCCAGGAGAAAATAAAGACAATGAGATCGTCTCTATACCAGGTCTTAGAGGTCGTGATCCTAAGGAAATTACATTAAAAAACTTATCTAAAATTATACATGCAAGAGTCGTAGAGATTATTGAGCAGGTATATTTAGAAATAAAAAATTACGGGCACGAAGAGCAAAAGAAAAAACTGATTGCAGGAATTGTTTTAACAGGAGGAGGTTCTCAGTTAAAACACCTTAAACAATTGGTAGAGTACATTACAGGAATGGATACGCGTATTGGATATCCAAACGAGCATCTAGCAGGTGATAGTGATGCTGAGACCACAAGTCCGATGTTTGCAACAGCTGTCGGATTGGTTATGAATAGCCTTGAACAAGGGTTGTTTAATACCCACGTAGAAGAGGTAGAAGATACGCTGAAGGATACAGAAGGAGAAGAAGCTACAGAGCCTATTGTTAAAGAGATGAAGCAAACACCTAGTGCACCAAAGAAGAGCATTTTTGATCGTTGGGCAGAGAAGTTTAAAGATTTTTTAGATAATGCAGAGTAGAAAATAGCTAGACACGATACTAGTTGTATAAAATAAATTAAAGAGATATACGCTTTCGCGAAAGCGGACACAGAAATAAAAAGTAATAAAGGGGCTAAAATCAAAAATATGAGTACGACAGAATTTGATGGAATTACATTTGATCTACCAAAAAACCAAAGTAACGTGATTAAGGTTATTGGTGTAGGTGGGGGAGGTAGTAATGCAATTAATCACATGTTTCAGCAAGGAATAAAAGGAGTAGATTTTGTGATATGCAATACAGACGCACAAGCGTTAGAAAATAGTACAGTACCAATTAAAATCCAATTAGGTGTTGGCCTGACTGAAGGCCTAGGGGCAGGAGCAAATCCTGATGTAGGAGAGCAAGCAGCGATTGAAAGTGGGCAGGATATTAAAGAAATGCTCGGCACCAATACCAAAATGATTTTTATCACTGCAGGTATGGGTGGAGGAACAGGTACTGGAGCAGCACCTGTCATTGCAAAAATGGCAAGAGAAATGGACGTCCTGGTCGTAGGGATTGTGACCATTCCTTTTCAGTTTGAAGGTAAAATGCGTAATGAGCAAGCTCAAAAAGGAGTCGATCGTTTGCGAGCGCAAGTAGATTCCCTTATTGTTATCAATAATAACAAACTAAGAGAAGTGTATGGAAATCTTGGTTTTAAAGCAGGATTTAGTAAAGCCGATGAAGTACTCGCGACAGCCTCTCGTGGGATCGCTGAGGTAATAACACATCACTACACGCAGAATATTGACCTTAGAGATGCAAAAACAGTATTAAGTAATAGCGGAACTGCTATTATGGGAAGTTCAACGGCAAGTGGAACAAACCGTGCTTTTGAAGCCATTACAAAAGCATTAGATTCTCCGTTATTGAACGATAATAAAATTACGGGCGCAAAGAATGTATTACTTCTTATTGTTTCTGGAAGTGACGAGATTACGATTGATGAAATAGGAGAGATTAATGATCATATTCAAGCAGAGGCAGGAAATAGCGCAAACATTATTATGGGTGTTGGTGAAGATGAATCCTTGGGAGAGGCTATTTCTGTAACGATCATCGCTACGGGTTTTAATGTAGAGCAACAAGATGATATTGTAAATGTAGAGTCTAAGAAAATTATTCATACGTTAGAAGAAGAGCAAAAAGCACAACATGATTTGATGCCGAATGCGACAATTCAAGAAACGCCTTCTATTCCAGAAGTTGAAAAAGTAGTCGTGCCAGAAAAAATAGTGCATACCTTAGATTTAGATGATATTGATGATAAGCCTTCTATACCTGTTAGAAAAGAAGATACAGATCTCAAAATGATTCCGACTACAGATATTATAAGAGATATTGATGTTGTATATGAAGAGGTGCTTGCTATTTCTGAAGATGATTTTGAAATTATAGATACGACTATTCGTGATGAGGTGACTCCTACAGAAGTAGCTAAACCAGTTCAAGAAGAAACAACAGGAATGTTATCTTTTGACATGCCAATTAACGAAGAGGAAGCTGCTCCTGTTAAAGAAGAAGTTGTAGAGGCACCTGTCCTTTTTGAATTGAACGAAGAGCTTGCAGAAATAGAAGTTAAAGATCCTATAGAGATTATACCTGTAACAGAGCTTTCTACAGAAGGAGAAAAACGATATAGCTTAGAAGATTATATGGAAGTAGAAGAGAGTCTCTCTTCGGCAAAGGCAATTAGTGACGTTGATGGTTTACAGGTAGAAGAAGAAACGATTGTTTTTGAGAAAAAAACAGTAGCACCAGACGAGACAGTAACAGAAGATAAGAATGATGATGAAGTAGATCCTATGAATAGTCCTATTTCAAAAATTCTGGTAGATCGTGCTGCAGAGCGTAAGCGTAAGATGAAGGAATTCAATTATAAATTTCATCATAACCAATCGCGTATTGAGGATATAGAAAAACAACCTGCATACAAGCGTATGGGAATTGACCTTGATGAAAAAGCACCAGGAAAAGAAGGGAATCTATCTCGTACCACATTATCTACAGATGATAATGAAGACATACAATTACGTAGCAATAATTCTTTTTTACACGATAATGTAGACTAATAAAAAAATCAACTTAATCTTACAACCTGATAGTTATCTGATAGCTGTCAGGTTTTTTATGATCTGTCTTTTTTAGTTTATTGACGCTTTGTTATTTCTTTAAAGTTATAGAAAAAGCGATCTAGCAATTTCAGGTCCTCTGTAATAATACTGGCTTCTCCAGGCATTTCTTGTGTGAACGTTAGTTTTTTATCATAAGAAGTAATCAAGTCTTTATGTACGCTAGCATCGATAAGATAGTTTCCTTCTTGGTCAGGGACTTGGGATATTTTAAGAATAGTACCTTCTAATACGCCATATTCGACGTCTGGATAATTAAATAGTTTGATGTTTATTTTTTGACCAACCCTAATTTTACCCGCATTTTGAGGGGGTGTGCTTAATTTTGCTATGTATGGTATGTTTTCTGTGGGGATGATGGTAAAAACCAAATCATTCTGTGTGATATTTTGATTTGCTTTCCAATATTTCATAAGAGTCACTTTTCCCGAGATATCAGAGGTTAATGCATATTGTAATTCCCATGATCTGATGCTTTTTTGTAGGTAATTATAGGCTTGAACTACATTTTTATACATGAGCATCTCTTCTTTTTCTTTATTTATTTTTGTACCAATAGATGTTTTTCTACCGTTACTTATAGATGTTTTTATTTGGGAAATGGTATTGGTAAACGTTTGCATTTCTCTTTCTACGCTGTAGTATTCTAATTGATCATTGTCATATTCTTGAGAAGAAATAACGCCTTTTTCATATAGAACTTTCTTTCGCGAAAGCTCATTTTTCTTAAGAATAAGTTCTAGCTGTTTTAGTTTTTGCTGCTCTTGTAGGTTTTGTAATTGTGACCTTGATTCAGATAAGGAAGTTTCATTAGCGATGACTTCATAGGAGTAGGGATGTAATTTCTTGTTTAAATGATACAGGATGTATTGATTCTCAAAAGCCGTATATGCTTCTTCTACGTCACCTAAAAATAAAATAGGTAATTCGTCTATTGGGAAGTGTACGGTGTTATTTTCAAAACGGATGGTATCAAGTATGGTTTTGAGCGTATAGATATCTTGATAATTAGCGGTGTTTTCAATAACACCTAATAGTTGTCCTTCAAAAACAGTATCATTATCTTTAACTAATAACGCTTCTAGCTTACCACTTTTTTGTGCATAGATTTTTTGGGGAGGAATTTCTGTCGTAAGCATTACTTCGGCATTTACAATATCGGGATAGGATATAAACCAACTTAGTATTAAAAGGAGTATAATGATGCATACAAAAATACCGCTTCCCCAACGAATCATCCAATGAGGTACTTTGGTGAGAATCGCTTGAACCTCTTCACTTCTGAGTTTGATGTTTTTGATAGGGTCATTCATTACTTTCCGAGTTCTAATTGATTTTTTACGAGGTGGTAATAATCACCCTTTTTTTCTATAAGGGATTCGTGATCTCCTATTTCTGTAATGTGGCCTTTGTCTAAAACAATAATCTGATCGGCTCTTTTTACGGTGCTTAGTCTATGTGCTACAATAAGTACGGTTCTGTCCTTAAAAAAGGACTCTAGATTTTTGATAATAACTCTTTCATTGTTTGCATCTAGTGCACTAGTGGCTTCATCAAAAAAAATAAACTCTGGGTCTTTATACACAGCTCTAGCAATAAGCAGGCGTTGTTTCTGGCCTGTACTAATGCCTACTCCTTCGTTGCCTATTTTGGTGTTGTAGGATAAAGGTAGATTTTCTATAAAGTCTCTTATGCTAGCCACATCAACAGCTTTAATCAGTTTATCTTTATCAATAAAGTCTTCTCCCACTGCGATATTATTGGCGATCGTATCATTAAAAATATACCCTTCTTGCATGACAACTCCACAACGGCTTCTCCAAGTGCTAGGAGTAATGTTTTTAAGATCAACATTTCCTGTTTTTATAATCCCTTCTTGCTGCTCGTAAAATTTCAGGAGTAATTTAATGAGCGTAGTTTTTCCACTACCGCTTGTTCCAACAATGGCAGTTACTTTTTTTTCAGGGATATAAATATTTAAATTTTCCAATACATTTTCAGAAGTACCTACGTATCTAAAAGAAACATTTTTTAAGTTGAAGTTGGTGGGGTAAGTAATTGTATTAATTTGTTCTTTTGTGACAGTATCTTCCTCTTCCTTACTATGAATTTCTGAGAGACGATCTAAAGCAATCTTTGCATCCTGAATTTCTCTTACAAATGAGATAAGTTGACTAATAGGGGAATTGAGTTGCCCTACGATATAGGAAATAGCAAGCATGACTCCAATTGTAATCTCACCATCAATCACCAAAGTAGCAGATAAGACGGTAATCAAAATGTTTTTAAGTTCGTTGATAAAACCAGAACCTACATTTTGATATTGCTCTAATATCAAACCTTCAATGGATAATTTGAATAGACGTGCTTGCATAAATTCCCATCCCCAACGCTTTTGTTTTTCTGCATTGTGTAGCTTAATCTCCTGCATACCATTAATGAGTTCTATGACTTTACTTTGTTCTTGACTCACCTGTGAAAACTGTTTGTAATCTAGATCGGCGCGTCTTTTTAGAAATAATGTGATCCATACAAAATATAAGATACTTCCTGAGATAAAAACAGCAAATATTTTTAGGTTGTAGTATGCTAATACAATGCTAAATACAAAAAGGTTAAGCACAGAAAACAGTACGTTGAGTGAAGAAGTAGTTAAGATACGTTCTATCCGGCTATGATCACTGATACGCTGCATGATGTCTCCTGTCATTCTCACATCAAAAAAAGCAATGGGAAGGTTCATGAGCTTGATAAAGAAATCGGAAATTAAGGAGATGTTGATTCGTGTGCTTAGATGTAATAATATCCAACTTCGGACAACCTCAATAGCTGTTCTCCCAAGAAAGAGTGCCAATTGTGCAAATAGGATTAAATAAATGAAATGAATATCAGAATTTTTAATCCCTATATCTACGATGCTTTGTGTCAGAAAAGGAAAAATAAACTGTAGGATACTTGCTCCTACAAGCCCTAAGACAAGTTGCCAAAGAAAAGATTTGTAACGCGTTAAGTACTGTAAGATAAATGAAACACCTATTTTGTTTTGTTTTTCATCATATTCGTTTTCATGGAGCCTAGGTGTAAGCTCTATGAGTAATGCAATTCCTTCTTCTGCATCTTCAGGAACATTGGGTCCAAGCCAAGCTTTTAAAAAGTCCTGTTTGTTATATTTTAATAATCCATGAGCAGGATCTGAAATATAAAAGGTGTCTTTTTTAATTTTGTATAGTACAACATAATGATTTTTATTCCAGTGAAGAATACAAGGCAAGGGGGCATCTCTTAGGTCTTCTAATGTTATTTTTACCCCAAGAGTTCTAAAACCTATCTTTTCTGCAGCCTCACTTATTCCTATAAGGTGACTCCCAGCTCTGGTTGTTTCACTTAAGGTTCTTAACTTTTGGATAGGTATGACCTTATCATAATGCTTTGCTATGATTTTTAAACAGGTGGGACCGCAATCCTTAAAATCTGCTTGCTTGTAAAAAGGAAATTGCTTCAAGTTGTTTTTATGATTTTACGAGTTGGTGTAATCCATAGTGAGTAATCGCTTTTTGTTTAAGCGGATTAGTACTCCATTCTTCCCATTCGTTGGTTATAGGGTTGTATCCACATTTTAGAGGTTTTGAATACATATCAGACGGGTCTTCTGTGTACGCCCTACAATCTGTACATACATGCCTAAATTCGCACGTTTTACAGATGCTTATTTGATCTTTTGTGATGTTTCCTAGTGCTTTAAACTTTTCAGTGAGAACTACTTCTTGCAAGGTATGTTGCGAACAATGACCATAATGGCTTCTCATAGAAGGACAATTCTTTATAAACCCATCTTTATCTACAGAAATCTTACGATTTAGACAGGTATTATGAAATTGAGATTCCATAAACATATCCTTACTTGGGTTAAAATATTTTTTAGAAACAATGCCACAACATTGTTCACTAGCAAGCGTCTCTTCTGTAAAATGTATAGTGGATAATCCTTTGACGATTTCTATATCATTTGTGTAAGGAGCGCTATGTAAAATAATAGTGGCCATCTTTGTATGCTCATAAAACAAATTATTAAGTGTCTGTGGAGTTAAAGGCTCAGCATAGGGAGTGTACAATTCTATAGATTCAATACATGTGTCTGTTATAGATGTGACAAGGTGTGTTATTTGATCTATGGTTAATACCGTGTAAGACCTAATTTGTAGGGCTTGACAACGTAATGTATCCAGTTGTTTTATAACAGTGTCATAGTATGTTGCAGTGTCACTGTATGAAGAAATATCGATGATTGCATTTGATATGATATGCGGTGATTTCCACTGTTTTTTTAATGGAGTAAAGTGTTCTCGGGTTTCTTCATCAGTTAGAAAAATATATTCATCTCGTAGCAAAAAGTCTATATAAGATTCTAAAATGTCTTTATTACTCTCACCATACATTGTAAAAATATTTCCTATGCTATGGTGTTGTGTATGTTCAAGAAAGTTTACCATATCATTAGGAATAAGCTCAAAAGTTCCTCTTTGAGTATCAGAAAGCAATGCTCGGTTTTCTCCTTTGGTAAGTAAGCAAGAAGCAAAAAGGCATACGTATTTTGATTGGTTATGTTGGTTTATTTGAAACATCTCGAAATTGATTTTGGATATTTAGAATCTACAGGGAAATTTTCGGTATCATATTTTTTTAATGGGATCATTTTAAGATGCCCCATTTCTTCAAGAAGTGCCTTCTTAATGCTAAATTCTGATAAGAAGAATATGGCTTCAAAAAGTTCTGGATCTTCTTTCATTTTTGCTTTAAACGCATCTATAATTTTATCTTCCTCTTCCATCGTTATAAGTTTTTTGCTATTTCAAGGTCTAAATAATAATTACAAGGAACAGACACCATGTCGTATTGTCCTATAGGGTTAATCTCTAGAAAGATATACTCTCCCTCTTCCGAGTAAATAAGATCTAATGAGGCACTTTTCAAGGTGTACTCAGCTAGTAATTTTCTTAATTTACTCTCTACCTTCATAGGAAGATTATAGGGCACGACACGATTTGGTTTTTTGAAATTATAATTTCTAAAATCTACTTTTGTTTGATCGTCACTTTGAGAAAAAATAGCCATAGAGTAAAACCGATCTATTAAAAAGAAAGTGCGTATCTCAAATTGCTTTTTTACAAGTTTTTGGAAAACACTTATGTGAAATTTTTCAGGTAGTTGATCAACAGTGTCTAGGGTAATTAGTTTTGTGGTCACATCAACAAAACATTCCCCTTTTATATTAGGATCTATATTATTGACTGCTTTTGTGATCACATCTCCATGGGTTTGTATAAAGGCAGTCACCTCTGCTCTTGTATTTGTGACAATAGTTTCAGGTACAGCAATACCTAGTGCTCTACAACTCTTTAGAACTTTTGTTTTATTGATGTTTGATGAATTTAAGAACGTATTGAGAGCATTGCTTCCTAACTCACTTTCTATAAGCCCTACAATATCTTTTTCTGCTTCTTTTGTAAAGTACTTAAGATAGCGATACAGCCATCGTTCTTTTATACTCCCTAAAGCACCTGGCTGAGTAGAAGCCCACGCACCTCGCCTATACCAATAGCGTTTGATATCTTTTGTGTTAAATGAAGCCGTAGGCGTAGTGATAGAAATATCATCCCTATGAGTAGTGATGTTATTTATAGGCGTTGTATCATTAATACGTAGATAGGGTTTTTCTAAATACTGTAACCATTTTATGACTTGCGTTGTAGAGTAATCCTGTTCGTTTGATTTAATTAAGATCATCATTTAATGTTTTAAAAAGGAAGGAGCAACATATGTGTACTCCTTCCTGAAATGAATATTACATTTCTACTACATCGACACCTCATCATGAGGTACCTGATCATAATCATACCTCTTGTCTGTCCACTGGTCCGTCATTGGAGCATGAGGAGGACAATGAGTTAGAGTAGATCTGTAGGTAGTATAAGCAGATGTAGATCCATCAGCTTGACTAGTCGCTCCTACAAAATGTCCAGGATTCTTAAGCTCCTTAGACTTGAATTTGCTGTTTTCTAAACTTTCAAGTTTTTTCATAATTCTTGATTTTTAAAGTGATTGCATACTCTTTTAAAGGCTTTTCTGCAAACGCCTATCTGTGTGTTACATGTTAGTATGACGTCTTTTACCAACATATCGGTTTAATGCATCTAACCAATCCTTAGTATCTATTTTAAATTTTCATTACCCATATTATTTATCATAAAATGGTTACGCTTTCGCGAAAGCGTACTATGAATCCTTGCAAAAAGAGGTTAGAGATAATTTTGTTAAGGAAACCTGTTGTTTATATCGTAGCCTTTAGGTTTCTTTTTTTATCTTCGCAGTCCTAAATAAGAAGGCGTATGTATATGCTTTCGCGAAAGCAAAAAAAACATGAGTTTACAAACCGCTATAATGACAGCTTTGAAAGAAGCGATGAAGGCAAAAGATCAAAATGCGTTAACCTCTTTGCGCGCTGTAAAATCAGCTATATTATTAGCGCAAACGGAAAGTGGTGCCAAAGCAGCATTAACAGAAGATCAAGAACTCAAATTATTACAGAAGCTTGTGAAACAACGTAAAGACAGCGCTAGAATCTTTACAGAACAAAATCGTTTGGATCTTGCAGAGCCTGAACTCGCACAAGCAGAAGTCATTGCGCAATTTCTTCCAGAGCAAATGAGTGAAGATGCCATAGGAGCTATTGTAGATGCCGTAATTGCATCTACTGGAGCAGTAGGAATGAAAGATATGGGAAAAGTCATGGGGCAAGTAAACGGAAAAGTCGCTGGAAAAGCAGATGGAAGTACGGTTGCAAAGATTGTAAAAAGTAAATTAAGTTAGATTTAGATATTAGATGATAGATTCCCGTCCCTGGCTGCTGGCCAGGCAGGTTCGCGGGGATAAAATGGCCTCGTGGCGCAACTGGATAGCGCATCAGATTTCGGCTCTGAGGGTTGGGGGTTCGAATCCCTTCGAGGTCACTAAACGGGATTTTTCAAAATTATTTTGAAAAGTCCCGTTTTTATTTCCTTCTAAGTTATCTGAAATAGAGGCGATTGCGCTGAATATCGAGTTTACTCTAAAAGTTCGAAGTCGGTCGTTTTTGAAGTCATACCCTATTCCTTCTGGAAAGAGCATAAATTGCAAAGAACGCTTGACTTCGATATTACCAGATTGCCACAATGACGGGAGGTTCAAGGCTAAATTTAATGCTTTGTCTATCGATTTTTTAAGGTTCGAACTATTAAATCCTGAGTTTGAAACTAACTCGGTTATTTTGTTCTTTTCTGACTCTAGTTTGGACTTGAACTTATCGTATTGCACTTTTGTTATTTCTTCAAATACGTAACGCTCTTCTAATCTATCCAGTTTAACATCCAGTTCTGTAGCTTGCGTGTTTAGCACCTTTGCTTCGTCAATTTGTTCCTTGTTTAAATCGATAAAGGTTTGCTCGATGATCTCTTTGAGAGGTTCGATGTATTTTGGATCAGCCAGTGTGTAGTTTTCTAAGAGTGCCATAAACGAGCTGTGTAGCTTTTTCGCACTTCTGTTTTCTCTACTACCTGATCTTCTATTTTTATAATAGTACAGTCCTTTCTTCTTAACTACATATCCAGTATAGGGTGTTCCACATTCTGTTGATTTGATAAACATTTTTAGTGGTAGGTTTTCATCATCTAGGTTGTACTTTCTTCCTTCTTCGCGAGAGTTGAGAAGATTGTGGATTTTTAAGAACATCTCACGACTAATCATAGGTTCGTGATTGCCTTGTATCACTTCTCCAGGTATCAATTTATTTACCATCAATCCGCAGTAAAAGGGATTTCTAAAATAGTCGCTAAGCTTTTTGGCAGATAGCTCTAATCCTTTTCTTTTGAGTTTTTTAGATATCTCAACGTGTGAGGTGTTTGACATTGCTTTCCACTCAAAAGCTTTTTTGAGAAGTTTCCCTTTGTCGTTGATTACAAAATTGGGTTTTTTACCCTTGCCCGGATTGGTATTTGTGTAGCCGTATGGCCAAGCGCCTGTCCAATCTCCTCTACGTAATTTTTCTTGCATTCCAGAAACGGACTTATCCCTTCTCAACTCATTATCAAATTGAGAGAACATATAATAAAGGTTCTGCTGAAAAGATCCTGCACTCGTAGAAGTATCTACCTCTTGTGTCGCAGAAATTGTGACGATTCCCTGCCTCTTGAGTTGATCACTTATATACGCTCCATTGGCTCCAGTTCTCGAAAAGCGATCATAAGAATAGACGATGATATAGCCTATGTCTTTCCTGCGTTTAACAAAGTTGAGCATCTTCTGGAAGTGCTTGCGTTCATCACTTTTTGCCGACTCATACGTCCCACCAAAATACTCAACCACATCAAGTCCTTTCTTCTGAGCTAGTTGCTCGCAGTATTTTAATTGTGTGTCTAAACTAGCATTGTTATCTGCCTGTTCTTTTGTAGAAACTCTGGTGTATATGACGGCGTTTCCTGCTTGTCTTAGAGACTTGCTGTCGTCTGTTCTGGCAAATTGATTAAAGATGGATAGGTCTTTCATTAGGATACGTTTTGTTGAACTTGCTTGCACAATATTTCTGCAAATTGTTCAAGATTCTTAATTATTTTATCTGCCTCATCTTCGCTCACATTCTCAAAGCCTTTAAATGACTTGAGCCTTTCTACAGACATTTTACTTTTAGATACTTCCTTATTGTCTTCTTTTTTTACATTTATCGATTGCATTGTTCATTCCGTGAATGCTATTCTATCTTATAGTCATAGCATTGGTGGGATTTGAGATGGCTCTCTGAGCTCATTGCATTTAGTTCAATCGATGCTTATCACGTTTTCATATTAATTTGTTCAAACTAGCTTCCGTTATGGGATTACAAGTACATTTGAATGGCAAATAGGGTATCTATTTTGCTTTTTGTTTCACGGTACGGCTTATCAAAACCACTTTTCCGTTTGCTTGTTTTATTTCGATATTCTGGTACTCGTGCTGTTTCAAAATATCAATAATTCTGTCTTTCTCACTAATGCGCTCCGTACCTTCAATCATATCTATCTCGCCATTCTTTTTGGTCACTTGGACAGATTGGTACGACTCACTTCTCAAGATGAGCATCACTTGAATTTCGTCTTTATTAAGACCAGCAAAGGCATTAAAATTTGGTTCAGAAAAGAGTACAGATATATTTTCTTTGACGACTTGATTAAGGTTTAATACGATATGATTGGTTACTTTACCTTGTTGCAAAAGCTTAACATATTCATAATCATCTGCCAGATAAATGTTACCTGCTATATCGGTTATGAGATATAACGCTTTCGCGAAAGCGAGTACCTGAATAGTCGCATATTCCAGCTTACTGACTTTCAAATTATCAATCTTAGTTTCTTCAAACAGAAATTGCCTAACAGGTTTGATCTTTTCGTTGGGAAAGCCCAGATTGCGATACTCGATGATGATGCCCATCCAAAGGATATCGATGAGGCTAAACTTGTTCCATCCTGCCGAAGTATTGCGTTTGTCCTGAAAAAGTCCAATATCCTGCCAGTGTGTAATCATACGCCTCTCAGCATTTACGATGTACTTATTTGCATATTCCTTCTCATTGAGAAGTCGCAATAAATTTGAATAATCTGTGTGTTCTTTTTTCAAGATTTAATTTTTACAATACAAACATAAACTTATAAACGTTACGAAACAAGGACGTTTTATTTCTTTTCAAGAACTGATATGTATTTCTCCATAGTCGCTTTTTCATTTTCTTGTGCTTTAATCAACCTTTCATTGGTTTCTACAAGCTTCAGATTGACAGCCTTGAGTTCTTTGTGGTGGCGCTTGTTTAGCTTGTCAAGCCTTTTGGATTTCTTCTTCAGATGAAACTTTAGTTCTTCTATTGTACTTCCCGTTTCATCACGTATGGCATTGAGTATTCTATAAAAATCCGGAATGCAGGCTTCATCTATTTGCTGTATGAAGTTATTGATAACAGTTTCGGCCGATGGGTTTAAGCTCGTGTTGTTATTTGTTACAATTTCCTTTGCCACGTTTTTAATGTCGCCTATTGTGCCATTTCCAGCGTGCGCAACAAATGAGCCCTTACCAGTTTTCTTGATGGAATAATCTTGATTGTTGTTTACAGTAGTCACTCGTGGAATGTAACTCAAGGATCTATCAGAATAGAAATAGTTCATATCTACGTCAAAGAGCTTTGCAAAATTGATCAACGCAAGATGCGGAATATGTTTTGCCCTACTTCTTACTGAAGAGATGATGCTTCGGTTAGAAGGATAAATCAGTTTCCCGAGGCTACTATCATTGCTTGGTTTTAATCCGAGCTCATCATTCTTTTCCAATACCTCGTCTATGGCCTCGATAAATTTTAAATCTATAGTATCGTAATCTGGATTCTGCTTCATATTATGTCTTTCATTATCAATTACTTCTTGTCGTTTGCGCTCTTTTTTCTCATTCATTCAATTCAGGGGTGATAAAATTATTATCTCTTTTTGTAGTTTATTAAGCAACGTTTATACATATATTTGGCGATATAAATGTAAAAATGACGTTAAATTGTTGCCAAATTTACAAAACTTTTACACTGAATTGTCAAACGAATCACATAAACTTTATAAGAATGTATCAACCCGATGAAATTAAGGCCATTACGAAAAAAATGCACAAGTACTTTGATAACCCCATTGCGCTTGTAGCTCAAGAATCTGGAAAATCCAGACCTACGGTATCTAAATTTTTTAATAGGAAAGAGATCAGGCCGTCCAGCGAAGAGCTCATTTATGAAGCCTGTCTCACACTTTTAGAATCTAAGCACGAGAAAACATTGCGCAATAGTAAAAAGGGAAAAGTCCTCACAGAGAACCTGCCTTTAAAGTCGCAAACATCGATGAAGTTATAATGCAGATCTCATCTTATGAAATTTGCCGAAAATAGCCCAGATGAAGGTTTCCTGAACCTTATAAAAAAAATCAAGGAAGAAATAGAGATGCTAAAAAAGCACCACAATCCGACTAGTGAGATAGACAAAGCACACACTTTGCTGTTTCATAACAGTCCTAAAAATGAGCATAGTTAATTATTCCATCGCCTTTAAAGCATTGGATTATCACATTAAAGAACACAACCAGAATACAGATCAACTTTCTAACCGCATACGACAGGCAATAGCCTCAACTGCAAAGGACATCATTAAGATTTACGGACTTTCTTTACTGAAAGCGAGCAATGTCACAACACTTGATCTTAAAAATTTACCACCCTTAAAAACCAACAATCTACAGTTGGCTAAAATGGGCAACGCCAGTCCCAGAACCATCCAGCGTCACTTAAAACGACTCATAGATGCAGGCATCATTATCAATAAAAAATGGCACGGTACCAACTCAGGATATGACCTTTGGGTCGAGCCAAAAATCCTGTTAGCAACTGGTTTAAAACCTGTGGATAAGCCTAAAATCCAGCAGGATTCACAGAAATTACAATCTACACACAATCAATCGGTTAAAAATATTCCTACGACAACTTGTCGTCATACAGACTCTAGTAACAATGGTTACATAAATAATTTAATAATAGGCGTTGATAACTCAAGTCGAGCCAAGCTATTCGGGAATAAAAGGAATTCGCTACCGCTCACAAAAGAAACAACGTCACGCAACGCTTCTAGCAACACTTTTACAGGATACACAGGGAAAAAATGCCCCAAAAATTCCAATGATGCAGGGGAAAATGCGCGGATGCGAGCCACAAATCAAACTGGCGCCGAAAATTTGCCACGAGATTCGGCTCGTTCCGCTTCCCTTTCTGTGTATGTGAATGCGCTTTGGACGCTTTCGCGAAATGTGCTCTACCAAGACACCTATCTCACTGAATCCCAGGTCAAAATCGGAAAAGAACTGCTCTGGAAATGGTACGATCCAGTACCTGACAAACATCTGGCAAACGTTCATCAATGCTATGTAGATCGCATCGAACTCGTGCGGAAATATCTTGCCAAAGATCCTCAAAACAGATTTGTACAATTGCCACATCAATATTTTGATTCCAAAAACAAAACAGGGTTTGCTGGCACCAAAAAATGGTGGCAGGATCACAAGAAGAGACAGCTTGAAGTGCAGTTAAAACTCATTGTCGCTTCACAGATCCGCAGGTTTTTGAACAATGAGAAAAAGGATACTGCAAAGCAAAAACCTAGATTGGCACTTTTCAGGCAATGTGAGACGAGAATAGGCAAACTCGGTCAACCTGAACTCTTGCAACACTTTCACGCAAGTGTACTCAACCCATCTACACAACGATTTTTATACACCAATACTTAACGAATGAAACGTATTTTCAAAAAGAAAAACGTTGCCTTGACCAATAAACTCAAGGGAGCGATTGCCGAGATATCTATCGATGTCTTTGGTTATGAGAAGAAAATTTCTCTAAACATCATAAGCTACACCGAGCATATTGCAACCTGGCAACAGATCCCTGTCGAGCGCTTGTACCTGCGTATTTATCAAGAACAGCACAAAGTACTTTCTTATCTGTATGATCAAGATGTGCTGATGAAAGAAATACCAACAGACGAACTCGCTTATTTCTTCTTAGAAGACAGCATTGCAGCGTTGCCCAATGTGCGTAACAAAATTGCCTTCAGTATCAAAAAGTATCTCAAGGAATTTGCTACGGCAAATCATATCTGTGACCAAGATGTACAGATTTGGCTCAACGTCAAGCAAGGTGTCGTCACGGTCAAGGCTTTTCATAAAGAAAACTATATCAAGGAAATATCACTCTTATCACTCATTAAATATTTCAAATAATGCAACAAAAGAAAAAAGGCTGGAAACTAGGCCAGGACTCAGAAACCAAGATGATCGTCTGGTTTAAAGACGGTAACGTACGCACAATGTACTCTATAGATTGGAGACATAAACTGTCTAAAACGAAAAGCCGGGAAACAGGTTTAATTCGCTTTCGCAAAAAGATAAAAGAATACGGTCCCTTAGCCGGTACTATTGAGATTTACGATAAAGCGACAGGACAACGCATTGCCAAATTTTACGAAGGAAACGAGATGAATATTAATGCCGAAATCAACTGATATGAGAACCATTTTAGAACTTCAGAAACGATTAAAGACCGAAACTTCTTTCCGTCGGAAATATCCAAATTGTAAAGAAAATGATGATACCATTCATTTACTTTATGTTTCACCCTGCTTGGATGCCACAGGATATTATCGAGCAATAACACCAGCATTAGAGTTGAACAAAACTGCGTCACATACCGCCATAATCACTAAGATTGAGACTTTTGACTTTAATAAACGTTTTGAAGATTATGAAAACTTGATTGATGAACAACTTTTATATTGGGCAGATTACATCATCTTTCCAGTTATATTCTCAGATGTGGATTTTTTTATCAAAGCTATACGCGTCTTGCGTCCAGATGTGCAATTGGTAATGGATGTGGATAAGAATTACACCGCTATTCCACAAAGTCACACAATGTCACGCAAGATTGGTACTCGAGATAAAGAGCAGTTGTTATCTAATATGATTTCAATGGATATTGTAACAACTGCAACAAAACCACTATCCAACTTTTACAAAAAATTGTTGTTACAAAACTTTCCCAATCACACCACACACGTAGTGCAATTGCCATCTTTAGTGTCACGACTGGGTTATGAAGAGATACCACCGTTGAAAAGGAATGACTCTCAAATCATTCGGATTGGTGTTTTAGGTAGTAAAAGTCAGTTGTCAGATTTGCTAGTCCTTAAGGAACTAGTTGCAAAAACGAAAGAAGTCCTTAAGGAAGGAGTTCAATTTGTATGCTACGGTTGGAACGGACAAGACATTCAAGGCGAGCTGGTTCTTAAAGGATTAGCCGTAGAATATCATAAGCCCGTCGCTTTTGAAAATCACTTTAAAACATTGAATGATTTGGCACTAGATATAGTTCTATTACCAAGTGAAAAGAACCGCTTTTCTCAATGCGAACCTTACACTACGCTATTAGAGTGCGCAGTTTATGGTATTCCGGCAATAGCCTCTGTTTATCATCCGGCTAAGCAAGTTCTTAAGGAAGGAGAAACAGGACTGCTTGCCGAAACTTCTGACGATTGGGTAAAGTCCATCTTACGATTAGTAAAGGATAAAGCTCTTCGTGAGCAGATGGGCAAAAACGCGCTCAAGTCCATCTGGATGGAACAGCACTTTACCAGTAGGCAGTTACAGTTGTTTCAGGATTTGTTTATTTAGGCAAGTTTATTTTGGAAGAATTTAATCTCCTTTCTTATGCTTATGCGGTTTTAATGACGGTGTGTTCCCACCGGTCTTTTTATTATCTCGCTGACGTCTATCTGGTTTGCCAGTTGACTTTGCAATTCTTTTTGGACCTGTCTTGATTCCCATAATATTGTATTTAAAATGTTGTACTAATTTAATCATTTACAAGCTGTTTGAAGATTTAAGTTTTCAACATCATCTTGATTTTATTAAGATGATGTTGCGTACCGAACAAGCCAATATTAATTTATACAACCTATAAATTCAAAACCCTAGCTCTCGCTAGGGTTTAATGTCTATTGACCTATAAGCATCACGCTTCGACGTACCGCAATCCCTTTGCGTGACGCCACTTTCGCGAAAGCGAAATCTATATTTATCCCAAGTCACACCACAAACTAGTCCCTAAGCGACTAGCAAATTTTGGGATCGCAAATGCAGTTAACCAGTACACTCAACAAACAGAAAAAAGGCATTGAGCTTCATTTTAGCGAAGTGCTTCCTAAAGAACTAGCATTTCATTTGAAGGAGCTTGGTTTTAAGGAAACGCTGTCAGATCCTACCAAATGGTATGTGGACAATCATCCTGCCTACTGTCGCTATACGGAAGAGCTGGAAAAGGAATTTGGCAGAGATGGCGATTGGAAACAGGTGTTAATCCATCCATCTTTTGAGTCGTCCTTAGAAAACATCGACTCTGGTCAGTTTTCCTATGTAACGATCTTCCTTAAGGGACAGCAAAAAGCTGAGCAGGAACATTTCGTTGTATTTGATTCCTACAAGAAAGTAGCCTATGAGATTGCAAGTCGCTTTGCGATGCGTAAATATGGCGATGCACTCAAGCATATAGAAGTACATCCTCGCAACTATAAGAGAAAGTCGCGCGTCCTGTTTAGAGATGGGAACGTGATAGATGGTATGGTCGCTTTAGAAAGTGAACGTACAGAATTGGAAGTCGCTAAGGAAGTACCTTCAAAAGATGAGCTAGTTGCTAAGAAAGGAGAAATAGAAAATAAGGAAGTTCCTAAAGAAATAGCACCAAAAGAAGAAGATGATTCTGGTTATCAAACGGATGCAGAACGTAACCTTTCTACACGGTCGATTTTAAAAGAAGTTATTGAAAAACTCAACGAGCAGACCGAAGAAGTGAACGACGAACCAGAAACGATTATCTCTACAACTATAAGCGACCTCGAAGATGCCTCAGAGCAGTGGAGCGAGATTCATTTTAGAAACCATCTCTTAAAAGCCTTGCAAAACTTTAAGGATTGGGTGTACGACCTGGAAATTGGCGACCGAGCGATGGCGTTGATGCAAGTCAATCGGTTATATCAGTCACTGAAGTTGGAACTCATTCCCTTAAAAAAAATCAAGATCGAAGCGCTGGCGGTATCAAAAGATATTTTTAGTCGGGATCATATAGTTCCTAATGTGCTTGTGCCCGTGCACGCTGGTGAACCTTTTCAATCTGGAAGTTTGACCATAGGCGATGGCAATTTCTTAAAATTTAAGTTTCCCCAACTTTATAAAATCACAGACGAGAATCTCAATCAAGTTTCTGGTCTGGAGCTTTTTCAGCTTTCGCAAATGCCACATCCTAAAGATTATGGCGTAAAAGTGAATCGTTCAGCACTGTTACAGGAGTGGGAAAATCGTGGTCCGGAAGCTTTCTCAGCCATCGGTTACCCAACAGACTTGGATTATCCCTATGTAAATATCCATACGGGATATAGAAGTGTCTCGCCTTTGGGCGCAGAAATCGACATTGAAAACGACAGTCATAAATGGTGGTCTGTGGTGGAGCATTCTCGTCCCGTGGCAGATCCTCAAAAAGGCATTGAAATCATAAATGATATGCTTTTGCAGTTGGTAGAAGATCATTTGGACTACGTAAATCCCAAAACGGGCAAACCCAAAACGGACAAAAATTCGAAGGAAGCTTTCAGCGAAATGCAATGGCAGATGAACCGTTTAGAACGTTCAAAAGCTACTCTTCAGGCTTATTTAGATGATCAGAACAAACCTAATCCTGCGCCTAAATCACTTCCTAAAAAACAAAGTTCTACAAAATCGAAGTCCAAAAACGATTACATAGATCGTGTTGTGGCTGTGATGCATATCGCTTTCGCGAAAGCGGAACGTCTATCAAAAAAGAAAGTCGAAGCCTTAAAGGATGAAACAGGTGCGCCAAACATCGGTGCGCTCTGGGAAGCAGTAGAATTGAGTTGGCTCTTGTGGTACAAAATGCTCTATAAAGAACCGATTCCATTTGAAAGCCGATTGCGAAAAATGGACTTTTTTTGGAGTCAGATACAACCTACGTATGCGTATTCAGACAGTAGTAAGGAACTCTACAAGCAATACTCAACGCCTTGTCCCATAGGTGCAATCGTGGCAGAATACACACAGATGAAAGATGCCGAGTTCATTTTTGAACCAAGCGCAGGTAATGGCTTATTGCTGGTAGGTGCAAATCCGCGAATTACGCACGTCAACGAGATTGACAACAGCCGAAAGAAATCGCTGGAATATCAAGGTTTTGGGCGCATTACCAATAACAACGCCGCCGAGCCTTTTCCAGAAGTAATGACCAAGGTTCACGACGTGATTGTAACCAATCCACCTTTTGCAAAATGGGAAGCATCAAAGTTTGATAAAGAACGTATTGCCAATAAATACTTTAATAAACATCGTGGGATTGCCAACCATATTCGTCTGGAACATTTGATGGCAGGACTCGCTTTGCACACGATGAAAGATGATGGCAAAGCAGCTATTATCATAATGGGTCACGTCTATTTTGGCGAAGATGGGCTCTTTGCAAAGTACCGACCTTTCTTTAACTGGTTGTACCGTCATTATCAGGTGGATGATATCATCAATATGAACAGCTACAAGCTCTACAACAAGCAAGGCGCTGTGACCAAAACAATGCTCATACTCATAGGTGGTCGAAAGTCTAAACCATCTGGAGTAGCGCCAGACCGTACCAAAGCTCCAGAGCTGGACACGATGGTAGAAAGTTTCTTCGATCTCTGGAAACGTGTAAGCCAACACATCAAACCCAATCTAAATACTCTCATATCCCAACTCAAAAAAGCAAGAACCCAATGATGTTTTATAATAACCAATTGATGTCTGGTGATGTCAAGGCACGCCTATTTATGGTTTCCAATCCATCAAAATTTGAGCGTTTTGAAGATCACGAAGCTGGCATTTTTATTCAGTTGCACGAACTCATCGAGCAAGCACGAGGAATGGGCGAAAATCCCATTGCACTCATAGAAGAATATCTGGAAGTGGTTTACAATGAAGGCAACACCACCGATGAAATCGCCAGTTTTCTATTGGAAACCGATAAGATGCAGACCGCACTCTGGACGCTCAAAGAAAGTTGGGACAAGATGGATGACAGTCTGCCCACCAGTTCTATTATGTACGGTGGTATGGATAAGGAAGAAGCCGTGCAATTGTATTCAGAAACCACGCTTCGCAGCTATTTGGAAGCATTAGCCCTTTTCAAAAATGAATAACGAAGAACTCGATATCAAAGAAGCAGAATTCAGCCAGAACGCTGATGAAGTTGCAAAACTTGCTACGCAGGAAGCGGCATTAGTTCCCTACGTGTCTAAGTCACAGGCACCATATAAAATGAACACGCTCATACCACGCAATATGGCTTTTGAAGTTCAGAAGTCTTTAAATCGCATTGTTAAGGATAAAGGTAATATTGATAATTACGTGCGCAATCAGCTCAAGTATGAATCTACTAATGCTATGTGGAAAGGCTTGGGTGCAGAACAGGTAGATGCCGTAGGTCTTTATCTCAAGCAATTTGAGAATGAGCAAGGTATTATTATAGCAGATCAAACGGGAATTGGGAAAGGCAGGCAAGCTGCTGCGGTGATACGACACGCAGTTATGCAGGGCTTTCTTCCCGTTTTCTTTACAAAAAAGCCCGATCTGTTTACAGATATGTATCGGGATCTCAAAGCCATCGGTTTTGACAATATCCGACCTTTTATTGTCAACACAGATACCGATGCCAAAGTGAAGGATGCAGACGGAAAAGTGGTTTTTAGCCCAATGAACAGCAAGGCGCAATACGAACTTATCACTACCGAAAAAGAGTTTCCCACAGAAAGTCCAGAGTCTATTGAGTGGCACAAAAAGATAGGCAAGAATCTACCAGATCCAGATAAAGTACCGTTTATAACAATCACAGAAACACTCGACCATTTACCAGTAGGCTACGATATGATTTTCTGTACCTATTCACAGGTTCAGTCGGCGCATCCTTACAAACGATTGTGGCTTGAAAGTATGGTCAACAACGGTCTGGAAGGCAGCAAGAAATACAGGAAAGTCATTTTCATTCTTGACGAGTCGCATATGGCCGGTGGCTTTGATTCCATCATTGGTACCTGGATGCGCGAAGTACTTCCGCAGACAAAGGCGTGCTGTTTTTTGAGCGCCACCTTTGCCAAATATCCAGAAGTAATGCCGTTTTACGCAAAGAAAACTGCCATAACTGAGACTGGTCTTACCGATGCAAGTTTTGTACGCTCGATGACAAGTGGCGGTTTGGCGCTTCAGGAAATCGTAGCGTCTAATCTTTCAGAAAGTGGGCAACTCATCAGGAGACAGCGGTCTAATGAAGGCATCAACGTAGATTACATCACGCTGGATGCAGAGCCACAACGCAGTAAAAGCCGTGCGAGTGTGAACAGTATCATATCGTTGATGAATGAAGTGGTACAATTTGAACAGGAATTTGTGGCACCATTGCTGGCAGATATTCACGCTTCCGCGAAAGCGCAGGGCGAGCATATGTCATCTAAACCCAGAAGTCTTGGCGTAAAGCAATCGCCTTACTTCTCAAGAGTCTTCAATATCGTTGATCAGATGTTATTTGCCTTGAAAGTAAAGGATGTGGTAAATCACACCGTCAAATTACTGAAGGAAGACAAGAAAGTGGTCATCGCATTCAAATCCACGATGGGTGCTTTTTTAAAGGAAATGAATCTGGTTAGTGGTGATGTAATCCCTAACGAGCAAATGGATTTTGTACGTACGCTAGTACGTGGTCTCGACGGTATTTTCAACTACAATTATACCGCAATCGATGGCTCAAAAACCAGAGAACGTATAGAACTCGAAGAATTACCACAGAAAGGTATTGAGCGATATAAAGATATCAAGAGCCGAATGGTTCTTGAGAGTTCTGGATTATCCATTTCGCCCATTGATGAATTAATACACTTGATTGAAACCCAGAAAAAACCAAAACATTTAGGCGGTCACACCGATATGTACTTTAAAGTTGCCGAAGTTACAGGCCGTAATCAGCGTATTGCGATGGATGGTGATGAAGCGGTTGTACAGGCTTTTCGTAGTAATACCGAACGTTCTTTCAGAATGTTCAATAGTGGCGATTATGATGTGCTGCTCATTAACCAAAGTGGTAGTACAGGATCTTCTGCTCACGCCAGTAAAGATTTTAAGGATCAACGCCAGCGAGCGATGATTGTGCATCAGTTTGAATTGGATATCAATACCGAAGTTCAGAAACGTGGTCGTATCAATCGTACTGGTCAAGTGGTGTTGCCCGAATACTATTACATCACAAGTGACATTCCTACGGAAAAACGACTGATGACTATGCTCAAGGCAAAATTGAAATCGCTGGATGCTAATACCACAGGCTCACAGAAAACCAATGATGAAACTCTAAAGAGCGCAGATTTTCTAAATAAATATGGCGATATCGCAGCGTGGAATTGGGTAGATGAGAATCAGGAAATGATGGAGCAGCTCGGTTATCCTACTTATCAAAAGAAAACTGATAAAACCGGAAACATACGATATGAGCGCAATGGGTTTAAAGATGGTGCGGTGCGACAACTGACTGGACGTGCGGGCTTACTCAAGGTAGAAGAGCAAGATGCCTTGTATGATGATTTGTTAGAACGATATGACCATCAGATAAAACTGGAAAAACAGCAAGGTACCTATGATCTTGAAACCGAATTCTTGCCACTCGATGCAGAAACTAAAAAGCGTTTTTTGTTCCAGAAAGGTCAAGGTGGCGCTACACCTTTCGGGAAAGATACCGTGCGTGATATTACCATCGTCAATAATCTGAAACGACCATTTACCAAACAAGATATTGACAAGCGCATCACAGATGCACTGGATGGTCAAAAACCTGTTCAGGTGCGTATGAAAATGGTAGATGCCATCAATGAAAAATATCCATTGCTTATTGAAGAACGCAAAGCGAAAAAGCTGGATGTCATCAATAGACTGAAAGAAGATCGGGACAATTTACCGCAACGTGGTAGTGGCAAGACCGAAAAAGAAAACGAGCGCATACAGTCCGACTGGACGAAGCTAGAAGAGATCGTCCACGCAAAAACATCACAGCTTGCGACCTATGTTGCTGGTTTGGAAAATACTAAGCGCTCTATCATCAGATACATCACGATGTGGAATATAGGCGATGTGGTACGAGTTCCTTTTATCGGAACTACTATCACACCATCTTGGGGCATCTTTTTAGGTGTGAGCATCGGTAAATCTGGAAAGAACCCATACACCTTAAGTAACATCAGTCTCAAGTTTGGAGTGACAGATTCAAGAAAGATTTTGACCTACAGCTTACAACCAGCAGAACAGAGTTTTATCTCACAGATTTTTACAGAAAGTCGAGATATCTCTGAAGCTGATGTGCAAATGGTTAATCTGGAATGGAATGAACTCATCAAAAAAGCATCTTCAAAACGAGAACGTCGTCATATCCTTACGGAGAATATTGTAGGTGCTTCTAATCAGATAGGTACTCAAAACAAGCTCATTAAGTACAATACAAAAGAAGGAACCATCAAGAACGGCATCTTGTTGCATCGAGATTTTGGTAAGGATGGCGAAGCAAATTCGGCAGTATTACCTATTTCTGAAGCGTTCAACATTATTAGAAAACTGGACATAGATGACTTTTTTGCAGATCACAAGCTCAACTTTCGCGTAAAGCGTATTAGTGAAAACTATTTTCAATTGTACCTGGATAAAAGAGATCTCTATCCTGCGATTATTGATGAGAAACTACGGTCGTTCTTGAAACGAGCAGATGGTCAATCACAGGATGAGTTGCCAGATTTTGTGCAAAATGCTGGAGATATGACCGCAGCCCTGCATCTGGAAAAGCTGCAATTGTTTTTGAATCGGCTGGATGCATTTGGCGTGCAGTTTCTAGGTCACGCACGTGAACTGGAAGATTGGGAAATTGAAAATGAAGCCGAGTGGAAATCAAAGACCAAATCTACTTCTGGCAGTTATAAATATCGATTAGGACGTGCTTATGGCCAGGGCAGTAATCCTACGACTGGATTTGTGAGCTATGAAGAACCGAGTTCGCAATATGAATACGGACTGGTCATTTACAACCGCCCATTATCAGATAAAGAGAAATTCAATTACTCGCTTATTCCCGTGTTTAAGAATGTGGAAGAGCCGTACCAAATCTGGAAAACGGAAACGCTTGCCTCTGGATTAAAAGATGACTTCAACAACATTGTAAGCGATGCTCGCAGACTGCCATTGCACGATGCTATTGAAAGCTTGGGTTACTTTATTCTCAATCATCCACACGAAGATGGAAATGCCGAGTTTGTGTTTGGAGATTATACGTATCAAGACTTGGGACGTATGTTTTTTGAAGATACGATTGCCCAGATTTCAGCTATTGATGAAATGATTAACCAATTACAAATCGCACAGGCATAGATGAAAATAAATCCCAACAAGATGTACATCGTCTATAGCCCGTATTACAATTCCCGTAAAGGAATTTTTAGTGGAAAGCCCACGACGATGCAAGAGCTTAAGAACAAATTCAGGCGTGGCTTGGATGCGACAGTTATCATAGCGATTTATTCTACCAAAAAGGAAGCTAACGCCGCCGCAGATCAACTTTTTAAAAAGAGCAAAAACAAATGACCCAAAGAAAATTAGATATACCAGAAGTACAGCAGATCCCGCAGTTTATGAAAATTATGGACGATTTGAGTGTAGGCAATAATCCTTACTTGGTAGGTAGTGCAGGAACAGGAAAAACAACATTGGGCGAAAAAGTAGCTTATGCTATTAATGGCAGATCAGAAAATGATGGGAAGGAACTGCCTTTTACCATTGTGAATTGTAATCAATGGACTTCGCCAATTGACATTAAAGGTGGACAGACAATTTCTGGTTACAAAGAAGGAGCACTCATTGAAGCCTGGCGTGATGGAAAGATTTTGATTCTGGATGAAATGCCCAAGCTCGATGCCAATACCGCAGGATTGCTTAATGATGCGTTAGCCAAAAGTGCCCGTGAAGATGCCATTATTTTTAATGGACAGAATGAGCCCATCGTGAAGCATAGAGGTTTTGGTTGTATTGCCACAGGAAATGTTATAGGAAAAGGTGCAAGCGGAAACTATGTAGGGAATAACAAACAAGATGCGTCTTTGCTAGACCGTTTTAGTGGATCGATTTACCGCATCGGTTTTAACGAGACCTTAGAGCGACAACTGGTGTATGCGCCAGTCGTAAATATGTGTATCGATATTCGTAAAGCAATACTGCGCTATGAAGGAAAAGAAGCCGGCGATGATGATACTGAAGACATAATGACTTTGCGTACAATGCTCAATTTAGAACGTGCTTACGAACTCGAAATGAAGCGAGAAACAGGGATGAAGGACGAATTTGGCAAAACCTACCGCAAGATGCCAAATGGAAAAACTTTAAAAGATGCCCTAGAAAGCTACTTTATCGCAATGAACCGTGAGAAAGCTGAGCATATCAAAACTGAGGTCAATCTGGAAGGATTTCTGAATTCGTATAAAGGCAGCGTGATGAAGGCGGAGTTTATTAAGGAGTTTAAGAGGCGTATTGGGTAAGTTTAGCAACAACTTTTATTTTCCTGTATCGGTGGACAAGGTACAGACCCATAAGAGCAATAAACGCAACAATCCCCTTTATTTGGTTTTAGAACCTCTTTACAGTTCTCGCATTCGTAAAAGAATTGACAGGCGTTTGTTGGCATATCTTCTACTTTTTTATGTCCGCAGTTCGGGCAGGTAATTTCAGATTTTAATATAGTTTCCATTCAATTTTTGATTAAAGCATATGTGGTATGTCAGAAGCTAATGTTGGATATGAGAAAATCATTGTTCTAATCTCATTGACTTTCATCTTTGTTTTTATGGCCATTGCAAAAAGATTGATTGTTTCTTCTGTATGTGGTCCGATTAGATGCGCACCCAAAATTGTTTGAGTTTCTTCGTCAATGATAGTTTTGAATGCATATTCTTTTACATTCAACCTTTTGGCATTAAACCAACTGCCAACTTCCTTAAAATTTACGCGAATATTGTAATTTAGCTCTTTCGCTTTCGATTCAGTATAGCCAACAGATGCCATAGTAGGCAAAGTAAAAACTACCGTTGGCATAGGTGGATAACGTACTTCTTTAGAATTGCCTTTAATTATATTTGAAGCAACCGTATGACCTTCCAGGACTGCAACCGGCGTTAATGGCAAACCTTCCGAATCTGCCGCATCGCCCGATGCATAAATATGAGGGTTTGAAGTACTTTGAAGATATTCGTTAACGGTAACACCTTTTTTAGTATAAGTTATATTGGCTTTGTCCAAATCCAGATCAAATATTGCAGGTGGTCGTCCGGCTGAATTAAAAACAGCTTCAGCTTCATAATATTCTGTTTTCTCTGCGTATTTACCCTCTACGCGATACTGGTCATCAATTTTCTCAATAGCGGTAACATCTGTATTAAGAATAAGTTTTATGCCCAACTCTTCTGTGGCTGAAACAAGATATTTTACAATATCCTGTTCAAAATTTTCCAAGGGATTTTCTCCACGATGAACAATAGTAACTTCTGCTCCACATCGAGCTGCTATATGTGCGAACTCAAAAGCGATATAGCCACCACCGATAAACAATAAAGATTTTGGCAATTTTTCTAAATTCAAGAAATCGGTACTGGATTTGGCATAATGACCACCTTCAAAATCTAAAACTCGTGGCTTGGAACCCGATGCGATTACAATTTTGTTAGCCTTTACTTTGTAGCTTCCAACTTCTAATGTGTTTTCTGACAGAAACTTTGCTGAATTATGAAAGGTATCTATTCCGTTCTTTTTATATCCTTTTTCAATTTTTGGTGGCATTTCATCCACAAAGGTTTGTTTAAAGGCCATTATGTCCTTCCAATTTATTTTAGGTATGGTATCGATGCCATTACCTTTGAGTCTTTTGGCAAAATCTCGTACTTCCGTAGCGCCAATAATTACTTTTTTTGGGTCACAACCTCTCAAAGCACAAGTGCCACCATACGGTAGATCATCTGTGATTCCGACTTTCAGGCCTTTTAAGGCGCACTTATTGGCGATGGTCATTCCTGCCATTCCCGAACCAATGATGAATACATCGTATTCTTTCATACTAATTGATTTGTTTTTTGTCGGTTACCTTATAGCCTGTGGAGTTAATTGCCTTCTCAATTTCCGTATCATTTGTTTTGGTTTGGTCAAATTCAATGATGGCATTCCCATTTTCGTAGGATGCTTTTGAGTTTATAATTCCGTTGAGCTTGTTTACTTCGTGGTTGACGTGCTCTTCGCAACTTGCACAGGTCATCCCTTTTATATCAAAATTTACCGTATGGATATTGGATTGATTGACTACAACCACTTCTTTTTTATTATCCGGATAAAAGATGTGAGCGTAATATGGAAAACTTATTGATATAGCCGCAAAAAGCGTAATACCTATTAAAAAACCTTTAGTTTGAAACCACTTTGGCTTCGCATCCACTTCACAACAATCCTCTGCTTTTTTCGGTTTTAGATAATCATACCACGCATAACCAATTGCTACGACAGCGATACCAATTAAATAGGGTCTAAAGGGTTCCATCCAAGATAAAGCGGATGCACTTCCCCCAACGCCGGCAATTAATGCAATCACTGGTGGTATGCAACAAGATGATGCGGCTACAGCAGCAAACAAACCTGTATAAGCTGCATTTTTTGATGTTTTTACGGTACTCATTATTAAAAATTTATGCTGTTTTTCTTTTTAATTTAATTGACTTAAAAATACTATCCAGAATATCCGTCTCATCTTCGTTCAATGAATAGTACAAGGTTTGCCCTTCTCGCCTTGAGCTTATAATATCTGCATCTTTCATTTTTCGTATATGCTGTGAAACCGCGGGAACACTCATACCTAAAATGTCGGATAAATCACAAGGGCACAGTTCTTTTTCCATGTTTAAGAGGAATAGAATTTTCAAACGAACCTCATTACCGGAAATGGACAGTAGTTTTGTTATTTTATCAAAATCATTAGCCATACCATCAATAGTAGTTCTACAGTTTTGCAGCTGCTTGTGGTCAGCTTCAGCTCGTGTGCAAGATATTTTTAGTTTCATATTATTGCTTTAGACGGGCAAATATATAATTAATTACGTATTTAAGCAAATACTTAAATATATAGACAATTGTCCCAAACTACAATCCCATCCCCAAACAACTCACACCACTAATTCTATTTTTAAAAGAATTAAGTGAGTCGACCGCAGAAACATACCGCCCAGAGTAGCAGTGGCAAATACAATTATCTCTTGTTTGATAGTGTGTTTGCCTTTAATGCGTTTGTAGATCACGAGATACAGCAACTTAGCAAGACAAACGCCTCACGGTGGAATAATGTGGTGCAAAGCACTATCCAAAACTTAAATTCTGGTACCGACTGGTATGGCAATCCCACGCCCAAGAATATTGAAGAACTCAATGAGCACCGCACATTTTCAGGAATGGAACTCGTGCGAAAGATTCAGCCACAAATAAAAGATAAGCTTGCAAAGTATTTGGAATATTTAGAAGATGCTGTATTGCCCAAACCTAAAATGGCTTATAATGATCGAGGTCTGGGCGTGTTTTCATTTGAGCGTGCCGCAATGGCGATGTTTAAAAACTTTCCCGTAGATACCAGAACACCTGTGAATACCGCCGTGAGCCAGATGAATATTGAGCTCGACAACCACAGTATCAACACATCGGTAAAAACGGTCTATGCCTATTTTCAGGATAAACAGATGTCCTATCCTGCAATGCAACTTTATATTATGGCTGGCGCAAATGCAAATGTGCAGGGCGATCAGCTGCTTTATGTAGGCCTTGCCTGTGCAGAACTTGTGGAGTTTCTGGAACTGCGTGGCATTTCGGTAGAGGTTAACGTGATGTTGGGCACGTCATTTAGCAATCAGGTGGCGATGGCTTGCGTGCGCGTCAAGCGATTTCAGGATAAACTGGATAAGAATCAGCTATTATTGATCAGTAGTGATCCGCGTTATTTTCGGTTTCGTGGGTTCAAGAGTTTGGTGGCGTTGAGCAACTATTTTGGCTTGACCATTCCATCTGGTCTCGGCAGTATTACTGCGCAAATGGGTACCGCTTTCGCGAAAGCGATCAACTCAAAAGGCTTCGTTTTTGAACAAAGTTACGCGATGGAAACCGCCGTTAAAGAAGTGACCCAAATCATAGAAAATTATAAAACCCAATTCGCTGTCTAATGGATAAAAATGTACTCAAACAGACCGTGATTGATTCGATAATGGATAGAGCCATTGCCATTAATAAAGCCTGTGCTGAGCAATGTAGAGATTTTGAAATTATGCTTTCGCGAAAGCGTAAAAACGCATTAATACTGCGATGGACGAGTATTGATATTTCTAATGAAGATAATCCAATACAGCAGTACCGTTACGAATGTTTTCAGACCGATGGGACACCGCAACTATGTTCTGTGCATTATGCAGATCAAGAAGAAGCAAACGAATTTGTCTGGTCGCTAGAACCGCTTTACCATCAATTATATGCCATAGATCATAAATTATAGATATGTATAAAACCAAAGATATTTCCAAAGCCGAACTGAAGGCGCTGTCCATAAAGAATCAGGATGAAATCGTGGCACTCACGGGCAGCGAATTAGATCCCGTAAAAGCCTGGGAAGTCATAAAACAGGCGTCAGATAACTTTACAAAAAGTGATCTGAAAGCGCAGGAAGCAGACGAGCTTTTATTTGAAATGCTACATCCCGATGAAAAATCAAACACTGGAGAAATCTACACGATGAGTGATGGTTTTCAATGGAAATTGTTATCAAAAACTGAAGCAAAAAAACGCTTTAAAGCCGATAAAGAAGTGTACGGTATAGACCGAAACTCTGAAACCGAAGCGCTGATTGAGAGCAAAGAAGATTTGGGGCGTTTTGAAGAATTTGGCGTGGAGCATAAAAACAACGATGTAAAACGAAAGCCAAAGAAAGCCGCCAACAAAAAGACCGCATCTTCTAAAGAAACCATACGCATACAGGAAAAAGAACGTGCCAGAGCCTTATCGCTACTGGAACTCGAATTATTAATTGCCGCCTAAAACCACACTATGACCATAGAAAAATTACAAAAGCTCAAGCTGAGCGCCGTACAACCAGATGCCTTGCAAACCGCAGTTAAAGAGCTACTTGCCGATTATGAAGAGACTTCAGACAAAAAAGCCTTTGAAGAAATCGCCAAGGAGAATATAGAAAAGGTATTCTCAATGGTAGAGCGCCTTGCGCCAGATGCCATTGTAAAAGAACAAAAGCCTGCCAAAAAGAAAGCACCGTCTAAAACGGTCAAAAAGGAGCTGGATAAAATGACGAGTGACATTAAGCTGTGTCGGGCAAAAATCCGCAAGTTTAATGAGGAGAAACGCAAGAACGAGCCTAAGAAACCCAAACCGATGCGTCACACCAAAATCAAAGGTCATTTTATTTCTATAGCTAATTTGATTCCAGTAAAACTTAAAGAAAATGTTTCGGTACAAAAGGAAGCAGAACGTGTGTTACTGCGTGCACATCGTGGTATTATGAATGCCTACAAAATGAATACGGTCACTACCGAAAAAGGTCTCGACGCCATCAAAGAGAAGTTTGACAAGATGGAAGAAAATGCTAAAAACTAACTATGAATAAAAAAGTACTGATTATCACAGGCGCAGGTCTTGCCATAGGTTTTGCCGAGGCACTCATTTACTATAATCTGGGAAAGAACTCAGAAAATGAGAAGTTTAAGCTACAAGTTCCCAAAGGAGCAGAGTTGCTCAAAACTACCGGCATCATCATCGCCACATCGCTCGCCACCGCAGCGCTCTCTAATATCATAGAAGGTGCCCTAACCGAAAAACAAGAACTCATCTCAATACCTGCCTAATTATGAAAAAGATAGAACACCAAATTTTCCTAAAACGCAACGGACTTGCTACAAAGCTATTGCTACAGCCAATTCAAGAGAAAATAGAAATCTTTGACCGTATGCACGCCTTGCTTGACAAGGTATCTGTTTGTGATAAAGATGCGCTCATCGATGAGCTAGAAGCTCTGGATCTGGAAATCCTAGAAGACATCGATGAAGAATATGCAGATCAGCTGGAACACAATGAGATTACTGAAGAGCTCAAAGAAAAGCAAGTTGCATTTGAAAAAGTGATGGAAGACACGCCAGTACCAAAACTCAAGAAAAAACCCACCGATGAGGATATCATTAATGAACTGGTAAAAATGGGTCGCACGGAAAATATTGGAAGATCTACCTTTCGTGATCTGGGCGTGAAAGTGGCGCTCGGTTGGGAAACGATTATTGGTAAGTATCGTGTGACCAGGACGAGTGTGTTTAGGTATCGGTATGAGATTGAAAGGATATAGGTTTGCGAGGATCTTTTGGTATTGAGATGGACTGTTTGGTTTGTTTTAAAAACTGATGAACCATTAGTATTCCAAACATCCATATAAGACCAGTTTGAAGCTCTTGATAGCCGATAAGATCTTCAATCTGGTTTTCTTCAGTTAGGTCTATATGTTTTATGAGTTTCTTAATCTTTTTAGGACTAATCAAGTTGGGCTGATAACCTTCCTTTCCCAGAGCCATTTTAAATTCTTCACCGGTTCGTTCATAATTTTTGTTGTGAAGTACTTCAGCGAGCATTTCTTTTTTTGCCGCTTGCATTCGGCCCCATTTTCCTTCTCCTTGCCAATACTCTAAAATTTTATAGGTTTCTAATAGTGTGAAACTTCTACGGCCTACTAAATCGTTCTCATTGAAGTATATCGCAAAGCGTTCATTGAAGGTAGTGCGTGAGTGAAGTCCGGTAATCTGGTAGAGCATTTTTTTGGGAATACGCTCAGGAAATAATGGTTGGAAACCAGCAATAATTTGCTCGTTTTTAATTTTTTCGGAAGGAGTTTCCCATAAGTCAATAATAGAACTATAATGAGAAATGTAGATCATAAAACGCCTGAACGATTTAAAATTATAGCTGATTAAACAAGCTGCAATAAACCACCAAGGTACGCTACCGTTGTACCTTTCGTGAAATCTATCTATTTTAAAATCTTCTTCTGTCATAACTTAAGAATGGTCACAATGTTTAAGTCATTGCGACCATTTTATTTACATTACTTTTTCCCTTTAGAACCTGAATTCCCAGAGTTACCTGAACTTGTTCGAGGTGGATTGTTTCCTCTACCTTTTCCGGATGCGTTTCCTGTTTTACTTGGTCCATTTACTGGTGTGTTTGACTTTGCCATAATTTTGGGTTTTTATATTAATAATGGGTCAAATATATACGGGATGTTTTTAGTGGATTGTAAACTTTGGACGATAGGGTATTAAAATTATAAAACCTCGATTTCCGTTTCATTAAACCAGCCATTAGCTATGGCATTTCTTTTAATAAGACTTGGATTGTCGGTGTAAGCTATTACAGCTAGGCCTTCTTCTGCACGACTGCACGCTACATAAAATAGTCTTCTGGTTCTATCTATTCCAGTATCATTGCCTTCAGCTTCATTTTTTAAATCAGAGGCACTAGGCCCTTTAGTTCCAAATAATTTATCATAACTAAACATAAAACCTCTTGCTTCCTCATCGTCTATTATTACAACAACTCTTGGGAACTCTAAACCTTTAACTCCTTGATGTGTAGCAAACTTAGATTCTTCTTTGAGGTATTCATCATATTTAGACACTTCTGAGAATTTTGCATTTAACGCTACGTCCCAAGCATCAATAGCATCATCATTTAGTTCCTCTTCATCTTCAGAACTTTCAAAAGCGGATTCTTCCTTTTTAGTTCTTGAACTAATAACCTTGAAAATATTTGGTAATGGAAATAACTTAGTTTCAAAAATAACTTGAAGTATATCTTTTAAATATGGATCGCTGTTATCTGCCCATAATGCTAACAACTTGGATACGTTATCATTAATTTCGGATAAGTGTTTTAATTGGTCTTGGGAATTAACTATTACATTTTTATCGAATAAAAAGGAATTAGCTTTGACTATCCTCATCACGGAGAATTTGTCGCCACTTTTATGCGCTTCTATCAAAGGCAAGATTGTATTCTTAAAAAGATTTAAGGTAGATAACGATCCATCTATCAAACTGGTCTTTAATCTATCCACTTTATACAATGGCTCGAAAAGACCAATAAATCCCATCCTTATAGCAGCCATATGATGTTCAAGTATTAAAGTCTTGACTTCATCAGGTTCCGTCCAAGATTTATCTGTTGTAAGCGTAAACATTTTTTTTGCAACAATATTTTCTGTAACAATCTTATCACTAGCTCTGTCGGCAATAAATAATCGAACTATCCCTTCTGGTTTTTCTTTTCTAGGTTGTTGTTTTTGGTCATCAACTTCTTGTCGGATATCATTTATTAATTTAATGATCCGTTTGTTAGAGCGATGATTCATTTTTTTAGTAGGAAAAACCCAGTCTGATGGTAATGATTCTCCTAGGTTCGGTTTGCCGTCAGCATAAATTCGTTGCATTGTGTCTCCAAATAGACCGAGTGAAAAAACTCCTTTTTTGGCTTTTTGTAAAGTAAACAAGGCGTCAATTAGTTCCTTTTTTGTGTCCTGGCTCTCATCTACTAAAATTATCGGAAATCTAGCAGCAACAATGTCCTGCATCAAACTTTCATTTGCTATAAAGTCCGCTGTAATTCCAATGACTTCAGAGTGATTCAATGAGTCCTTTTTAAAATTATCCCCATTAGGGTTGTAAGTGAATCGAGTAACGTTGGGAAGATTTTCTAACCGCTTGGTTTTTGATTTTATTTTTCGTGCACGATCAATTGAGGACTTATTTTGTAAACTTCTAGCTTTTGATTGGGCTAATTCAAGGTCTTCTATATCCTTCAATAACCTAGCTTTTACATAAGATTTAATATCTGAGGTAAATAGTTGTATAAGTTCCCAAGCATAGCTATGAATTGTACTCACATAGAAAATTGGATCGAATTTTAATCGTTGTTTAATCTCATCAGCGGCTGCGTTCGTGTAGGTTATGATCGCAATTTTTTGATTATTAAGAATAAAATTATTACCGTGATTCTTTTTAAATTCAGTTAAAGCTTTCACTAATGATCTCGTTTTACCTGAACCAGCTCCCGCGAATAAGAAAAAACTCTTTGGATTATTTGGATTTAAACATTCTGATATTTGAATATCAACATTATCATCTATATTGTTCTCATCAGCTAAGATCATTTTTCTACAGTTTTAATTTGTAAACCTGTCTTTTCAATCTTCAATTTGTCTTCAATCCATAGGAGGCCTTCTTCAATATATTTGGGTGTTTTTAGTACATCTGGTTCTTTAAAGTAAAATAGTTCTAAAGCAAATTCAGCTTTTTTTGATGATGGGTCTGTAATTATTTTATACATCTCATCAGCTGATTTTTGAACTGAAGTTTCATTAGTAGCCTCCACCATTTTTTTAAGTAAGCCTTTGGCATCAGTCAAACTCTTAAAAATTGATGCGTTCTCTAGAACCAGCGAATCTTCAAATGTGTATGGGTAGACTATGGTTTCTTTTTTGTTTTCATCTATTTTGACAGGAGTTTGATATGCAATCCTTATAGGGTTCTTTTTATCCTCTTTGTCTTCAAAAGCTGTAGATAAAAGTTTATCTAAATCTTTTTCAGCAGGAATCCATCCTTTGAGAGTAGAATTTCCAGTTTCGTAATTTTTGCCCAACGCTGGCTGTGTTTTCTTATTTCTTGAATCTTTAATCACAGAATCTAAGTCAGTAATCACTAAGGTTATTAATCCTAAAGCTTCAATAAGCGGTCGAAGGGTATGTGCGTGGCTACCACCTATTTCTAAAATTGAAACATAACAACTGCTTAATTGCGTGTGATGAGTGATAAAATATGGTAGCAACATACGCTCTGCTGGTCCTTCAACCAGTATTGCCGCATCAGAAAAGAATAGGTTACTATGAGTTGTTTTTAAATAACGTTTTGCAAATCTTGTAGTTTCATCATCAGTTCCAAAAGTTTTTGACAAGTTGACTACTGAGGATGTATTGATTGAACCTTTCTCTGAAATATTTCTTCTGAAATAACGTAAGGCTGTAAAATCAATTTCGTGCGCGACGTGATTAGAATGGGTACTTATTATCAACTGTGTTGTAAAAGCCGTATCATCTCCAAGGTTATCGTGTTTTCGTAAAACACTATATGCTTTTCGTATAAAAACTTGCTGTACTTGTGCGTGTAAATGTGCTTCTGGTTCTTCAACTAAAACTAAATGAATGGGTTGAAAAATAATTTCTGGATCATTTAGGTCTAAACTTTTACCCTTCTTCATCCACTTATCTCTAAAACTTATGAGCTTGAAAATCATCGAAATTAGATTTTGATAACCCAAACCATTATATTTTTCTGGTAGAGACAATTCTGTCTTTCCGTCATTAAGAGCATATTGTACTGCTGAGTCGTGTTGTAAACTACTCGCTGTATTTATTTCACTGCTTAATTTTATTTGTGGGTTTCCAAAGCCTGGATAGTTGAGATCTTCGAGTTCATTTAAGGCATCTTTAAAGCTACTTTCTAAATTTGTATTAAAGGCTTCTTTAGCCTGATGCAATTGGACCAATGCATCAACGTCGGCTTCAGTTGGATTTATACTAGGATTAAGATGTTTTTCATAATAATTTCGTAGTTGTGATGATAGATTTTTAGTGTTACTACCTTCAACAGCATCTGTATTTACATCAGTAAAACCTCGTTGCGCGTTTATTATGTCTACATTGATCAATTTGTTCAAGACTTCGTTTTGAACCGCAATATCTTTTTCTGTTAATGATTGTGGTTTTTCATTTTGCGCAGGGTCTAATAAATAGGTTTGAACTTTGAAATAAGTGCCGAGTCTTTTGTCTAAAAAATCCCGTAGATTTTTAGGCCACAAATTGAACGTTGCAGATTTTCCCTTTTTAGCATCATAAATATTCTTAGAATTTTCAATGCTTTTTATAAACTCTGCATAAAGTGATTCTATGTCAGTCGGTTCGTAACGTAATCGCACACCAAGTAAGCCTCCTTTCCAATCAAGTGAAGGAATTATGTGACTCACGTGTTGTAATTCTGTGTTTTCAACTTGCAGCCACAAATCTAGTGTTGGTATTTCTGTTTCCCAAGGTTTACTACTTAGGTCTATTTTCTCAGGATCTTTCTCTTGAAGCCAAGTATCTCCAATTTTATTAATGGCAGCCCAATTAGATAAGGTGAAATCTTTGAGATCAAAGGATCGGTTTTTAGTGAGAAATAGAATTAAGGCGTCCATAGCAGATGTCTTTCCGCTATTATTCGCACCGACTAAAAGTGTTTCTCGCGAAGAGACATCAATGCGACAGTTCTTCAGTTTTCTGAAGTTTTGTATATGTAAAAAATCTATTCTCATATTTCTATTTCTTTAAATTGAAGTGATCATTATACATAGACCTTCCGGCATCTGAATTCCAAAATGCCTCGGGATCTTTAGCTATCTCTTCATAAATTTTATCTTGTTGATCCTCACTTGCTCGCTTGTGCTTGCTAATTCCGTGGATTCTATTAGTCAAGAATTCCGATAAAGCCCAATACTCAAATTGTTGTGGTATGTTATAGGTTCCCTGAATAGGATTGATTGCTAGGTCTGCCAATCCATCTTCGCCACCTGGAGACTTCAATACCGAAAAAAACATAAACCTGTTGAATTTTGCATAAATGGCTAAATATGTCTTTTCAGGATTGCTGATAATTGTAAGATCATTCATTCGCGTCAAATAGTAATCTACACCTTCAAGCTCAGTGGTATGAAACTCAACTCTGTCTGTAAACCATAAATAGCAGTTGGAAAATTTTCTAGGAAAAATAGAACTTGAAAGAAAGCCTTTCCATTCTATTTCACAGTCTAGCAAGAGTTGATAGAACCATTTTTCAGAAAGCTCTTCATCCATTTTCATTTCTAAATGAATTGTTCTCCATAGTAGGGAAATAGCGAAATAATATAGATTTTCGTTATACGGTAGATGGTATTGGGATTTTAAATAGGGATGAAAAATATTCTCTGCAAACCATTTCTCACGTTTACCAAACTCTTGTTCTGCTTTTGGACTCAGCAATGGTATTTTGATGCCGTCCTGCATTCTAACATTGGGCGCTATAACACGTCGTTGAAATTTTGAGCCTGTTTTTATAGAATGCTTAATAACAAACTTTGGGATGATGTGGCTTTCCCTTAATTTTCCTACAGTTTTATATAACGCGCAAGTTCCTTCCATCTTACCCATTCTCCACAATCCTTATCTCCTCATCACTCAATCCATACAGTTCATACACCATTGCATCTATTTGTTGTTCTAGGGTATTAATTTGTGATAGTAGGTCTTGTGCTTTTTTCTTGTTTTGCTCAAAGAGGTCTAACCATTCAAACTCGTCTGTTTTGGTAAGTACCGCAACTGGTGCTTGACCTTCCTTTTCTCGTAATTTGTTGGTGGCTTTAATTGCTTTATTAAGTTCTTTGATAAAATCGCCAAAATCTAAATCTTGCCAGTTTTCGAGTTTACGTGATGTTTTTTTAAGCGAATAATTTGATCTAAAATACTTTCTAAATGTTCCGTTTAATTTTTTGAAGTCAAGAATGGTATTTTTTAAGGTATCAGATTTCAGATGTAAAGTCTCTTGAAGATCCTGTGAAACATCGGGAATGGGGAATTCTTTTACATATATATTAAAATACCTGAAAGTTCCAACACCACTCGTGTTTGCTATTTGATGAAGATAAAACTTCATCGCTTTTGAATTCAAAATTGATAGTAAGTAGCCGGATAAGATCCCATCTGGTGGAAGTAAGAAATAGGCGCTATTCAATAAATAAATTTCTTCAGAACAAAGGCTAAACCTACCGCTGTCCGTAAGTTCTATCCATACAATTTTCTCTTCCTTGAAATCTTCAAAAAAAGAACAAGCTCTTAGGTTAGTCCAATGCTGACCTTTCGCTCCACGTGATTTGAATTTATCTCCAAAGCCTTCTAAATGGTCATAAATAGCTGGATAATCTTTTGGAATATCAATTCCGTTTTTACTGAGTATAATGTATTGATTTGGTAATTCATAATGGTACCTGTATATATCTCGACCTCTTAAAATTGGCTGTATAATCTCGGCACTTCTGTAATCTTTAGAGATTAATTCATTCTTCTTATCCTCGTCTATTAGAAATGCTTGATTAGAGCCAGTTGCAATACCAAGCCTTATTTTTGTTTGTAAATCCTCTAAAGTTGGATTGTTCCCTTTTAACTTTTGAGTGATTTTTAAATATTCTGGTCTTATAAGCGTCCAAGAAAGCGATTCTAAGTCTTTTTGAGAGTAAAAAAACTGATTTTCGGAAATGAATTGCAAAAAGTCAGTTTTAACCTCATATTTTGAATTGACTATAGTAGCTTTTTGTGACTTGTCAGATGATTTTTTAAAAACTAGTATCACGGAATTTACCACAGCATCAGAAAAAATTTGGGCATCCTCAATGTTAATTAGCTGATCAATATTTCCATTAATAATTAAGAAGTTTCTTAATGGATTCCCATAATCTGCTTTTAAAAATGAATTAGAAGTTATGTATGATAACATTCCATTTTTCTTGATGATTTTTATTCCTAATTCGTAGAAGTAACAAAATAAATCTGCAAATGACTGATAGCTAGAATAGTGCTTTTTTAAGTATTTTGGATGATCAACTCTATCGTGACTTACATAAGGCGGATTCCCAATCACAACATCAAAACCTCCGTTTGCAAATACTTTCGCGAAAGCGGTCTCCCAGTTAAAGGCTTTATCTCCTGCAATGGTTTTACTGTCTATTAAACTGTTACCACATTTTATATTACTGCTCAAATCGTTGAGCTTACGACGTGGTTGTGCGGTTCGTAGCCAGAGTGATAGCTTTGCAATCTCTACAGACTCCTCGTTAAGATCTACACCATAAATATTGTTCTCCAGTATGGTGTTTTCTATATCTGGAAACTGCAAGCCACCACCTAGAATTTTGGTCTTAAGCTCATCTATATACTGATGTTCTTTAATGAGAAAATCCAGCGCCTGGTTAAGAAATGCACCAGAGCCACAAGCAGGATCACAAATAGTAATCTGTAGCAACCAATCACGGTAGGTGTCTAGCGTTTCGACTAGCTTTTGTATGGTCTTGTCGTTTCGCTTCTTTCTTCCGGTACCACGACCTTTAAAATATTCTTCTTCTTTAAAACCGAGTTCGGCTTTTTTCTCATTACATAATTTTCCTACCGTATTTTCTACAATGTATTTTGTGATGTACTTAGGCGTGTAAAAAACGCCATCCTTCTTACGCTTGCTTTTCTGTTTGTCAAAGTTGCCACCTTCTATTTCGGCATTAATACTTTCAATCTCGTTGAGAGAGTTTTCAAAAATATGACCGAGGATGTTTACGTCAACTTGGCTTTCAAAATCATAAGTTGCCAGTTTTTTGGTGTGATTGTAGAGTAAATCATCATCTATAATCACACGATCCAGGATAGAATCTGGCTTAAAGAGGCCACCATTGTAGGCAAAAATCTCTTTATTTTCTGCATCGCCTTTACGACCTTTATCCAGATAGTTAAAGTGCTTTTTAAAGCGATCATACAGCGGCTCATCTACGTCCAGCTTGCGTATGGTGTCCCATTCTGCCAGACGTTTTATGGTATAATTAGGTTGTAAGAGTCCGCGATCTTCGGCAAAAAAGATGAAGAGAAAACGATCTATAAGTTTCTGCGACTTTTTAAAAAGCGTGAGTTTTACGTTTTTCTCCAGGCGTTCAAGATCTGACTGATGTTCTGCATTATCTGTAATACCAGTCTCTTCCAGAATCGCGACCTTTAAGACTTTACCGTTTTTCTTGACCAGATCGCGATACAGCTCACGTTTAAAAAGCGAATAATCTTTGTAAAACTCTTTGGTAATTTGTTCCTCTACGATGAGTGAATCCTGCTTTATCTGAAGCGGTAACTCCTTGAGCAAATTGTCTTTGTACAAACACAAATACAGCAATCCAAAGTCATCACGTGTAAGATTAAATAGGTCAAAATCCAGTAACTCTGTCGTATCGTCTATATAGAAACGTAGTTTTTCAAAATTAGAGGTAATGACAAACCTGCATCCTTTGTGATTTACTTTATAATCAAAAGCCTGACGTCGTATGCTTTCCAGATCCTTTGTATTTGTGCCCTTAAGTTCTACAACGGCTACTGTTTTTTCTTCTGTAATAATGGCACCGTCTGCCTTGCGGTTATTTTTCTCGTTTTTATATTCTGTAGTTAGGTTGTATTTGGGTTTTGGATTAATCGTATAATCGAGCACGTTTACAAAGAGTTCTGTAAGAAAAGTAGCCTGTATTTGCTCCTCGTTACTCTTGTCTATATTTTGCTGTATCTCAAGGTTGAGAAAGAATTTGGTGTACTTGCGATATGCCTTATCTACTGCGTTTGTGTCCTGTTGTGCGAGATATTTTTTGAGTACAGATGTCTGGAATAATGCCATTTAGTGCTTTACAAAGTTGTTCAGCTCCTAAAATTAACAAAGTTTACAAGCTATTCATCTTTATTTCTCATTTTGTTTTCAGTTCGCTTTCGCAAAAGCGAGCTTGCGAGATTCACGACCAAAGGAAGAGCGTAGCGTTAAAGCGGAATTATCCACAAACCACATCGAAACTTTTTGAATACCAATTAACAAACCCCTGAAAACTCTCTTTTAGTAGTTTGGCACGTGAGAATCAATTCACAGCCAAGATGAAAAAAGAACAACCAGATTATAGCGACTTACAGCATAGTGTAGATACGCTTATAGGAAAATTTGGACTTGTCAAAACCATAGAAGTCATTAATAATCTTTCTGGAAACGCCCAACTTAAATCCAGCGACACCCAAAAGGTAAAACTGCTCGTTGTGTATATCATCTCGCAGAGCATCCAAATTTTTGATCTTCAAGAGCCAGAATTTTATACGAGCACGATTCAAGAATACCGTGATGCCAGGATGGCGTGTTATTTTCTGCTCAAGAAATATACTGATACCAGTTATGCCAAGATAGGCGAGAGTTTTAAGCAGTCTAAGAGAGCTGTGATGTACAACTACCATAAATGCGATGAGATCCTTAGCATCCCAAGCTTTTACAAACCTTTTGTCGCCAAGTTTCAAGTTCTGGAAAACAACGTGGTCAACTTTATCGCAAAACTCAATTAGAATTTATGAAAGAAGAAATAGCTCAAGAAGTAAAGGACGTCCTTACCACAGCACCAGAAGAAATCACATTTGAAAGTATTCAGGGCGAAGATAGTAGTCCGCTCAACCAACCTGTGATTGAAAAAGACATCGGTGGCGAGCGACCAATAGAAAGTGATCCCGAAAAGCAAAAAAGTTGGAACGTGTGGAAACCAGACCGACCACACCAGATGCCAGAAGAACCTGTGATACCATCTAGCGAGCAACCAGAATTCCGCAAAACCGTAGAAGAAAATGTAGAACAGGAAAAACGTGAGCAACCACTAGATGCCCCAGAACAGGAAATAAATGGTGGTGGCTATGACGATGATGATGAGCCACAACCTACAGACGAAGACTTTGAACTGCCTCTAAGCCAAGCCAACCAAGCGGCTGATGCACTTTTGGGAATGTCTAACAATGTTCTGGAAGTAGGTGGCGGTTACTTTGTAAAAATCAGCAAGCACAAAGAATTCTATGAGTTTGATGAGATCATTACCGTTATCGATCAGCAGAACGATAAGAATGTTGCTCGCGTAAAGCTAGACAAGGAAGACAAAGCATTATTGCGTCCGTTACTTGCTCAAATCCTGCGTAAGAAAGCCAAAAAACTCACGCCAGAACAGCAATTAATGGGTGCAGTCCTGTCCATCTTAATGAAAAAAGCACAGGTCGTTATGGAAGTGAGAGCAGAAAATAATATTCTGGAAGAGCGCATTCTTGATATCATCCGTGATGAAAAAGCTTCAGTTCTCGAAGAAGAACAAGAAGAATTCACAGCGCAAGAAGAAGAATATGCTAATCAAGATTTTCAGGAAGAGTTAGATTTTGATGAGGAAGAAAATGTTAAGGATTATGATGAAGTTTTTGCGGAGCCACGTCAAAGTACGAAAGCAGAAAAAGAAACGCCTCAATCAACTGAAGAAGTCGATTTTGAAGATATAGATAACGATATTCCAGAAGCTACCATCCTTGAAGTAGCCGAAGACGAACCCAATACAAAATAGCTATGTCGGAACATTATAATCGCGGAAGAAAATCTATAAGCTATCTCAAAGAAGACCTAGAACGCCAACCAATGATTTTATTGGTCTGTGGCGAGACTGGTGTTGGGAAAACCTATAGAAACAAGCAAGAGATCAAACGTTATATGATGGATCATCTTGCGATTGGCAAGAAAGGTCGTAAAGTGCTGGCTTTTGATACTAACGATGATGATTATCCGCAATTCCGTACGGTAAGTCCAAATCATCTCAAGGCGTTGACCAAAGTAACTTCACGCAGAATAAGGCCTTTTAATCCTGACGGATCGCCTATGGATAATGACGAAAAGAAAGAAGTCATTACCAAAATTATGAAACATTTTAAAAATGGCTTGGTGGTTCTGGACGATATCGATCACTATATGACTGGTGCTAAGGGACAGTCGATGATCGGTGCACTCTGTACCGTGCGTCATAAGGGAATAGACATTGTGCTCACGCATCAGTCCGTAGCGAAAATCACTACATCAGAATGGCAAAACTGTACGTGGTTGCGTTTGCACCATCAGGTAGATGATGTAACTCGCTATCGAGAACGCATTCCAAAATATCAAATGGTTCGTATCGGTCAGCTCATTGTAGATGAACAATACGAGTTGTGTTCTAATGCTTTTGCAATGGGTAAGATCACAGAGCAAGAATACAAGATCCAGAAAAGTTTCTTTGTCTATATCAATATGCGAGAGCAACGCATACGTGGTTGTAGCCGTGCAGCCTTTATACGTGCCTGTAAAAAATTTATCGACCAGGAAGAAAGCCGTAAAGTGAAAATGTTACTGAATGAAGAAGATTTTGACGGCAACAACATCTACAAAACAAAGAATGATGCAATTGTGAAATTGATTTCAGATAAGTTACGGTATCACGAAGATGGGATGGTTGGGCCTATGTGATTTTAATCAATCTTTTCAAAGTATTTTTTGAAAACAAAACCGGATTTAGGCTCACCAGTTTCTTGATCAATATAATAGATTAATAAGTACTTATGTCGAGTCTCAATAACGCTTATCAACTGTCCCTTTTTAACGATACCCTTTATTGCAGCTCTTTTCTTATTGTTCACTCTCAGATTTACGTCAGTAGTTGCAAGCCTTTGTTTCGTGATTTGACTTAAAATGCTATCTAACTTTATATTAGTGTGCTCTTGATGCGATTTAAATTTATCGTCTATGATTTCAGAAAGCTCTTTGTTTGTCATTTTATGGGAATCGCTGTATAATGAAAAAATCATCACAACAAATGAAATGATTTGCATTATTTGAAAAATAAAGGCTTTAGCTTTTTCAGATTTAGACTTTGAACTTATCAGTTGCAATTCATCAAATAACTGTCTCTGAAATTTTTCAAAACTTTCCTGAGTCACATACTTATCTGAGAAAGTTTGTAGCGATTCTGCTTGAGTCACTATTGCTTCGGTAGCCTCCTCAACAAGATCATATTCCTCTTCAGCTTTATCAAGATCATCAAATGATATATTCTTCAAAAAATCTGTAGAAATACCTCTCAGTGCAACTTCTATAGCATTCAATGGCTTCACATAATTTTCAGCATACATTGATGATAAAGATGATAAAGATGACAAGCGCTGATTGAGCAAGGCGTGATTGGTTATAATGCCATCCATCTGATTTTTAAGTGGATTGTCTTTATACCAATCTAATAGCGGTACGATTCCAGATGTCACTTTAGAAATAGAATTCATCGATTCAATTCCAGGATGTTGGTGCATTGATTTAAGGATATCTAAAGCACCACCAAATGCTGCAATATTTGTAGGATACTGAATGCGTTTAGTCATTTCATTTACCCAATCTAATTTCGCAATACTACCCATCGCTGCTTCTATTGCTTTTTGGCTTGCATTTATATTTTTAAATTGATCTAATGGGTTCATATTGATATTAAGTTAATAGATAATAGATATTGAGTTTGTTGTTACTTATGACATCTCCCATTCAATTTCTCCCACACGATCCTTAATAGCTTTAAGAGATTTCAAGACTTCCTCATCGTCAGGTAACTCGCCAGTAAGTAATTCTTTGAAAGAGCTGTTGTAGGTTGATTTTATTTTGCTCCAAACGTCTTCAAGATCGTCAAATATGAGTGCTTTGCTTGGGTGTTGTGCGAGCCATTCCTTATCATTAGGAATCGCTTTGTCATCATCCTTATCTACTTGATTAAGCATTGCAGAAAAGTCTTCACTTGCAAGAAAATCTTGTATTCGCTCTAACTTTAATAGTTGGTGCAAATCATAGGTGTGCCTAACTTTATCTGCCAAGTCTTTCAAAGGATTATCAGTATAAGAAAATCGCACCAGACTTATCACTTTCTCACAAAAGGTACGCTCAATATCTAGCGCAACTACTTTAAAAGGTTCGAGCTCGTATTTGGTTATCAGATCCACATTTCCGGTACTGGCAATTAAATCGGTAATCATCGAGTGTATTTCAACCATACTGCTGGGATGCGGGCTGCCATAGCTTGAGACTTCAACCACAATCTCGTCACGCACGTGGCCAAAGGCTCCATCCATTCCGCTTTTATCATAACTGTACACCAGTTTTCTAATCTTCCCCTTTTTGTTCTCGATCAAATGTCCAGGAACATAAGTCAAAGGTTCTGCCACAGCTTCTGTGACAAGCTTAAGTTTCTTCTTGATGGCGTTACTTCCTTCTTCTTCGGTAGTGATGATGACGAGATCTATATCTTCCGAAAAGCGCTCAATGATCTTATGACATTTTGATAAAGACGTTCCACCTTTAAACACAGTAATATCCTTTGATGCAGGATTTGTAAATATTTGCTTGAGCGCAAAAGTGACCCAGTAATCTTTTTCAATAAATATTTCGGCAATGCCGAAATGATCTGCGGCAGCACGTATCGCATTTCTGAAGGGTTCTTGATATTCGTGTAATTTCATTAAGCGATGTTCCAGTTGTTTATGGTGGGTAATATATCCTTGGAAATCCCAAAGGTGTAGGTACTTAAGGCATTGATGTTCTCACGTAATGCGTTGCTCTGTTTTTCTAATCCCATAAACTCGTAGATGGCACCTATTAAGGCAGCAACTTTAGGTGGGTACGCTTTTGCGAAAGCGGTAAAACGTTCCAGATCTTTTGCAGAAAATTGAGCTATTCTATTTTTGAGAAATGAAAGAATCTGAGAGCTATCGCCATCAGGAATATTTTTAAAGTCTTTTGCAACATCGAGCACCTGTAGTAATGGAATGTTCTTTTTAGAAACGGTAACATAGCTCTTTGCAGGTCGTACCATTGTGTTTCCTACCTTACCACGTACTTGTTTTGAAGAACTAGCAATTCTCACTACGTTAGGAACCTGAGTGGTCAGCCTGAATTGATTGTACAATCGCACTCCAGTAATGTAGGCCACCTGTTTGTTATCTTCAAAAAGATAGATATTGAGCAGTTCTGTATCACTAGGTCTTAATTCGCCAAAGTCTGTTTGTTTAGGCTTATAATAAACACCTTTTCTATATCTCTTTATAGTACCAGCAGTAACTAGTCTACTTAAAGACTTAGAAGCAGCTGTAAACTCACCTTGAGGTATAGCCAGATCATCGTATGTAAATGCATCTCCTGCATCTATACGAGCTATCTTATCTTTTATGTATGCTGTTATATTCATAGTTTAAGCATTACAAAGATAGTTTAATTCTTTATAATGTCAAGTTTTTACATCTATTTACTTGACATATATAGCAATATCTATTCCTTTATCAGTTTCTTTATTTATAGCTCGTTCTATAGCTCCAGCATCTCTATCTCCGTCCCAAAGTCCCAAACCCTACCACGGTAAACCTTCTTCTTCCCTTCATCTTTGTGCTCACAAGGTTTAGAGACCTGCCCATTATTACAAACAGTTTTACAAAAACAACCCAAAATGGCACAGAAAAATGACATCGCCTGGCAACCTATAATGTATTGCGTAGGAGCAGGAATCGCCGGCATCGCAATAGGAACCTTACTGGTAGCACCTATGGTTCAAAAGATGAAGGCAAAAAAGCTCGCAGAAAAAAACAAGAAGACTGCGGCTATCCCTACAAAAAAGGCATAGCATTTAGAGATGCGCCATAAGGGACAACATATTCTTGAGATGAAAAACTCCATTGTTGCAATGGACAAATCCCAGACAAATGAAAGATTATAACGACGAGTTAATGCGCTACGAAGAAGACGCAGAAAACCAATACGACGATTACGACCACGAAGAAGACTATGATGATTATGACGATGAGGACGACTTCGATACAGGCTTTGAAGGCCTAGAAGATGGTTATGATGATGAGTTTGAAGACGAGTACGACGACTATGATGATTATGCAGATGAAGTCGAGTACGAAGATGATTATGACGACTACACCGCAGCCACAGTAGGCAAGATTGATCCTAATGACCGTACCCTAACGGTAGTGATCACAAACAAATCTGGCGCAGCGGCAGAGGCAAATGTTTTTGGCGGTAACCGTGAGGCGGCACAGCCTAATGGCGTGACCGTAGAGATAGAAGAATCCAGTCACAAGGAAGTACGAGAAGAGAGTAAGGCAAACCCATTTAAGATATCGGGAATGAAGTACTCTGTGAGCAATCCGCTACAGTTTGATAATGTACTGCGTGTGGAGCGTAGAACAGCTTCAGGTTCAAAAACGACCAGAGTGTATCAACCGCGTAATGCGACTTCGCCACAAAACTTTACCCAAACGCTCATTGACGATGACAACTTCGAGATGGACGTGACGGGACAGGATTCCCTTCAGATTATGGTAGAAGATGGTATTACAGCCGTATTCACATTTACCATCAAAGCAAGAGCAAATCTGGGCAACTTGCTTAAAGGTCAGAACGTTGCAGAACTTTCTCGTGCGCCACGTACGACAGGGCTTCCACAACTAGACCTGATACGCAGTCGTAGAAAACCCAGACCATTAGGGCGTCCTAGACGTAGAGTGAGACGTTCTCGCAGGAGACCTGTAAGCCGTCGTCGATATGTCAGAAAACCGGTGGCGAGACGGTCTAAGTCACGCCTTGTAAGACGTAAGAGACGATAGTTGGAGCTCCGACTTGAGTCTTGACTCTTTCCCTAATTGAGACAGCCAGAGTCACGGTTTCCCCCAAACCTAGCTCTGGCTGTTCTTTTTTAACGACACCTTATGAAACGCAACAATAACCCCAAAAATCTCGCACAGAACAGGATAGACTATATCGTCTTCCATAACACAGATGCCGCAAATGACATTTTGTTTGATTACGGTTTTGAAAAAATTGACAACCAGCAACATCTGTCCCAGGCGGTCAAGGAACTTGTAAAGAACAAGGGCAGAAAGGTCATCAAGGATCTTTTGGAAATTCATCCAGATAAAGCAGCGATACTTCAGGTAAATACTGTTGAAAATTCCAAATGTGCTGCCTGTGGTAAAAACGCTGTAGTTCATACTGAGCGTAGCCGAAGTACGAAAGCGGAAAATTATTGTAAATCCTGCGTTCATTCCAACTATGCAGGTTCTGGAGATGAAGATAGCTTTCTGGATCAGTTCAATTCCTACGATGATAAAGCCCTAGAGAAATATTATCAGGACATCGTAAAGCGATCCAATGAAGATCTGGAAGATAAAAACCTAGCTCAAGAAGTTCAAATGGTCTGGAACGAACTGCGCAAACGCAAGGAAAGCAAACCGGAATCCAAACCAGAAGTAACTGAAGACAAACCCAATGGCATCCATATCACAAAAGATGAGATGTTGCTTTTTGGCGTCGTATTTATCGCTGGTGTTCTGGTAGGTGCGAGCATAAAATTTGACTTAAAAAATGGCAAATAAAACCAAACAATTGAAATACAATCAGGCGATAGATGATATCTCATACCTGATCCTGCACTATCCCTTAGAACTGCAACAGCTCTTGCGTGTCTATGGTATCACTTTCCGTGACAGGCCATCACACAAGGCACTCATTAATGAGACCGTAGAACTGATGAAGGATGACAATTCCGCTTTCGCGAAAGCGCTTGCAGAACTCATATCCCGACTTGCAGGTCGTGAGGACGAGTTTTGGGGAGCCGTGGCCAAAGGTGCCGTGGGAATCCTGGGCGGTCTCTTCAAAAAGAAAAAACGCCGTAGTTCTGGTGGTAGCAGTAATGCAGCAGCAGCAGCCGCAGCACAAGCCGCAGCGGCCAAAAGAGATATGGAACGCCGTATGCAACAGATGCGTGAAGAACAACGCCGCCGTGATGAAGAGCGAAGACAAGCAGAAGAACGCCGTCGTGAAGAACAAAAACGCAAAGAAGCCGAAGCAAAAAAGAAAACCAATATGATGCTGATGATAGGCGGCGGTGTAGTGGTTCTAGGCATAGGCGCGGCAATTTTAATGAAGTCCAACCAGCCACCGATGCCTTATGGCGGTCAGCGCGCCCAAATGCCACAACAGCTATGACAAACACATTCGGATTAATAGACTATGACGTGTACGACGATGGAGATTACGACAGCTATAGACGTGGTCGCAGGAAAATACGTAGACAGCGCAGAAAGGCAAGAAGAATCGCAAGACGTACCCCAAAAAGGCGTATCAAAATCGCACCTAGACGGAAAATCTTGCGCCGACCACCTATTGTAAAAGGAAGACCGAGACCTATTAGGAAGAAGAAAGTAGTCCGTAAAAAGCTGCCATCTAAAGTCCCTGTGAGCATCTTGATTCCCAAAGGAACACCTATAAAAAACAAGCTGCCTAGCAAACCGATTTTCAAGCCCACTTTAGTAAAAAAGGGCAAGCCAATCAGCAAAGATCAGAAGGTTACCAAAGCGCAAATTGCCAGCCTTCAAGTTCCTGCCGCAGTTGAGAAAGCAGCAGCAGAAAAGGCAATGAAGTCAGATGGTAAAACAGCAAAGGTAGTCAAGATCATTGCTATCGTCGGAGTTACTGGCGCTATAGGCTTTGGGATCTATAAATACATTCAAATCAAAAAGAAAAGCAATGGACATATTGGCGCAAATAAAGGAAAGTGAAGTATCTGATAATGGAAGTTTTCAAGAGGGATTTCTGTATGGATCTGTCAAGAATATAGGAGAAAAAACGGCCCAAGTAAATGGCGTTTCCCTTCTTCCAGGCGAAGCCAAAAGCTATCCATTTGTTGGTAAAGGCTACCACAAAATCAACTACGAACCCAAAGGAAGCACCTTGCGTGTTCTGGAAGTACTATAACCTATGATTACAGGAGAAACAGAATACATTCTGGACGATAATTATGACGATTTCTTTGGCAACAAAAAGAAACGTCGTGCGCGTCGTGCCAAACGTAAAGCACGAAGAGCGGCAAGACGCAGCGCACCCAAACGCATTGCACGTCGCGCCAAAAGCAAAGCCTTCTTTTCTAAACTGGGTAGCGCTGTTCAAGATATGGGCGGCGCAACAGCTATTGGCGCCGCTATCGACACCATCACAAAGCCTAAATCGCCTACAGGATTTGGTGGAGCTACTGAACCTGCATCAGACTTTGATTTTTCAATTGGTGCGGCAGATGTTGCAGAAGAAGAAAAGAAAGGTATTCCTACCATAGTCTTTGTTCTAGGTGGCGTGGTTGTAGTTGGCGTTGTGGGATTAGTGGTTATCAAGAATAAAAAGAACAAGCAACTGTATAGCCAATGATCATCCCGATTCCATCAAATAAAGAGCGTTTCAAAATACGACTGGGTATCAATTCTAAAATGCCAGTACAGTTGGGTATACGTGTGTACGATCCGAGATATCCTAATACGTATTATTTCAGGAGAAAAGCACAATTCTATGAAGGCAATGAGAAACGTGAGTTTGTGATTTCACTTCCCGTAACCCCAGAAGTGCTGGAAATGGAGCTGTTCGACAAGGTTTCGGGAGAAGACTATCAGTTTGATATGAGCTACTTCAAGGTAGAAAAAATGAAACCTGCCGAAGTCTGGGCAACCACCGAGCAACATCGCTTTATGGATTTTGCCATAGACTTTGCCCAAAAAGCAGGTCATACACCTACTGGTTTTTACGATTCCAAAAATCACGAGTTTCTATTTCAATACTTACCTACGATAACAGATGCTTTTGGCAAGGAATTAATCACACCAGCGCGCACACATCGCAAGATGCCACGTGTACAGATTTCACAGCGCTTATTTATTGGCTATACCATTCCCATACGTGTGGCAATACTTGCCCACGAAGGTTGTCATTGGTTCCTGAATACCAGAAGTCAGAAAACAGCAGATCTCTGTGGTATTAAAAAATATCTGGACTACGGATTCCCGACGATTGAAGCCATTTATGCTGTGACCAAGGTTTTTGGCAATAACCCACATCACGTTGGCGCATCACAGGTACAACGCACTAAGGACGTGGTAGCCTTTATAGAAAATTACAGAGCAAATGCATAAACTATTTCTTATCACAATGGCACTATTTACAATGGGCGCAACCATAAAATTAACGCCCAAAAGCACAGAAACTTTCGCCTGTGAAAGTTGCGAAGATCCTGCGGTAATTAAGAGAACAATCCATTCTAAAGAAGATGCTTATATGAACGACAATTCTGCAAAATATAGAACCGATCTCAAAAAATGGGGTACACGATCTGGCGTGATGCACGTTGCTTTCCCAGAAACGAAAAAGAAGAATTGCGACCCTTCAACAGACGCTGTTTTCTATGCCACCGATGAAGGTGTTATGGAAATTTCTGATTGTAGTTCAAGTAAGAGACCGCTTTCGCGAAAGCGTAATCTTATCAAAGATCAAAAACAAAAGGAAGGTTTTAAAAAGTATCAAAAACACCTGCACGATGAGTTTGATGTGATGCAGATTACAGTCAAAAATCATACAACGGATATCAGAAATGTTTGTCTTTGGGGTGGCAATAGTGAAAAGCCGATCACAGATCCTTTATTTATTGAGAACGCCGAAAAAATAGATGTTTTAGTAGGCACGCATCCACAACAAGTGGTACTCAATCCTGCGAATGATTTGTTGTATGTGGCTAATCAGCTTTCAGATTCTGTATCGGTGGTTGCCCGTGATGGGACTGTAATTGCCACAATTCCATTAACGGAGAATGCGATGCCTGGAACCGTTTCGCCAGTTGCTCTAGCCGTGAATACCAATCCTGGCTATTTCTACGGAATAGTGTATGTAATAGGTTCGGTAAATAATACGATGTATCACATCGGTCTAAATCACAAAGTGGTAAATGCCAACAGGACTGGAAAACGACCTACGGAGATACGCTTTGATGACGAAACAAATGAGCTTGTAATCAAAAATATAGTCTCTAAAAATACTACACGTATCAATGCCGAAACACAGGCACAAACGGAAACACCGTGGGGAATACAAGACCAGTTTCGACTAGTGGATAATGATTCAACGTCTAAAATTGCTAAAGTCACTACACAGCTCAATCTTCTAACCATATTTAATGTATCCAAAAGTCCAACGGTAACCATCAATGATGAATATCACGAAGAACGGGAAGATTTTAAATTCAGTCCAGGAATGCTGAAGCATCTTAAAATCGTCGCATCTGGAGAACGACGTGTGAACGCAATGCAACTTCTACAAAAAAGCATCGCTGGTAAAGAAATCTGTAAAACGCTTTCGCTTGGTAATTATCAAAGTCCGCAGAGTTTTCAGAATGTGTCAGAAGTTTTTGGTGTAGATGGTGTGATGCTCGATGGCCAGAACAGCTGGTGCTTTAAGATTGGTGGTTTGCAGACCATCACATTCATTCTGTATTACAAAAAGCTGGAAATGTATAATCTACTTCCAGAAAAGGCGTCGCTTGCCTATGGCGTGCAAATGAGTAAAGGCGTTCCCAAACGAGTTCCTAAAAATCCATTCAAATCCATTTTATGAAGTCAATCATCAACACGGCTTTGAGCCAATATGGAGTCACGGAACTGGTGGGTCAAAAGCATAATCCTGTAATACTGGATTATTTTGAAAAGATAGGTCATACGTGGGTCACTACTGATGAAACCGCTTGGTGTTCTGCTTTTACCAACTGGGTGGCTCTAGAATGTGGAAAAGAAATGAGCAATCAACTCACAGCACGCTCTTGGCTAAAAGTAGGAACAGAAACGAAACAACCAGATATAGGAGACATCGTGGTTTTTTGGCGTAGTAAGAAGAACAGTTGGAAAGGTCACGTGGCATTTTTTATAGGTTATTCTGAAGATAAGAAATACATCTACTGTCTGGGCGGCAACCAGAACAATCAAGTAAACATAAAGGCATACCCAATTTACCGATTACTTGGTTTTAGAAAACTCAATAATTCCATCACTCAAAATTTAACAAAATGAAAGACGTAGATTTTTTAGTCATACACAGTACCGATACCAGCGAAGCCTTAGATCTTGATGCAAAAACAATTATCGAAAAACATACCAACGACAAGCGTAATGGTGGCTTTGGCTGGAACCGTCCTGGATTTGACTACCTCGTCTTGCAGGATGGCACTTTAGAAACCATTATCCCTGAAGACAGCCCGACCGAAGTAGATCTATGGGGCACCTCACAAGGCAGATTTGGTATTACTGGCAATGTGAAAAACCTTGCTTACGTAGGTGGCAGAACACTCAAAGAAGCGTGGTGGAAAGACACACGTACCGAAGAACAAACCGCTACGCTGGAAGCCGTGATCCGATTTTATACTATTAGGTTTCCAGAAATCATCATCGTGGGTTTTAATGAGATCGCCACAAAACAGGATAGTGACAAACCTGGATTTAGCGTTAAGGAATGGCTGGAAGAACTGGAGATTCCCAAGTGTAATATTTATCAAGGATTTTAAAATGAGAACCATCATCACATTAGGCATAGGGTTCTGGATGGGACGACAGCTCTACATCAATCACGATAAGCGAGTTGCACGAGCCAGAGAAGCAAAATTAAAACAACGCTTAATCGCTTTTCTCAAAGAAAAAGATCCCAAACAGAATCAAATTGAAAAACAAGCCAATCAACTATTAGGCAATTAAATGGCACAGCAAGTAACCATAAAAAACACATCCTTTCTCATTCCAGAAGCCGACGACCCTTGTGACTTCTGGACGAGCTATTATACCAAATTGAAGAAGGAAGTGGGACAGGATAATGCCAAAATGCTGTGGTTGGTCACTTGGAAAACCAATGGATCTGCGCTATGTACTACAAGTCCGTCATTCAATAAATGGTTGCTTAAGAACGAGCTGGATGTAAGCAATATGGCAACCAGATCCATTGCAGATATTTCTGAAATAGGCGGTAATATTTTTGGTTTGGGCAAGAGCCTTACGAAGATTTTAGCCATAGGTGTTCCGGTCATTCTTACCATCACACTCATTCTTATCGTGGTGGTTTTACGCAACTCTGCAAAAGATGCAGACATCACAGATCTAGCGATGCTCACGCCAGCTGGACGCGCTACTAAACTATTAGGGAAATGAACAGACAGCTTATCTATAAAGTAAGTGGCGGTGCTATGGGAATTCTCATTGTTGGAAGCTCATTTCTATCCATACGCCAGCGCAAACGCGATCTAAAAACAAGCAAACTATTGACTCACATAAAGAAACAACTGGCTACCACGGCAAATAATCTCGATGCAGAAAATGCTTTTGACATTTACTATCTCACAAAAGTTTTGCAGAATGTAAATGGTCAAGTGATTGCAATGAGTGAGAGCAGCGCCACCAGTTTTGCAAAACAGATTCATAAGTCCTGGGGCGCGTGGTACGAAGGTGGAGATGACGAAGATGCAGTATATGCCGTGTTTAGAAAATTAAAGGATAAAGTTCAGGTCTCGCAAGTGGCTAAGGCCTATCAAAGTACTTACAACAAGAACTTAATCGATACCATTAAGGATCGACTTTCAGAAGATGAAATCAAGATCATCCTGAACATCATTGGACAAATACCCAACTATAGAACAGCTTAAAAACGAGAGAATGAAAATTACAAAAACAGGATGGTGGATGATAGGTGGCGCTACAATGGCGGCAGTTACGGTATGTGTGTTTGTTACGCTTTCGCGAAAGCGTAAAAAGGAAAAACAACAAGCTCAGCAAATCATTGGTAAAGATCTAGGCTCTGGAATCCAAGTGTCCACAGGAAATCAAGGCACGATCAAACGAGAACCCAACTGGGACAAGCCTTTTGATATGAATTACCTGACCAACGTGCAACAATGGATTGCACCACGAAAGATTAAAAAACTAGACGACGCTACTGCCAGAAATTTGGCAAAAAAGCTCAAAAATGCCAAAGGAACTTTTAATGATGATGAAGATGCGGTCAAAGACGTTTTTGCCAAACGCCTGCGTGATAAAACCCAAGTAGCGAGCCTTTCAAAAGCATACTGGCAATTGTACAAACAGGATTTGTGGAAACACTTGTCCAGTTTTTTAAGCGCATCAGAGATGAAACAATATGTGCATAATCCTGTGCGCCAATTACCTAATTATCAAACCCAATAACTATGAAGAAAATCGTAACCAAACCTAAGAAAACCTTTTTTGAACAAAACAAAGATCTCATTGTTGTGGGTAGTGTGATCGTTGTACTCGCAGGTGGTGCAGTCGCCTATATGTACTACAAGAAAAAGAAGGATCAAAAAGAAGGCGACCTGGCTCAAAACCAAGAGAGCACACCACAGATAATTCCTATAAACACGACCATTCCTGTGTCAAGTAGTTCGGGATCATCTTCCAGCTCTTCATCTACACCACGCATAAAATACGTCAAGACTGGCTATCCACTTAAATACAGAACACGTCACCAAGATGTAAAAACCTTGCAGGCGTATCTCAAGATTTACAAAGAGAATTTAGGTAAGTCTGGATCAAAGCGTGATGGTGTGGATGGTGTTTTTGGACCGCTCACATTAAAGGCTGCCAAAAAGCGATTGGGCAAATCCGAATTTACAGAAAAGGATATCGCAGGAATGCGTAGAGCGCTAAAAATGGTAGGAAAATGAAACGGGAAAACATCGTAAAGATAGTTTGTATTACTGGCGGTTTGCTCGGTGTCGGCATCATTACCCATCAATTACTGAAAAGTAAACGAGAAGATGCTGAAGAGCAAAAGCAAGCTGTGGCGGCAGTCTTGAAAAAGGAGATTTTAAAACCGAAACAGACAGGTTTTAAACCTACAATGCAAGTGGTCAAGACAAAACCACCTGCACCTGAAAAAAAGTCCAACGCACCGAAACCCAAAACACTACCTAAAAAACCTGTTGCAGATGAGTTCCCTTTGCAATTGGGAAGCAAAGGAAAAAATGTGGAACGCTTGCAGGTGTATTTGCTAAGAAATTACGGTTGGGCTGGAATCGTGACTGGCGTTTATGATGAAAAAGTTCAAGAGCGTGTAGAAAAATATCTAAAAGTCGAGACGGTTACAGAATCGCTCTTCAATGCCTTAGATATGAATGAATCCATTAAAAACCAATCCAACTAATTATGGGTAAAAGCATTAAAGATATTGTATCCAGCCTTGTAGATGATGATGGCATTAAAACCGAAGTCACGCTCACGATGACCAATCAGACGCTTACCAAAATCATCATTGCGCTATTAGCATCTGGTGCAACGATTGTTCTGGTGGCTCATTTGACCAAAAATATGTTCCCAAATCATCAATTATCCCTGCTTACGGCAGACATAAAAACTATAAAAGAAACCCTTAAAAATCAATTGAAATGACAGACATCCTAAAACACTTAGTTCACTACTTATCCAGCTTAGACTGGGCGTACATTTTTACGTTCATCATTATTGCCTTTGGTCTAAATCAGAAACCAGTTACAGATTGGCTAGCAGATTTTACTGGTATTAAGATCAAGACACGTTACCGTGTACTTATTGTTGGATTGATTTATGGAATCATCGTCTATTTTATTAGAGATACGATGTTGCACAAGTTAGAAATGCTATTGCAGTCATTTGTATTTGCACTCGTGTTCCATAAGCTGATTTTAGAAAGTGTGTTGAATCGACTCTTTAAACCTGAAAAAGCAGATAAGCGTGAATAGGTGGAAAATCATTTTTGCCATTTTCTTCTTTGCGGTGGTCGTCCTTGTGCTTACGCAGATCATCATTCCGCAGGAAAATGGCTATGAGCTACGGACACCAAGCGACTGGAAAGAACAAAACCAGAACTTGCTTATTAAGAATCAATCGCTAGACCTGGAGATTGAAGATCTGGAAAAGCAGGTGGATAGCCTAACAGCTTTGGTAAGTAAGAACACCGTCACAATCGGCCAATTAAAAACGAGTCTCAATGAAAAAATTACTACTATTTCTAGTTATAGCGATGCAGAGCTATTGGTGTATTTCTCAAGATTTAAAACCGATAGTACAGCTCATAAAAAATGAGAAACACTTCTGTTTTAATCTGGAACAGTCTCGTGAGATTGCATTGAGATTAGAGCGTGGTAAGTATCAGGATTCCATCGTGAGACGATTGGATTTTTCGATTACTCTTAAGGACAGTTTACTCGTAAAGAAAGATTCTGTGGTGTCGAGATTGAGATTGCAAAATCTCAATTTGATGTCCGTTTCAGAGAATAGCAATGAGCAGATTCTCTTTTTAGAAAACCAACTAAAATTTAAAAATCAAAAACTGAAACAAGGCAAGTTCCATAAGATCCTTTTGGGCGGTGGCTTGTTGATTCTTTCAGGAATATTAATAGCCAACTAATTATGGGATATCAAAGTGATAGCGTTTCAAAAGAGACAAAAGCGATAGAAAATACACAAGAGATTTTAGAAGTTAAGCCGGAACATTTAGGGCCAAGTTTACTACACTCGCCAGTACGCAATCGGTACTCGGTCATTAATGCAAATCTAGTTGTTGGGAAGGATATTCGCCTACGTGCTAGAAACGCCAAACAACTTGAGATTGCCGGCTGGCAGGTAAGTTTACCAGCTCCATTGGTAACAGATCAATCTGATTATTATGGACTGTGCCAGACGGAAAAGGGAAATACCTTTAACTATGCGATAGATGCAGATGGTAGATTGTTTCTCTACGGGACTTTTGTCGATAGTGAAGATCACGTGATACTCAATGTGAACCCTTATTTGGCCGAGCTTCCATTGCGCTATGTCAACTTTAGAAATGGCGGTGGTGAGTTTGTAGTACCAAGAGATGAACCTAAACCAACTGATGAATTTTAAATGAATTACGCTTTCGCGAAAGCGTAAAAGACCACGTTATGAATGTTTATGAAATTGTTGCGATTGTTTTAGGCGCTACGGGCTTCTGGAAGCTCATAGAATTATTGATGCATTATAATATCCAGCGCAAACTGAAAAATGCAGAGATACGGCACATTAACGCTCAGGCTAATGACAGTATTGTGACCAACTGGGTGCAATGGTCTGAAAAAATGGAAAAACGCATCAGCCAGCTTGAGAATAAGAATACCGCAATGTCACGCACAATTACTAAACAGCGAGATCGTATTACAGAGCTTGAAAAATATATCGAACAGCTGGAATCCGAAATTCAGATTTACAATAAAAAGAAAAGAGAATGAATGTAGATAAAGGAAGTAATACACTCAATTACATTTTTGCAGCATTTACCTTGTTGAGTGCCATTAAAATAGGCTCTGATCTATACTTGAGATACAAGGAAAGTCAGCAGAAAAAGAAGCCTTGCAATTGTAAAGACAAGGCTTAATGGCGTTAAAAAATAACCGTCATATTTATATAGGATTAGGCACAATGGCGCTACTTATGGGTGGCGCTTTTTGGGCTTTTAGATTAAGCAAGTCAAGCTCTAAATTTAGGACTTATAAACATAAAGGTATCGCTGTAGATTTCTCGGTCTTTGACAGTCCAGACATTCCTGGTTCTGGAAACTGTATGGATAGACGGCTTATAGTGATGCTGCACAACCTATCTGTAAAAACCAATTACCCTATTTTCAGTTGGATAAACTCTGGAGCACGTAGTGACGCTCACAATCGTAAAGTAGGTGGTGCGCGCAATTCTTCCCATAAAATGCCCGCCTGTAAAGCTGTTGATATCCGAGCTTCCTCTAGAACAATCCGCAATAATCTTGTGATGGCAGCACGAGATGTAGGTTTTAAACGCATAGGTGTAGGCAATACATTTGTTCATCTTGATATAGATGAAGGTAAGTCACAATATGTGGCTTGGGGTTATCCTAGTGGAACTGTTGCGGCGGTTAATCCTTTTGTGTAATAGCCAGAAGAGCTTATTGATGACTTTGGTAAAGTGACATCATTCTAATCTTGAATCAAAGTAACCATTTCTTTAAGATGATTGTCCTCTTCAGTTATCCAGTGATTTTTCTTTATTAAATTAACTAGAATATCTTTGTGCCTATTATCTAAATTCTTCACACTAAGATTGGAGTATTTAGAAGGGTTATCCCTGTCCATCCAAAGACTTTTGTGTTCTGATTTCAGGATGCTTTTAGAACTAGCTGTTGGATAAAGAAGCTTAATTTGTGGAATAAGTTTACAAACCATATTGAAAATAAGTAGACCATCATAATCCCAATCGCCGGAATAGTAGATAGGCAAGTTCCTGTCATAGGAATATTTTAGTTTTTCAATGTTTTTCCCTCCAGCATACCAAAGTTCATAACCGTATTTTCTAGGTAATGAAGGTCTCTTTAAAAAGTCTAAATTTTCACAGAGAATAATTAACTTAGGATCTTCACATTCTAAACGATACATATATTGCTGATCTCTATCATCAGCAAGCTCATCAATTTGAAGCATCTGTTTAACGGCATCAATTAAAGCTTTCTTACCAATTAAATATTTTTCATTTTTGAAAAACATAGAAGACACATTCCTGACGGTTTCCTCATTTTGCATTATTTGATTTCTAATTGGCAAAAGTTCGCCGCTGTCCATACGACGTTTCATATCCATTAGCTCTATGATATCTGCTTCTTCAAATCTGGTTTGAGGTTTTAAAAGTTGATTGTTTTCTAAAAATGCGTAGTACTGATTAAACTTCTCTAGATACTCTTCTTCATACATCTCAAAAAAATCTTCATCATCAGAATAATAAACCTTATAGCCTTCTTTGATTTCTTGGGTATCATTCAGCAAGTGTTGAAACAAAGAATCCTTAATTAAAGTTTCCTTAATCTTGGTTTCTTTATTTCTGTAAAGTTCATTTAATGATTTTAATGCTACCCAATTCATTGGTCATTTACATTATTTAAGTAATCTGACAGATCTTGTCTGGCTTCATTAGTTTTAAAATAGCTACTTGGCGGTGCATAATTGATATTAACATCTTCGTAACCTTCAATTAAGTGATGTAAATACCAGCCTTCGTCTTCGTTAGAGCCATAAGGTTCTGGTGTCATTGTCAACATTTGATATCCAAACTCTTTTGCAATATTTGGAAAGGTGTTAAAATTACCCTTATCCATATTAGAGACTTCTTCAAGTATTAAAAATTTGACACCTTTTCTATCTTCTTTTTGCACAATTGAAAGTCTGCCAATACCTAATAATACAATCGCGGTATAGCTTTGTCCTGTACTTCCTGTCTGGTCAATGCCATCTTTATCTAATAATCTGGTACTTAAATCAAAATAAGTTTTTGGGTCTAATAGGTCTGAAAATTTTATCTTCTCATTGTAGGAGGTCGTTTCTGCAAATATCTTTTCTACAAAACTTTCTACTGAGTCTGAAAATTGTAATTCTCCTTCCGAGTAAGCGGCTTGAGTGGACGACTGTAAATTCTTCATCCAATCTATTTTGAATGTTTCATTTGGCGTAAAATCTATTTTGAAATGGTACTTGTCACTAATCAGTCGCTCGTTAAAAAAATCATTCAAATCTTCGACTGTCTTTTCAAAGTCTTGATACTTTGTTTTTGTCAATTTGAATATACGAAGCATCGCCTGCGTAATGGCCTGCATTACTTTAGTTCTGTTTTGATTAGATTTTTTAAGTGCTGGGGCAAGATTTTCAGTGTGTTTTATTTTTGGTCCTAATAACACTAATTCTAAAACCGCAAATGAATAATTCTGATCATCCATTTGGTTTTTTACTTCTAAATCATCTTTGGTCGTATCGAATCGGGATGATGCTTTACCATAAGCGTTTATGTAATTGTCCTTATTTGTGTTATATAATTTTTGAAGATTTTCTACATTCACTTGATTGATATTAGTAGGCACAAAATCCTGAATATGCAACTGACTAAAACGTGTTTTAAAGATAATAAGCGCACCCTCATACTTTTTCTTTAGCTCATCGCGTTCTTTCTCCTGTGAGTCAAGCAACGCTTTAAGTGTGACTAAATTTTCTTCCTTTTGGGTTATGGTTGATTTTGAAGTCTCAAGTTTGTTTTGCAAATCTGTATGGACAGACTTTTTAGCAGCTACTTTTTGAATATAAGATGTTAACTGGTCGTCTATTTTCTCATCTGTAATTTTAATTGGAATTTTCTTTTCAAGTGCTTCTAATTCTCGCAACGATAGCTCCAAGTCTTTCTGGTCTTGAGTAATTTTAGTAGAAAGACTTTCGGCAATACTCATTGCTATTTTTGACCTTTCGTATAAGGAAAAGTCTTTAAAATCTTTATTAAGATTTTTCAGCTCATCAACCGCTGACAAATCGTAAGGATCTCCTTTCTCAAATTTTAAAATTTCGCCAAGTTCATTATTGATAGACTTTACTTGCTCGTTAATTGCATTCTGCTTTTTTTTCTTAGCATCATTCATTTTAGCAGTATCAGCAAATATCTGTTTATCATTAGAGTAAGGTACAAAGGTTCGTAAAGCACCTATTGCAAACCAATAACCGGAATTCACCTTATCTTCTTCAATATTTTCAGATTTTAAGAGAGAACTATCTTTAGTGTATTGACTTCCTTTAGTAGGATTATCTGGTTTTCCCCAATCCACATTTTTAAGCAATCCGAACAGTACAGTTTCCTGTTCTTTAGTAAGATTGTTACCGTCTTTTAAAATCTGTGCGATTAAGGAACCATCTTCTCCAGCAGATAGAATACGATTGAGTGCTTCTAAGTCAGCAAGCTCTGAGCTCTTGACTGCTTTGTAGTCTGCAATAATTTTTAGCTGTGATGATGTCTTCTCATTTATTTTATCAATCGTACCGTATCTTTTTAAATCAGAATTAAGTTTATTTACCCTATCAATGATTGACTGGTGATTGTATTCATCAATATTTATCTTAACTAAATTTGCTTGATCTATTTCAGGTAGCTTCATTTTTTGAAGCTGATCAAGACTTGCTAATTTTTCTGCTCTTGCATTAAAGAGATTTTTATAGTTTGTAAAGGATTCTTGAGCTTTAAAATAGGTGTCATAATCTGACTTTGTAATTTCAATTTGTTTAGAAATTTTTGGTAGATCTGATTTTAGGTTACTAATGATATCTGTCTCTTTTTCAATTTTATTAGAAGTTCCTATGCATTTATTTGCAACAGTTTCGTATTGCGAATAATTACTATGGTATTCAGCTGTTAGATAATTTTGTTGCGCATCGTTTTTTAATTGCTCTAACTCTTTAAGATTACCTAATACTTCTTGTTTTAACTCAATAGTATGTATTTCTTCGTCCAGCTCATTGTATTCATTTATAAGTTTTTCAAGCTTCTCCTTGTTTGATTTGTATTTGGTCTCAAGCTTATCCAAACTATTCTCAAAAAGAAAATCCTTTAAAATTTTATCGCTCTCCGTATCTAATGAGTTTGCTTTTGAAAAGGATTGTATCACTTTCGCGAAAGCGTCCATATTTTCATCAATCGCAAGATTTATAGGCAAAAGCTCATTAGTATATAAAAACTCATAGTATTCTTTTTTATCTTCTAAATCTGTGAAGGATTTTAGAAAGCCTTTTTTATTCTTTTTAAGATGCCTTGCAAGCTGGTTAATGGGCAAAAATTGACCATCTTTTAAAAAATCTTTACTATATGCTAACTGATCTGCGTGAAGTGCTAAAGTTTCAAGGTCTTTTCTGTCATTATCATTATAGGCTTGATTTAATATCCAGAATGACTTTAACGGCCTGCTACGCTTATTACCTATATTAGTGCCAATAGTTATAAATTCATTTTTCTTAAATTCTATATGTATAAAAACATAAGCATCATCAGTATTATAAGGTATAGTATGTATATGTCTGTCTTTATTTTTGAAGCTCTCGGTGCCAAAACTTATTTTGCTCTTTTGACCAATAAATATGAGTTGAAATAAGTCTGCTATAAGCGATTTACCGATACCATTGTTGCCGGTAAAATCAGTCCTTACTTGATGTAATAAGTAGTCTTGATTATAGTGCTTTCTCACACCAACTGTGGATAGCGAAAAAATTCTTGGATATTCTATCATTATAATTGGCTAAGGTATTTTTCACTAAACTCTGTGAAGTTTGTAATTTCTTTTTCATACAATTTTTGAAATCTAATAATTGGTTCTCGTAATACAAAGTGTATATCTTCGCCATCTTCTACAGCTAAATTTGTAATCCATCCCAACTTATTAAATTCTCGTAGTACACTCTTAAATGGCTTAATAACCTTTAATGACCAGTCGCCTTCCAAGTAATCGTCTTGTACTTTGTTAAAAAATAATTTTTTGTACAAAATATTATTGTCACTTTCTTTAATCTCCTTTTTTATATCTGCAAAGCGTACTTCTTTTTTACTTTCAAAATATCGCTCATAATACATATTAAGTAGTATAATACCTATCAAGGTTTGTTTTTGCGTTAGCTTTTTGTGTCGGGATGGGTTAGCAAGTGCTCCTTTGGATGCATCAGGATAATCTACGTAATAGTATTTTGAGTCTTCTCTACTTTCCATTATTAGTTCTAAACCATATACCTTTTCATAATAATATGAAAGCTCGTTGAAATAGTCCTTAAGTAGTTTATAGAGATAAAATCTATCGTTTTGAATATGTCTACCAGATAGTAGTTCAATGTTTAAATCTGCAAAATATTCTTGAACATCTGCGTTTTTAAAAAACGAAAAATTTTGACTTACTTCTTTATTATTTTCATTTTCCATAATGCAATATTTTGAGACAGAGATGACTTGGGGATTTCTCTGTCTATTTTAATTTCGTAACCGTTATTATGTCTAGCAAACTCTACAAGTTCAAATCCTACTTTAAGTGCTATTAAGGCATCATTTTCTTTTAAAGCTATATCGTAAAAATGATTACTAAAATCAATTTCCCCATCGTCGTTTAACTGCTTTTTAAAATGATTTACCCATCTGGCGGTATTCTCTTGACGAGTTAGTTCGGTATCTAATTTTGAGATTTGTAACTCAAGGTGTGCTTCATTGACTTTAGGTTCAATAACATAGCTCTTCTGAATACCAAACTCTTCATAATAAACCAAACCGACGTGTTTAAAACGTTCAGAAACAATAGATTTTAAAGGGAATTTTTCAGACAATGTAATACCATCTTTTTTAGAAAAGGACGCTTGTTCTAATGTGAATTTTAAAAACCGTTTTATATTTATTCTAACTGCCGATTTATTTTTAAAATTATCTTGAACCGTAATTAATTGAGTACTTGCGTAAGCTGACCTATCTAATAATTGCCCTAATTTATATTCTACTTCAACAAAAAACTCATCTACCTTCTTTTTAATTTGAACGGCTCTACCGTATTCTTCTCTGAATATTTTGTGTGTCTCTTTCTGTTCAGGCGTTTTAGTGTTAGGAAGGCTGTTTTTTCTTTTTAAAAAATAGTCAACGACTTGCTCTATTTCTTCATCAAGGCTATTACTTATTAGTAAAGTGTCTTTAATCTCGTCGCTTTTTGCAGTAATTTTTTCAAATAATATGGAAACATTCTCAGCTGTTTTTAATGCCGAATCTTGGTCTTGATTGATATAAATATTGAGCTCGTCAATAGCTTTATTAACGTAATCCTTTAATGATTCTAAATGATCTATAATTACAGTGCCGCTATTACCTTCAAAATTAAATTCATACCATCTATTAAAATCATCTATACTTTTAATATCTGAAGCTGTAAAGTCTGCAAGTTTTTTGAAAGTGTCCCGTAGTGGAAACTTTGCATACGGGCTATATAGTTTATTATCTATTAGCTTAACGAACTTAAGTGCAAAGTCAGTAAGCGCATATTTAAAGCGTTCTTCTCTTGGATGTTCTAAATAGTACTTCAACAAACCATCTACAATAGGATCAGTATGAGGTATGCTACTGCTTTCCATTAATGCCACCTCTTTAATACACCTTTCGATATCTTTATAGGTAAAGTGCTTGTTAATCTGCTTATTAATGATTTTTTTATGAAGCATATAAACGGTTATACCATCAGTCTTTTTAGGGATAAGACTTGAGTATGATGCGTTTATGTCTGTTAAATTGAAGTCTATAGCGTTCTAATATTTAATTATTTGAAATTACTAAAGTAAAAGAATTTGACTGTGATTTATTCTTATTTATCGAAAATGTGATTTTTCACCATTACACAACATTTCGTTAAAACAAACATTTATGTTAAAATATTTGCTAATTTTGCAATAATGAAACAAATTATCCACAAATCAATGGCAATGGTAATGGCTATTGTGGTTCTACTGACCACAATGTCGTTTACTGTGGATATGCATTATTGTGGAGATGCATTAGTAGATTTTTCATTCATCCAAGATGTTAAGACTTGCGGAATGGAAAAAGCTGAACCTGCTAAGAGTTGTTCTAACTCAATGGTTTCTAAAAAATCTTGTTGCTCAGATGAACAATTAATTATTGAAGGTCAGGAGGATTTAAAACAGGATTTTTCACAACTTACTTTTGAGCAACAAATATTCGTTGCCTCTTTTGCTTACTCATATATCAGTCTCTTTGAAGGAACTGAATCACAAGAGATCTCTTTCTCAGATCACTCGCCCCCATTCATAAGGCGGGACTTGCAGGTATTGCACCAGACATTCTTAATTTGATTTATTAAACAGTACCAGTAGCAATGTAATTGTAACTGGAAAAGCCCGGCGATACATTCGTTTTGGGCACGTTTTGTTGTTTCTCATTTGTACTGAGAGCAAACCAAAGTATATTTCTATAACTGTTTAATAATCATATCGTATGCTAAATAGAAGCATAAAATTTCTCATAGAAAACAAACTTGTTGCTGTTATACTACTCGCCCTATTCGTAGGTTGGGGCATTGTCAACGCACCCTTCAATTGGGAAACTGGTATTTTACCAACAGATCCTGTGGCCGTGGATGCGATTCCAGACATCGGCGAAAACCAGCAAATTGTTTTCACAAAATGGCAAGGGCGTTCACCGCAGGATATCGAAGACCAGATTACCTATCCACTCACAACTTCATTGTTGGGAATCCCTGGTGTCAAGACCATCCGGAGCTCTTCAATGTTTGGTTTTTCAAGTATCTATATCATCTTTGAAGAGGATGTAGAATTTTATTGGTCGCGAAGCCGTATTCTCGAAAAGCTTAATTCACTTCCCGCTAACTTATTGCCCGATGGTGTAAACCCTGCATTGGGTCCGGATGCTACGGGATTAGGTCAAATTTTTTGGTACACGCTGGAAGGTCGTGATAAAGATGGCAACGTAACTGGCGGTTGGGATCTACAGGAATTACGAAGCATACAGGATTACTACGTAAAATATGGTCTGTCTTCGGCAAGCGGTGTTTCTGAAGTAGCATCAATCGGTGGTTACGTCCAGGAATACCAAGTGGATGTTGACCCTGAAAAAATGCGACAATACAACATCGGCTTGACCGATATTGTAAAAGCTGTCAAGGAAAGTAATCAAGACATCGGTGCGCAGACTTTGGAAATTAATCAAGCCGAATACCTTGTTCGTGGTTTAGGGTATGTAAAATCTGTTGCAGATATTGAAAATGCAGTAGTCGCTTCTGAAAATTTTACTTCTATACGAATCAAAGACATCGCTAATGTTCATTTGGGACCACAGACCCGCCGCGGTATTTTAGATAAAGAAGGTGCCGAAGTGGTTGGCGGAGTCGTGGTAGCTCGTTATGGTGCTAACCCATTGGAAGTCATCAATAATGTAAAAGACCAAATAGCTGAATTATCATCTGGACTACCCACAAAAACCTTGGCAGATGGTCGTACTTCACAAGTGACTATCGTTCCCTTTTACGACCGCACGCAACTTATTCAGGAAACACTTCACACGCTCAATGAAGCCCTTACACTTGAAATCCTGATAACCATTTTGGTCATCATTGTAATGGTGTTTAACCTACGTGCATCCATTCTAATCTCTGGTCTGTTGCCTGTTGCCGTTTTAATGGTTTTCATAACAATGAAGCTCTTTAATGTAGATGCTAACATTGTTGCCTTGTCAGGAATTGCCATTGCTATCGGTACAATGGTTGACGTGGGCGTCATACTCGCCGAGAATATGATTAGGCATCTGGAAGATAAAAAATTACGCTTTCGCGAAAGCGGAATAGAATACACCACAAACGAAATTATCTACAACGCAACTGCGGAAGTTTCTGGTGCAATTTTGACCGCAGTTCTCACAACGATTATCAGTTTTCTACCTGTGTTTACAATGATAGGTGCTGAGGGAAAACTATTCAGACCACTCGCCTTTACAAAAACAATGGCACTTGCTGCATCGCTTGTAATCGCGCTGTTTTTAATACCGCCTTTTGCCGCGTTTCTTTTTAAGAAAAGTAACCTAATGGAACGCTCAAAGTACATTATTAATGGTGTTCTCATTGTCCTTGGTATCACAGCCATCTTTTATGGCTATTGGCTTGGTCTCATTTTGATTGCCTACGGTGTTGTTGCGCTTTTGAGCGTAAGGGATAGAATTACAGAAAAACGAGCTAATCTCATCCATATTATTATTTCCTGTGTTGCTATTGTTTTCCTACTCGCCGAATACTGGCGACCACTTGGTTTTGACCGCAGCATTCTAATGAATTTGATTTTTGTAGCGATTATCTGCTTTGGACTGCTTGGTGTGTTTACAGTTTTCCGAAGATACTATGACAGCATTTTGCGTTGGGCACTTCAAAACCGATACCTGTTTTTAATCATTCCAACCACGGTGCTGGTTTTAGGCGTGGTCATAATGCGTAACACAGGGAAGGAATTTATGCCTGCACTTAATGAAGGCTCATTTCTTTTGATGCCTACATCCTTACCGCACGCTGGTGTCGAAGAGAACAAGCGTGTCTTGCAACAGCTGGATATGGCCGTGGCAAGCATCCCTGAAATTGAAACTGTAGTGGGAAAAGCAGGAAGGACAGAATCAGCTCTTGACCCTGCGCCACTCTCGATGTATGAAAATGTAATTCAGTACAAGTCAGAATATATGCGAAATGAAAATGGCGAGAGACAACGCTATCGTGTAAATGAGGATGGTCTATTTGTGCTGAAAAATGACAAGTTCATTATTAATCCCAATAATGAAATCGATGATGATGCAAACTATGCAGCATCAAAACTCAAAACAAGTGCAACACGCAATGAATTGATTGAAGATAACAATGGCGAATACTACCGAAACTGGCGACCGGAAATCAGTAGTCCTGATGACATTTGGAATGAAATCGTAAAAGTGACCAAATTCCCAGGCGTGACTTCTGCGCCCAAGTTGCAGCCCATCGAGACACGACTCGTGATGCTACAAACAGGAATGCGTGCACCTATGGGAATAAAAGTGAAAGGGCCAGATTTAAAAACCATAGAAAACTTTGGACTTCAACTGGAAGATATTTTAAAGCAAGCCGAAGGCGTTAAAGAACAAGCTGTTTTTGCAGACCGCATTGTGGGTAAACCTTATTTGCTGATTGATATTAAACGAGACCAGCTGGCACGCTATGGGATTTCCATTATGGATGTTCAGGAAGTGCTTCAAGTAGCTGTGGGCGGTATGCCACTTACCCAAACAGTAGAAGGACGTGAGCGCTATGGTGTGCGTGTACGCTATCCACGTGAGCTGCGTGCAAATCCAGAAGACTTAAAAAGTATCTATGTTCCTGTGTCAACTGGAAGTCCGGTTCCTTTGGGCGAACTGGTCGATATTCGTTACGAGCAAGGCCCACAGGTCATTAAAAGTGAAGACACCTTCTTGATTGGGTATGTGCTGTTTGATAAGCTCGATGGCTTTGCCGAAGTCGATGTGGTGGAAAATGCCCAAGCGCTCATTCAACAGAAAATCGATAATGGCGATTTGGTCGTGCCACAAGGAATCAGTTACCGATTTACAGGAACGTACGAAAATCAACTTAGAGCAGAAAAAACGCTATCGGTAGTTGTGCCACTTTGCTTGCTGGTCATTTTCTTGATTTTGTATTTCCAGTTCAGGTCGGTTTCTACGTCCCTTATGGTTTTTACTGCCATCGCTGTAGCCTTTGCAGGTGGTTTTATAATGATTTGGTTATACGGTCAGGATTGGTTTTTCAATTTCAGCTTTTTTGGCGAGAACCTACGCGATTTGTTCAATATGAAAACCATCAATTTAAGTGTGGCCGTTTGGGTCGGTTTTATAGCCTTGTTTGGAATCGCGACAGATGATGGTGTCGTAATGGCAACCTATTTAGACCAATCCTTCAAAAGCAACGAACCAGACAGTAAAAAGGACATACGTCTCGCCACTTTGGAAGCCGCAGGAAAACGCATACGTCCTTGTTTGATGACCACCGTGACCACAGTTTTAGCATTGTTGCCAGTACTCACATCTACAGGAAAAGGAAGCGACATTATGATTCCGATGGCCATTCCAATTTTTGGCGGAATGATAATCGACGTCACATCCTATTTCCTTTTACCAGTTTTATACAGCTGGAAAAAAGAATACCAACTTAAAAGAGCAAACAAATGAAAAATATAAAAATCATAATCTGTCTTTTGTTTGTTTCCGCTGAAGTTTATGCTGAGCGAAGACGAAGTGCGAAAGCCCATCTGAACGCACTACTAATAATGAGCATTGGACTGATTTCAATCAGCGGGCAGGCGCAACAACTACAAAGCTATATTGAAGAAGCCGTAAGTAACAATCCAGAAATTCAGGCTTTTGAACTACGCTACAATATTGCCGAAGAAAAGGTCAATGAAGCAAACTGGCTACCTAATACGGAAGTAAGCGCAGGCTATTTTGTAAGTGAGCCAGAAACAAGGGTGGGCGCACAAAGAGCACGGATAGGTGTAAAACAGATGTTGCCCTGGTTTGGTACCGTTACCGCACGTGAAAATTATGCGACTTCAATAGCCGAAGCTGAATATGTGGAAATCACAATCGCCAAACGAAAATTGGCGCTATCAGTAGCGCAATCCTATTACAGGTTGTATGAAACAAGAGCAAAGCAAAAGGTACTCGACGAGAACATCCAACTATTAAAAACTTATGAGCGTCTTGCACTGACTTCGGTAGAAGTGGGCAAGGCATCTGCGGTAGATGTATTGCGATTACAGATTCGTCAAAATGAATTACAGCAGCAAAGAGAGGTATTGGAAGAGGAATTTGGCGCAGAACAAACAACCTTCAATAATCTTCTCAATCGGGATGAAAATAGAACGGTTGATATAGTTGCAATAATGGATATCCCAGAGGATGACCCCATATACGGAAAAGACGCACTATCGCTAAATCCTGAACTGCTCAAATACGACAAACTTTACGAATCCGTAGCACAATCAGAACTGCTCAATCAACGTGAGAGCCTACCTATGATTGGCTTTGGTGTGGACTACCTGCCAGTTACAGAACGTAGCGATGTCAACTTTAGCGACAACGGTAAAGATGTGTTGATGCCTATAGTTTCGGTTTCCATTCCCATTTTTAATAATCGATATAAGTCTATTACAAGACAAAATGAGCTACGCCAACAGGAAATCGAAACCCAAAAAGAGCAACGAATGAATGTTTTGGAATCCGCTTTCGCGAAAGCGATATCCCAACGCAACCAAGCCCGAATTAAATTCAATACCCAAGCTAAGAATTTAAAGCAAGCCAAAGATGCCGAGCAAATTCTTATCAAGAATTATGAAACGGGAACCATAGATTTTAACGATGTGCTCGATATACAGGAACTGCAATTGAAATTTCAGATGAATCAGATAGAATCGGTTCAGATGTATTACGTGCAACAATCCATAATCAATTATTTAATTCAATAGCAATGGTAAAAGATTTTTATATAAAAAATATGGTGTGCGACCGTTGCATCAAGGTCTTAAAAGATGAACTGTTTAAGGCTAACATTAGTCTGTTGGATATTGAGTTGGGTAGGCTTCGATTAGATATGAATGAAAAAGAACAATTGAGCATACTTACCGAAATTTTAAAAAGAAATGGATTTGCACTCATCGCTTCTACTGAGGATAAATTGACCGAGCAAGTAAAAATTGAATTGATAAAGTTATTGAATGTAATGCCCCTTGAAATTGATGGTAAGCTATCCGATTTTCTTGCGGATAAATTACAAAAGGACTATTCAAAAATCAGCAAGGTGTTTTCCATTACCGAGGGCATCACTATTGAAAAATATTTTATCAAACTGAAGATAGAAAAGGTCAAGGAACTTATCCAAACACCCCATTATAATTTCACAGAAATAAGCCAATTGCTCGATTACAGCAACGTCAATCATCTAAGCAAACAATTTAAGAGTGAGACAGGGATGAGCCTAAGCGAATATAAGGATGGTCATAAAAATTTTAGAAATCCTTTAGACAAGATTATATAGATATGAACCAGAATTATAACACAACAAACTGAATATCAATAATATTTTTGTTAAACAATAACAATAAGAAAACTATGAAAATGCTAAGAATTATTACATTACTGCTATTTTCTTCAACAGTATTTGCCCAAGTGGGAACTAACGGACAAGACAGAAAAGAAGAAGGAAGACCTGTTAAAGAGTACAACCTTACCCTTGAAAAAAATGAAATGACACTCGCAGGTGTAACCGCTAAAGGAATGACTATCAATGGTAGTATTCCTGGACCGGTTTTGGAATTTAACGAAGGCGACCTTGCCATCATTAATGTAACTAATAAAATGGATGAAGAAACCTCAGTACACTGGCACGGGTTGATACTTCCCAACTTTTATGATGGCGTACCGTATTTAACAACACCGCCAATAAAGCCCGGTACAACATTTCAATATAGAATTCCTATTAATCAATCAGGAACCTATTGGTACCATTCCCATACGATGCTACAGGAGCAAAGCGGTGTTTATGGTTCAATAGTCATTCAACCTAAAGAAAAAACATTGGATTATGACAAAGATTTGGTAGTTGTTCTATCTGATTGGACCAACGAGGACCCAATGAATGTATTGCGAAACCTTAAAAGGGGGAATGAGTGGTATCAAGTTAAAAAAGGAACAGCAGTTCCATTAAGTAGAGTCATCAAAGAAGGTGCCTTGGGAGCACAATTTAAGTTCTGGCGCGATAGAATGGAAGGTGCTGATATAGCAGACATTTATTATCCCGCATTCTTGAGCAATGGTAAGTCACTTGCCGAATATCCAGAATTTAAACCAGGAGAAAAAGTACGTCTTCGCTTTATCAATGCCTCGGCTTCTACTTACTACTGGGTAGATTTCGGTGGTGGTAATCCATTGTTAGTTGCAAGTGACGGTGTTGATGTGCAGCCCGTTTCTAAAAGCAGATTTCTCTTTGGTATAGCTGAGACGTATGATGTTATCGTTACTATTCCCGAAGGTACTTTAGAGGTTACCGCTACGGCTCAAGATGGCTCTGGTCATACTTCTATACAATTAGGTAATGGCACTCTCTATCCAGCCAAAAGAATTGATAGACCTGATAAGGTAGCGATGATGAAGCAAATGGCCAAAATGGATATGAAAATGGGTGCACCTGCAATGGTAGGAAACAAAAAAAAGAATACACCTGAAGTTTTAATGCAGAAGTATGGAATGAAGATGAATATGAAAGACGGCGAGATGAAAATGGGGATGCAAGATAAGATGTCAATGAAAGACAGCAAAATGAACGATCAGATGAAGATGGATGATACGAAGGGAATGAAAAAAGACTCAATGGCAATGAATCACAGAGGAGATTCAGATAAAATGAAAGACCATATGCAGCACGATATGTCAAAGATGCAGAAGGATTCTTCCTCATTTGATTACGAAACTCGTAAAACCTATTTTAATTATGATTTTTTAAAAGCAAAAGAGAATACTACTTATAAAGATGATTTGCCAGTAAACGACATCCTGTTGAATCTAACCGGCAATATGCAACGCTATGTTTGGAGTATGAACGGCGTGCCATTATCAGAAACCGACAAGATAAATATAAAAGGTGGCGAGGTAACCAGAATTACATTGAATAACTTAACTATGATGCACCATCCAATGCACTTGCACGGACATTACTTTAGAGTCATCAATGAAAATGGCGAACGTTCCCCATTAAAACATACTGTCAATGTACCACCAATGCAGAAGGTGGTCATAGAATTCTATAACGAAGAATATGGCGATTGGTTCTTTCATTGCCACGTATTATATCATATGATGGGTGGTATGGCCCGTGTGTTTAGTTACGATACGCCAAGAGACGAAAGAATGAGAGATTATCCAATGCAGAAACTTATCAATGAGACAGACCATTATTATTCTTGGGGATTAGCTCGTTTAGGCTCAAATTTTAATGAACTCTTTTTGATGTCGAGCAATATCCGAAATGGCTTTGGTTTAAGGGCAGAGTTTGATTATGACAAAAATCTTGAAGCAGAAGTAAACTATAACAGATACCTGAATGATTGGGTGCGCCTGTATGTAGGGGTAAATACAGAAACTTCAACACCCGATTCTTATGATACCTTCAATACAGTAGGTTTGGTGGGTGTAAAATATTTTACACCGTACCGTTTTAATGTGGATGTCAGTATGGACCACCAACTAAGGCCAAGAATTCGTCTGGACAGGGAATTCTTGATTTTTCCGAGAATTTTTCTGGAAGGCGAATACGAATACCGAGCTGACTTTGGTTGGGTGAACGATATTGGAGACACATCCTATCAGGGGGAAACGCAATGGCTGGTGGGAGCCTCATATATCGTATCCCGAAACTTTTCGTTACAGGCAAATTACAATAACCGATATGGCTGGGGTGGCGGCCTTTTAGCCCGATTTTAAAAAGTAATAATTTAAAACAAAGAAAATGAAAACAGTAAAAAGAACAATGAGTACAATGGCACTGGCTGCCACAATGATTTTAACAGCTTCCTGTAAAGACGGAAACAAAGAAGAGGCTGCTGCGCCGATGAGCAATGAGATGCACCAAGAATCTATGGATGACAAGGACGATATGGCGATGAGTGACAACCAAGACGCAAAAGCAGAAGCAATCCTGAATGATTATTTCAACTTAAAAGATGCGCTTGTAAACGATGACAATGGCAAAGCAAAAGAGCTTGGTAACACATTAGCGAAATCACTGAAAGCTTTTGATGCATCCAACTATTCTGATAATGAACAAAGTGAATTGAAAGACATTATTGAAGATGCCACCGAGCACGCAGAGCATATTGGCGAAAGCGATATCAAGCATCAACGAGAGCATTTTAAGATTTTGAGTAAGGACGTTACCGATATGGTAGCCATTACCGGAACGGATAAAAAGCTCTACGAACAATTTTGCCCAATGTATGATGGTGGTACAGCTTGGTTGAGTACAAAAGAGGAAGTGCGTAATCCCTATTATGGTAGCCAGATGTTAAAATGCGGTAAAGTACAACGAGAAATAAACTAATTGAAAGTTTTAAAAATCATAGCGTGGATAGCATTAGGTGCTCTTGTTGTAATTCAGTTTTTTCCGACGGATAAAAATGAAAGCTATACGACACCTGAAACTGATTTTGTCTTGGTAAATAAAGTGCCGTCTGAAATTGAGAATCAATTAATGCAGTCCTGCTATGATTGCCATAGCAATAACACAGTTTATCCTTGGTACAGCAAAATTCAGCCAGCAGCTTGGTTTTTGGAAGACCATATTAAAGAAGGAAAAGCAGAATTAAATTTTAACGAATGGGACAACTATTCAGACAGAAGAAAGAAGAGTAAACTGCGCTCTATCATTAAGCAGATAGAAAGCGGCGAGATGCCCTTGGATAGCTACACGCTTATTCATAGAGATGCTATTTTTTCAGAGAAGGAAAAGGAAGCAGTATTGAATTATATGAAAACTTTAAAAGATGATTTAGAGTAAAGTCCTGATGCGGGAAGGGAATTTTTTCATTGATGGTTGGTTAGTTAGAACCCCTTCCCATTTCAGGCACAAAGATAATGAGGTATGAATGATTTTTTAAAACAATGGGGCGAAGCGGCCTATACGACTACCGGATTTTTCTGGATGGCACTATGGGCGTTTATATTGGGTTACATCATCAGTAGTATGATACAGATTTTTGTAACCGAAAAGCGGATGCAAAAAGCAATGGGAGAAAAGGAAGGCAAAAGTATGCTCTTGGGTACATTTTTTGGCTTTATAAGTAGCTCTTGCAGCTTTGCCGCGCTGGCAGGAACTAAATCCATCTTCAAGAAAGGAGCAAGTTTTTCATCTTCCATAGCGTATCTACTGGCATCTACTAATTTGGTTATAGAACTGGGAATCATCATTTCCATTTTTCTGGGATGGCAATTTGTTGTGGGCGAGTATGTAGGTGGCATATTGCTAATTATTATTTGTTGGATATTGATACGCATCATCAACCCTAAGAAGCTTATTGAGAAAGCACGAAAAAATCTTGAAAGTGAAGAGGATGATGCAATGGACGATTCCAAGGATTGGAAAAAACAGATTAAGAAGGAAGATAGCTGGGCACGTGTAGCTAAAAAATATAAGATGGAATGGCAGATGGTCTGGAAGGACGTAACCGTAGGCTTTACCATCGCTGGAATCGTAGCGGCATTCGTTCCCGATTCCTTTTTTCAGACCTTGTTTATCAATAGTGGTCAAGGCAATACAGATTTTACTTTTCTCGAAATTCTGGAACATATCGTGGTCGGACCTGTTGCTGCGTTTTTGACGTTTATCGGCTCAATGGGTAATATTCCTTTGGCAGCTTTACTCTTTGGTAAGGGCGTAAGTTTTGCAGGGGTTATGGCATTTATTTTTAGCGATTTGGTCGTTTTTCCCGTATTGCGAATCAATGCAAAATACTACGGATGGAAGATGTCATTGTTCATATTATTCCTGCTGTTTACAGCTTTGATTGGTACATCACTGGCACTACACTATAGTTTCGACTTGCTTAGTATACTGCCAGACCCATCGCAGGTAAAAATTCAGGATAAAGAACATTTTAAGATTGACTACACCTTCTTTTTGAACATTGCCTTTCTTGCTATTTCCGCCTACCTGATTTACTTGGGCTTTTACAAGAAAAAAGACGTTGAGCATTCTATGAGCGAGATGGCACCAAAAAGCCAATTGCTGGAAACCATCTTAAAATATGCAGCATTCATTTGTTATGTATGGCTTGCAGGAGGTTTGATTATAAAATTCATAATTCAATAAAAATGAAACACACCTATCACATACAAGGAATGACCTGCAACGGTTGCCGAAATCACGTTGAGCAGACACTTTCTAAAGTGGAAGGTGTGACCGATGCTTCAGTTAATTTAGAAAAAGAAGAGGCGACCATCGAAATGGAATCTCATATTTCTATCGAAACATTTCAAAAAGCTCTAAAGCAAGATGGTGGTTCGTATAGCATCCACAAATCAGGCGAACATTATCACGATGATGATTCCGCTTCAGCAAAACCGAAAAAAGCGAAACCAGAAGGCAAGGGAACGGGAACGTTTTATTGCCCAATGCACTGCGAGGGCGATAAAACCTATGACAAACCAGGCGATTGTCCCGTTTGTGGAATGGATTTGGTCGAAGAGCAAAATTTGTCAGCTACAACTACTACTGAACAGTGGACCTGCCCAATGCATCCTGAAATCGTAAAGGACGAGCCGGGAAGCTGTCCTATTTGCGGAATGGATTTAGTGCCGATGGAACCTGATTTATCTGCCGAAGAAAAATCATATAATAAGCTGATTAAGAAATTTTGGATAGCAGTAGCCTTTACGCTTCCTATTTTCCTAATCGCTATGAGCGAGATGATTCCCAACAATCCACTTTATGATGTAATGGAGCAGAAATGGTGGAACTGGATTCAATTTGGGCTATCAATTCCTGTGGTGTTTTATGCCACTTGGATGTTCTTTGAACGTGCTTATCGAAGTATTAAAACCTGGAATCTCAATATGTTCACACTAATCGGTATAGGTGCAGGCGTGGCTTGGCTCTTTAGTGTTTTCGGGATGTTGTTTCCAGACTTTTTTCCTGAACAATTTAAAACAGAATCTGGTGCGGTTCACGTGTATTTTGAAGCCGCTACTGTTATCCTCACGCTGGTATTGATGGGTCAGGTTTTAGAAGCACGTGCACATAGTAAAACTAACTCTGCCGTCAAAGAATTATTGAAACTTGCACCCAATAAAGCAGTACGCGTAGTCGATGGAAACGAAGAAGAAGTTTCCATAGACCAAATCGAAAAAGGCGATGTGCTACGAGTAAAGCCAGGAGATAAAATTCCTGTGGATGGCAAAATTACCGAAGGCGAAACTACCGTAGATGAATCAATGATTTCGGGAGAGCCTATCCCAGTCAATAAATCTGTAGATGATAAAGTAAGTAGCGGCACAATTAACGGGAATCAATCGTTCTTGATGGAAGCCGAAAAAGTAGGTAGCGAAACCTTGCTTTCCCAAATCATACATATGGTCAACGATGCCAGTCGCAGTCGCGCCCCTATCCAGAAATTGGCAGATACGGTTTCAGGCTATTTTGTTCCTGTGGTGGTTATCATTGCGGTTATCACTTTCATTGTGTGGGCAATTTGGGGTCCAGAGCCAGCTTATGTCTATGCGTTGGTAAATGCCATTGCCGTATTGATTATAGCCTGTCCGTGTGCATTGGGATTGGCAACGCCTATGTCCGTTATGGTAGGTGTTGGTAAAGGCGCCCAAAATGGTGTGTTGATTAAAAATGCCGAAGCTCTTGAGAAAATGGACAAAGTGGACACACTTATCGTGGATAAAACAGGAACCATTACCGAAGGCAAACCGACGGTTGAGAAAATTGGGTCGTTTGATGAATCTCGCTTTCGCGAAAGCGAAATTCTACATCTTATCGCATCCCTAAACAGTTCCAGCGAGCATCCACTTGCCGAAGCCACCGTGAAATATGGAAAGGAGCAGAAGGTCGAAATATCAAAAACCGAAAACTTTAGCGCAGTAACCGGAAAAGGCGTAGAAGGAACAGTTGATGGCAAGAAGCTCGATTTGGGAAATGCCAAAATGATGGAGTATGCAAATGCCAAGCTATCACCTGAAATGGAAACCGAAGCACAATCCTTTCAGAAACAGGGAAAAACGGTTTCCTACTTATCCATTGATGGCGAAGTTTCAGGCTACGTGGTCATAGGCGATAAAATAAAAGAAACGAGTGCCAAGGCAATCAAAGAATTACAGGATAAAGGCATCGAAGTGATAATGCTTACAGGCGATAATCACGACACCGCCCAAGCAGTAGCCAGCAAACTCAATCTCGCCGACTTCAAAGCGGGTATGCTACCTGAAAACAAACTGGACGAGGTTAAAAAACTACAAGAACAAGGTCACGTAGTTGCAATGGCAGGCGATGGTATCAATGACGCACCTGCTCTGGCAAAAAGTGATGTGGGTATCGCGATGGGAACAGGAACAGATGTCGCTATAGAAAGTGCAATGATAACCTTGGTAAAGGGCGATTTACACGGTATCGTAAAAGCAAGAAACCTTAGCCACAAAGTTATGCGTAATATAAAGCAAAATCTATTTTTTGCTATGATATATAACACGTTGGGTGTACCGATTGCGGCAGGTGTATTATTCCCATTTTTCGGAATTCTGTTATCGCCTATGATTGCGGCGCTGGCAATGAGTTTTAGTTCAGTTTCAGTAATAGCAAACGCACTTAGATTAAGAACAGAATCGATTAATTAAAAATAACTTAAAAACCAAAAATTATGAATTCAAACGAACACAACAACAAAGAAGGAATGAGCCAGTACACTAAGTTTTTCTTGATGCTGGGAGCATCATTTATAGCAATGTACATTACAATGTATTTAAATACTTATGAATTTGATCACGTAAGATTTAGTCTTACTCGATTTTATATGGTCTGTTTAGGTATTTCTACTATGGCTGTAATAATGCTATTATTTATGCTTAATATGTATAAAAATAAGAAGAAGAATATTGCTATTCTAGTAGGTAGTGTTGTGTTGTTTCTTGGAGCTTTAGGATTAGTGCGTGAGCAAAAATCTACCGTAGGCGATATACTCTGGATGAAAGCAATGATACCACACCATTCCATAGCAATTTTAACCAGTGAGCGTGCAGATATACAAGATCCAGAAGTAAAAAAACTTGCAGAGGAAATTATCAAAGCACAACGAAAAGAGATTGAAGAAATGAATGCGATGATCGAACGTTTACAAAACGAGAAATAATAGTATGAACAAGAACATTTTATATATAGCACTTGCACTAATCGTGGGACTACTAGGTGGATGGCTCATTTTTGGTAGTTCAGGTAGTGATGCCAAGGCAAACAAGGACGTTTCTGAAATGTCAGATACCCACGACCATTCTGGCGAGTCGCCAAACCAAATGTGGACCTGCTCAATGCACCCACAGATTATGCAGCCCGAACCAGGCGACTGCCCTATATGTGGAATGGACTTGATACCTGCTGAATCTGGTGCAGATGGTCTTGCAGTTAATGAGATTAAAATGACAGAAAATGCAATGGCACTGGCAAACATTCAAACTACTATTGTAGGTAATAGCAGTATGTCAGAAGATGATGGAATGATTACGCTTTCTGGCAAAATCGCCACCAACGAAGAAAACAATGCTGTACAAGCAAGCTATTTTGATGGGCGTATCGAGCGTTTGAATGTTAATTATGAAGGCCAAAAAGTAAATCGTGGTCAATTACTGGCCACCATTTATGCACCAAATTTGGTCGCTGCACAGCAAGAATTGCTCACAACAGCTTCATTAAAAGAATCGCAGCCTGAACTATACAAGGCAGTGCGAAACAAATTGAAGCTATGGAAACTTTCAGAAGCCCAAATTAATGCGATTGAAACTTCAGGAAAAGTGCGTGATAATTTCCCCATTTATGCCACCGTTTCAGGAACGGTTTCAGAAGTGATGTCACGAGAAGGCGACTATGTAAAACAAGGTCAGCCCATTTTGAAAGTAAGCAATTTGAATTCGGTCTGGGCAGAATTTGATGCCTATGAAAATCAGATTTCAGATTTAAGAGTGGGTCAGAAAATAAAAGTAGTAACTAATGCCTACGCTAATAAAGAATTTGACGCCACGGTTTCGTTTATTGACCCCATACTTAACAATGCAACGAGAACGGTTATCGTAAGAGCAACACTAAAAAATACAGATAACCTCTTTAAACCAGGAATGTTTGTAACAGGCAAACTCAAAGGGGAAATGAAGATGAATAACGAAGTTATTTCAGTTCCAGCAAGTGCTGTAATGTGGACGGGCGAACGCTCATTGGTATATATAAAAACCAATCCCAACGAACCCGTTTTTGAAATGCGTGAAGTAACCATCGGAAACCGAAATGGCGAAAATTATACAATCACTAAAGGTTTACAAAATGGCGATGAGATTGTGACCAACGGAACCTTTACGGTAGATGCAGCAGCACAGCTACAAGGGAAAAAATCTATGATGAATCAGGGAAAAAAACAGGCATCTGAGATGCCTATGTCTCAAATGAAAATGGAATTTACAGAGAATTTTCAAAAGCAATTTAAAAAGGCCCTCAAGCCTTATTTGCAGATGAAAGATGCATTGGTAGCGAGCGATGTCAGTCAAGTTTCCGCTTTCGCGAAAGCAACATCAACATCTTTAAAATCCGCTGATATTAAAAGTCTCGGTAGTATGGAACAATCACATATCAAGAAAAGTATCGAAATGCTCGATGCCATTGCAGCGAACGATATTCTGGAAAATCAACGTGACCATTTTGTGATATTAAATGAAAATATGGTGCCCATTGCGATAAATGTAAATGGAACCGATGAGATGCTATACGTTCAGAAATGCCCAATGGCAAATAATAATAAAGGCGCAGTTTGGCTAAGCGCTGAGAAGGATATACGCAATCCCTATTATGGCGATGCAATGCTTACTTGTGGTAGTGTGATTGAGGAAATCAAATAAAAACCTTTGCACACCAGTTGCATTGTAATTCTGTTATCTTTGTATTGTGAAAATCTTTACGCTCATATTCTCATTTTATCTGCTTGCGCTTAATTTTGCGCCTTGCAGTGATGCAAATGTTGACTCTTCTGAGGATAGCACGCAAATAGAATTTTCACAAAGTGATACAGGCGATCACGACCACAATCTACTTGATATGTGTTCCCCTTTTTGTTATTGTCACTGCTGTCACGTTCACACGTTGGATTTTGGGTTAAATGTCTTAGACCTTTACCATCCAGCAGACTATAAACTTTCTACGGTTTATTTTGACAGTATAGGCAAGGATATTTCCCTTTCCCTATTACAACCACCACGGGCATAATTCAGTTTTTATAGGATAGCTATATCCTGTTGTGATGTTTCCCTTTGGGAGATATTATTTGTTTTCGCTTTCGCGAAAGCGTACACCCATTTATTAACTGAATTAATACCACAATTAAATGATTAATAAAATCATTGATTTTTCAATCAATAATAAATTTATTATTGGCTTGTTTACCTTAACTCTTATAGGAGTCGGTATTTGGTCTATGGCAACAGTAAATCTTGGATCTGTGCCAGATATTACTAATAACCAGGTACAGGTCATCACACAATCGCCCAATCTGGGAACGGAAGATATCGAGCAGTTTGTAACCTATCCGGTAGAATTATCTATGGGTAATTTGCCAGGCGTTACCGAAATACGATCTATCTCACGTTTTGGACTCTCTGTAGTAACTATCGTTTTTGAAGACGATATGGGGACTTATCTTCCTCGACAGCTGGTAGGGGAAAAACTTAATGAATTGAGCGAATCCATTCCTGAAAAATTTGGAAGTCCGTCTATGGGTCCTATTTCCACTGGGTTAGGTCAAATTTATGAATACACCATAAAACCAGAAGAAGGTTTTGAAACTAAGTATTCGCCTATGGAACTGCGCACCGTGCAGGACTGGGTTATCAAAAGACAACTTACTTTGCTGGAAGGTGTGGTAGAAGTTAACTCTTATGGCGGTAGTATTAAACAGTACGAGGTTGCTGTAGATCCAGAGAAGTTAAACAGTATGGGCATCAGCATTTCACAAGTGTATGAATCTCTTGCTATGAACAATGTCAATACTGGTGGCGCCTATATAGAAAAAAATAAAATGTCAAATTTCATAAGAGGCGAAGGTCTAATTCGCTCTTTGGAGGACATTAAGAATATCTCGATTACTAATGAAGGTAATATTCCTATAACTATTGGAGATGTGGCAACGCGTGTCCATTTTGGGAATCAAGTGCGTTATGGTGCATTTACACAGGACGGTAAGGAAGCTGTTGGCGGTATTATAATGATGCTTAAGGGTTCTAATCCTAATGCAGTCATTCAAAATGTGAAGAATCGTATGGCAGAAATTGAAAAATCCCTGCCAAAAGGACTAAGCATCGCCCCAATAATTGATCGTAGCGAACTAATTGCGAGAACTACAGATACGGTTAAAACCAATTTACTAGAAGGTGCCTTGATTGTGATTTTTGCCCTTGTTTTATTGCTGGGTAGTTTAAGAGGCGGAATCATAACAGCTACGACCATACCACTGTCCTTACTTTTTGCCTTTATCCTGATGAAGCAGTTTAATGTATGGGCAAACTTAATGAGTTTGGGAGCTATTGATTTTGGAATCATCATAGATGGTGCAGTGATTATTATAGAAGGAACGGTGTATGAGATCCAAAAACGAATTAGGTCTGGCAAGTTAAAATTCAATCAAGACATAATGGATAAAGTAGCCTATGAAGCGGGAAGCACAATGATGGGTTCTGCTTTTTTTGGACAAATCATTATTCTCATAGTTTTTACACCCATACTTTTTCTTACAGGTGTAGAAGGTAAAATGTTCAAACCTATGGCATACACCTTTGGGTTTGCAATGATAGGTGCCATTATTCTTTGTCTTACTTATGTGCCTATGATGTCTGCGCTTTTTATGAAACCAGTACAAAATACCAAAAACTGGTTCGGTAGGTTTGAGCGCTGGCTCGAAAAAATAAGTGATAAAATAATAGGTGCTGTTCATAGTGCATATATGCCATTGTTAAAGGGAGCACTTAAGCTGAAACTAATCGTTTTATCAGCCGCGGCAGTTTTACTTGTCATCGCAGGTTTTATCTTTTCTAATATGGGTGGAGAATTTGTGCCGCAGCTCGATGAAGGAGATCTAGCAATGCAGGCCCTCATAAGACCAGGAAGTTCGCTGTCAGAATCCATTGAAGTTTCCAAAAAAATAGAAAACATTCTATTAGATAATTTCTCTGAAATTAAAACAGTCACAGCACGTATAGGTGTAGCAGATATTCCTACAGATCCTATGCCTATGGACATTGCAGATATGTACATCATCCTTAATAAGGATATGGATGACTGGACAACCGCCTCTACTAAAGAAGCTTTGATAGATGCCATTAGAGATAAATTGAATGAAGAACTCGTGGGTGTGAATTTAGTATTTACTCAACCTGTAGAGCTGCGGTTTAACGAGCTTTTAGAAGGTGTGAGAGAAGACATTGCGGTAAAGCTTTATGGCGAAGATTTAGAGGTATTGTCAAAAAAGGTTCAGGAAATGGCAGCTATTATACAGACTGTTCCTGGTGCTGGCGATGTGAGTGCAGAACGTACAGCTGGATTACCACAGATGACCGTAAAATTTAGGCGAGATAAAATGGCGCAATATGGACTGGATATTCAAAAAGTAAATGATTACATAAGTACTGCATTTGCAGGTGGTACGGCTGGTGTCATTTTTGAGGGCGAGAAACGATTTGACCTCGTGGTACGATTTGATGAAAGCCATAGAAAAAGTATTGATGACCTGCGCAATATGTATATCGATCTTAAGGATGGAAATCAAGTGCCCATTATCGAAATAGCCGAGATTGAATACGTGCCTGGACCTATGCAAATCTCACGTGACAATACGTATAGAAGAACCTATGTAGGTGTAAATGCTCGAGGAAGGGATGTGGAATCTGTAGTAAAAGACATTCAGAAAAGATTAGATGAAGAACTGGATCTGCCATCGGGCTATTATATTACCTATGGTGGCGAATTTGAGAATCTGCAAAGTGCAAAGGATCGTTTGATAATCGTTGTGCCTATCGCTCTGTTTTTAATATTCATACTGCTGTACTTTGCTCTAAAATCCTTTTCACAATCTTTAATGATTTACATCGCGATACCCTTGGCGGCCATCGGCGGTGTGTTTGCCTTATGGTTGAGAGATATGCCTTTTAGTATTTCGGCGGGTGTAGGATTTATTGTGCTATTCGGTGTCGCAGTTCTCAACGGGCTGGTACTTATTAACCGATTCAATTCTTTAAAAGAAGAAGGTGTCGTAAGTATAAAGGATAGAATATTTAAAGGGACTAAAGAACGTATTCGTCCCATTATGCTCACGGCTACTACAGATATCTTTGGCTTTTTACCTATGGCGTTTTCCACATCTGCTGGTGCAGAGGTGCAGCAACCACTAGCTACAGTGGTTATCGGTGGTATGCTTACAGCGACGCTACTCACGTTGGTCGTTCTTCCCGTGCTCTATACGTTTATAGAAAAGAGACGCGAGCGCAAAGACCAGAAAAAGATTGGTTCGTTTAATACGCAAGCGTTGACTACAATTTTGATACTTGGTTTTATGTTAGGTGGTACCTCTTGGGCATCTGCCCAGAGAGCAGTCGAAGAAAAAGCGAAACAATCACAAGCACCTTTGCAGGATAGTATTGTTCAGGACAGTATCATACCCATCACACTATCACGAGCGGTTGAAATTGCCAAAGAGAATTACCCTGTACTTAAAACGAGCCAACTCGAAATTGAAAGACAGAATGCACTCACAGGCAATGCTTATGATTTCGGAAATACACAGGTATTTACTGGTGGTGAGGAAGTAGCCAATGGTCAGGGCATTTATACCTTGATAGGCATCGGACAGCAGAATATTGATCTACTGGGAATAGGTGCCAAGGAACGTTTACAACAACAACGGATCGAGTTGGCACAAACGGCATTTGACCTTTCTAAAATCCTGGTAGAACGGGAAGTTAAAAAAGCCTGGTCAGAAGGTTTTCAGGCAAAAAAGAAGTTCCTCTTGTACCGAGAATTGGACAGTATTTACAATCAGTTTGCACAATCTGTAGAACTCAATTATGAAGTGGAAGCCATTTCAAGACTGGAATATGATGCTGCGCGCAATCAAGCTTTGCGGGTCAATAATAAATTTCAACAGGCAGAAACAGACTATTTCATCGCTCTTCAAAAACTCAACCTATGGTTGACACCAGATACGATGTACACCGTTACTGATGAATTGGAAGCTGATGAAATTTCGATTATAGAGACAGTTGAAATATTGAATGATCATCCCGAATTATCGCTTTCGCGAAAGCGTATAGACGAAGCACAGGCAAACTATGAGGCAACAAGGGCAAATCTATTGCCCAAATTCAATCTGCAAGGTGGTCTGCAACGAGTAAATGGCAATAGCGGTTTCTACACCTATCAAGCGGGTATTACCGTTCCGCTGTTTTCTGGCCCAGTCCGCAGCCGCGCAAAAGCTGCAAAACTGGATGCACAGATTGCAGAAACCGATGCAGCCTATAAACAGAGTGAGTTACAATCTCAATATACACAAGCGATGCAAAATTATGTGCGATGGCGGGACACTTGGTTTTTCTATAAAACCGAAGCGCTGCCGCTTGCCATAGACCAGCGAAAGGGTGCGTTGCTGGCATATAAAGAAGGAGCGCTGGACTATGCGGCATTCACACAAATCATCAGGGATGCCATCCAGACTGAAATGGATGCGCTAGACGCACTCGATAATTATTTAAAAGCCTTGTTTGAACTACAATATTTCCAAAACTAAAAAGATGAAAACGATAAAATATATACCTGTTACGACGATGCTACTAGCATTATTATTGACCAGTTGTGGCGACTCAAAAACTGAAGATGGCCACGATGAAGCCACCCATTCTGAAACAGAAAAAAACCATTCTGAAGGTGAAACTGATGAAGAAAACCATACCGAAGGCGAGGCTCAAGCAGTAATGCTTACGCAAGAACAGTTTGTAGCCTTACAAATGGAAATTGACACTCTTGCGCAGCGCAATATGAGCGGTTACGTAGAAGCAAACGGAACGCTTGAAGTGCCACCACAAAACGAAGCTAATATTACCACGCTTGCGGGAGCAAATGTGGCTTCAATAGAAGTAATTGAAGGCGACGAGGTTAAAAAAAATCAAGCGGTAGCATACCTCTCACATCCCAGTATTATACAGATACAGAGTGATTACCTAAATGCATACAGCAACAGTCTTTTTTTAAAACAAGAATACGAACGTCAAAAAAGACTTTATGAAGCTGGCGTGGCATCTGGTATGAATTATCAAAAGGCCACCGCAGACTATCAGGCATCTACGGCAATGGTAAAAGGCCTTGAAGCGCAATTGCGACAGTACAACATCAATGCAAGTGGCGTGCGCAATGGTACGATTTACCAGCGTGTGGCATTACGCAGTCCCATTGCAGGTGTTGTAGAAAAGGTATTTATAAAAACTGGGCAGTATGTAGAGCCACAGACCAATCTGATGGAAATAGTAGACACAGACCACGTACACGCAGATTTAATGGTTTTTGAAAAAGATGTAGATAAAGTAAAGAAAGGACAAAAAGTGCGCTTTAGTATTCAATCGCGTCCAGGAAAAGAACTGGAAGCCGAAATTTATTCAGTCAGCCAGACCTTCGAACAAGATCCCAAAGCAGTGCACGTTCACGCTGAAATTGAGAACAAAGAAGGCGGTCTTATACCTGGAATGTATATAAAAGGTAAAATTGAAGTTGACAACCAGCAGACTATAGCACTACCAGAAAGCGCCGTAGTTACAGAAGCTGGAAAGACGTATGTATTTACATCGCAAAAGGAAGGCGATGCGTGGAGTTTTACACCCATAGAAGTTATGACTGGCGAAAAAGATGGTGACTGGATAGCGATACGTTTTTTTGAAACCCCAAGTCCAAAAACACGTTTTGCATTTAATAATTCCTATTACCTTATGGCAGAAATGAACAAAGGCGATACAGAACACTCACATTAGGAGATATGAAAAAAACGAGGAAGAGAAATTTAAAAGAAGCCAGAACCCTACAGATATGGAACGTCATCTATGACATCATTGAAGTGGTCGTATCGCTTATCGCAGGATTTACATCAAACAGCTCTGCCTTAATTGGCTGGGGACTTGACAGCACCATCGAGGTAATAAGTGCTGGAACATTGGGCTGGCGGTTGCACGGCGAAATCAAAGGAATAGATGAGAAAAGTGTAGAAACGCGAAAAATGATAACGCTTTATGTCATTGCTATATCCTTTGCGCTTATCTGTGCCTTTATATCCTATGATTCCATATCTAAATTAATAAGTCAAGAAACGGCTTCTTGGTCAACTATTGGAGTTGTGATATTAGTAATATCCTTAATCGTAAATCCCATTTTGATTTATTACAAAAGGAAATATGGTAACAGATTGGACAGTCCAGCTCTAAAAGCTGATGCAAAGGATACATTTATTTGCCTTTATCAAACGGTAGTAGTTTTATTAGGATTACTACTTGTGAATTGGTTAGGCTGGTGGTGGGCAGACCCAATTGCTGCGCTGCTGATTGTTCCATACGCAGCAAAAGAAGGATGGGAAGCTTTATCGAAGGCAAAAAAAATAAAAAGTAATCTGAAATAACAATGACCGAAATAGAAAAAACATTAGAAAATCATCAAGTACGTCCTACAGCGATGCGCATTTTGATTTATAAATATTTGGCAGAAAAGGAAATTGCAGTAGCACTAACAGATATTGAGTCCGCTTTCGCGAAAGCGGAACGCACAACGCTTTACAGAACCATAAAAACTTTTGAAGAAAATGGAATCGTACATTACATAGAAGACGGCACAGGCATTACCAAGTATGCTTTATGTGAACCTGGATGTAATTGCGAATTAGAACAAGATTTACACTTGCATTTTCATTGCCATAATTGCGATGAGACCGTATGTCTGACAGAGCATAAAATACCACATATCAATTTGCCTGATGGGTACGTGGCCGAAGATGCCAACTTGGTACTTAAAGGAATATGCGAAAAATGTAGTGGACGATAATTGCACTTCCGTTGCACGGTTTAAACTTGTACTTTGAACACTTAAAAATAAGAAGTTATGATACAGTTTATAGATACGAACAAAGAGAACTTGATTGCAGCAAGGCTCTCAGGCAAATTGAACGAAGAAAATTTAAAGACCATTCACAAACAAATACATCGAATCATCGACAAAGGTCGCAAAGTGGACTTTTATTTTGAAATGGAAGATTTTGAAGGCTATACTATAAAAGGATTTTGGGAAGACATCAAGACTGATGTAGCCCATATCAAGGATTACGGGAAAATAGCATTCGTTGGAAATGAAAAATGGCAGGAATGGGCAGCAAAGGCAACCGATTTCTTCACTAGCTCGGAAGTAAAATACTTCGATTTAAAAGATAAAGAACAAGCAAAAATTTGGATATCAAAATAGATGAAAAAGAAAAAAGTAAATTTACGCGACATAGACCCTAACGAACATAAGGGCGAGCATAGTCACGGTGATGGACACAATCACAGCAGTCCAGACGAAGTTTCTAATTTGAAAACTTATCTACCGGCGATTTTCAGTTTTGTAATGCTTATAATAGGTATTGCAATTGATTATTTTGACGCGCTACCATTTTTCAAAGGATGGGTGAGAATCGTATGGTATACAGTGGCGTATATCCCTGTTGGCTTCCCTGTAATAAAAGAAGGTTGGAACAGTATTAAGAATGGAGATTTCTTTACGGAGTTCTTTTTAATGTCCATTGCAACTTTGGGCGCATTTGCCATAGGAGAATACCCAGAAGGTGTAGCTGTAATGTTGTTTTATGCCGTGGGCGAATTATTTCAACAAGCAGCGGTTAACCGAGCAAAAGGAAATATCAAGGCTTTATTAGATGTGCGACCTAATGAGGCGTTAGTATATCGCAATGACGACTTCATTTCGGTTAATCCTGAGACTGTTGAGATAGGCGAAAAAATTCAAGTGCGCGTGGGAGAAAAAGTGCCTCTTGATGGTATTTTGCTTTCAGATAAAGGCTCTTTTAATACCGCAGCCCTTACTGGAGAAAGCAAACCAGACACTATTCAAAAAGGAGCATCTGTCTTTGCAGGAAGCATCAATCTCGATGGAGTTATTGAGGTAGAAACTACCAAGGAATTTAAAGATAGTTCTATCGCACGTATTCTAGATATGGTGCAGAATGCCACCGCTCGTAAATCTAAAACCGAGTTGTTTATTAGAAAATTTGCTCGTGTTTACACGCCTATTGTAGTTTTCTTAGCCATAGGTCTGACCTTTTTACCGTATTTCGTTGTAGATGATTATGTGTTCAGAGACTGGCTATATCGAGCTTTAATCTTTCTAGTTATCTCTTGTCCTTGTGCTTTGGTAATATCCATTCCGCTGGGATATTTCGGTGGATTGGGTGCTGCATCTCGCAACGGAATCCTGTTTAAAGGCGCATCATTTTTGGATGCAATGACTAAGGTGAATACCGTGGTAATGGATAAAACCGGTACGGTTACAAAAGGAGTATTTAAAATTAAGGAAGTTGTAAATGATTCCGCTTTCGCGAAAGCGGACTTTATGAAATACCTAATGGCAATGGAAGAGCAATCTACACATCCCATCGCCAAAGCCATAATGGAATACAAAGCCGAAGGTGCCGACTATGATGCAACCGAAGTAACTGAAATCGCGGGAAAAGGATTGAAAGGAACCGTAAACGGAAAAACCGTGCTGGTAGGAAACATAGCTTTAATGACTTCAAATAGCATTGATGTCCCTTCAGAAACTGATACTATTGTGGAATCCATAGTAATGGTAGGAATAGATGGCAAATTTGCAGGTTACGTAACGATTGCAGATGAACTGAAGGAAGATGCCCATCAAGCGATTAAGCAAATTCGCGAGGCTGGTATTTCTAAAATCATAATGCTCTCTGGGGATAAAGATTCCATTACACAAAAAGTCGCCAAAGAATTAGGCATCGATTGGGCAAAAGGTGGTTTGTTGCCAGAAGATAAGCTCAACGAAGTAGAAAAACTCAAAGCACAACCAGATACAACAGTCGCTTTTATAGGCGATGGTATTAATGATGCACCTGTTCTGGCAGCAAGTGATGTTGGTATGGCAATGGGTGGTTTAGGAAGCGATGTTGCTATTGAGACTGCCGATGTGATTATTCAAAACGACCAACCTTCAAAGATTGCTCGCTCCATAAAAATAGGCCGTTCTACCAGAAGTATCGTTTGGCAAAATATTGTTTTAGCATTTGGCGTAAAAATTATAGTTCTCATTTTAGGAGCTGGTGGACTTGCCACAATGTGGGAAGCCGTTTTTGCAGACGTAGGTGTTGCCTTGCTTGCTATTTTAAATGCTGTCAGGTTGCAGAAAATGAAGTGGAACTAAATCGTTGCGAGGAAGCATTATTCATAATCATTGATTTTGAGAGAATTAAGCTAATATCTTCCTTCAAAAAGTTCGAACTCTGTCCCGTTGAGTTCACGAATAAATAGTTCCAAAAGAAAAAACGCCAAGCTTGCTTGAGCGTTTTTTTGTTGGAACTATTTTCAAAGCGGCGCTTTGAGGGATCACCGAGCGTAGCGAGGTACTCCCTAGATGATTAGAGCCAAGCTTGCTTGAGCGTTTTTTTGTTGAAACTATTTTCAAAGCGGCGCTTTGAGGGATCACTGAGCGCAGCGAGGTACTCCCTAGATGATTAGAGCCAAGCTTGCTTGAGCGTTTTTTTGTTGGAACTATTTTCAAAGCGGCGCTTTGAGGGATCACCGAGCGTAGCGAGGTACTCCCTAGATGATTAGAGCCAAGCTTGCTTGAGCGTTTTTTTGTTGGAACTATTTTCAAAGCGGCGCTTTGAGGGATCACCGAGCGTAGCGAGGTACTCCCTAGATGATTAGAGCCAAGCTTGCTTGAGTGTTTTTTTGTTGGAACTATTTTCAAAGCGGCGCTTTGAGGGATCACCGAGCGTAGCGAGGTACTCCCTAGATGATTAGAGCCAAGCTTGCTTGAGCGTTTTTTTGTTGGAACTATTTTCAAAGCGGCGCTTTGAGGAGTGAGAAAACAAATCCTTTCGAGCTCACTAGAATACTGTTAACTCTTTGAGAAAATAGTGTTTAAAAGGTTTTTAGTTCTACCCTCAAAATCGAAAAATTTACATAAATGCTTCTTCATTAAAAGGCTAAAGGTTTGAACTTTTGAGGTGCTTAAATGTGAAAGTTTTAAAAGAACAAAGTGAATTATAACATAATTTTTAAAAAAAAACGCGACACATTACATTTTTAAGATATTATCCTGATAACTTTTACATATAAAATTCTCATCCATTGGTTTTTTAAAATGAATGATTAATGTCTAGCGGCATGCTTTAAATTTCTTGCAAGTCCCTTAATATGTATGCAGGCTTACGATGTATAGAAAATGTATTTAGAAAGATTTTTAGGGTATTTTTTGAGCTCTTAAATTTTTATCTTTTTGTAATATAAATTTTAAATGCTTGATGACTAGCAGTACTTTGAGTCCCGTTATTTCTAAAAAAAATGTTTTCACTTGTACTTTCAATACCACCGTAGATGTAGCCTATTAATGTTTTTTCTTGCTTTACATTGGTAAGATTAACAATGTCATTTTCTAGATAAATATTCTCATCAGATACAGGGATAAATTCAGCGCCAGAACCTAGAAATGAAGGCATTTTCATGCCTAACTCTTTTTCTGTCATTGACCCGTCTGAGTGGCGTGTAACCATACTAATTGTTTTGACAAAAGGAACTTGGTCATCTTTAATCAATTTACCATTTTCATCATATCGATACTGACTTAATCCACCAAAGAATATCGTCATCATTTCGTTTTTCTCTGAATTATAAACGGGGACTTTGGCACTGTGATATTGACTTAAGTATTGATTAAAATCAGGATTTACTTTATAACCATTTGCCGTAACGTCTACAGAATTTAACCACGGGATATTGGCATCGTATTGAAATACGCCACTAAACATCGTAAAACCTTGTGTCGTATCAGGAAAAATCTGAGGCACCATATTGTAGTCTCTTCGGTGAAGATTTTGCGGATCTTTCTCGGAGGTATAATTGGTTATGGCTAAGGTAACGCCGTCGTCTTTTATTTTAAATTTTCTGATTTCATTGGTGTATTCTTGTGTAAAACCAGGGCCGTGATTAGGTCCCATTGGATTATATCTTCCTTCAAAATACTGTCCACCACATAAATAAAATGTGTCGTTTAATAATCCAAGTTGCCCACCTGTGACTGCCAAATTAGGATCTGTGATTTGTCTAAAATACGAGGATATATCTGTTTTGTTGATGATCGCTTTCGCCAATCCATCAAGATCTATGGCAGTTAGATTTGCATACGTTGTGTGATCGCCTTTGGTTTCACTATATCCATAACCTCCTATGATGTAAAGTGTATGATCTTTTTGCTGATGTTCTTGATTTGTAGATTGTAGTTGTTCAAAAATAGAAGTAGGCAAAACATTGAGATCTGCGCTCCAAGTCTTATTACCTAAAGGATCTATTAAAAATACAGACGTATTATTTTCTTTCTTTAAGAATGCTTCAAAAGGTCTCCGTTTGTGCAAGCCATCTATGCGACCTCCTAGTAAAAGCCATTTTCCATCACTCGTTTTTCCGATGGAGTAGGATTGGACACCTGGTGCTTCATTTATAGAAAAGGGCTCTATTTGTATACTAAAATCTTCCTGTGCTGTCGAATTACAGCTTACTAGCGTAAAAGTGATAAGAAAGGTAACGATGATAGGTAGTTTCATTTATTTTGTTTGTTAGATGTTTTATGACCAATTTTTTGAGATTACAAATTTCCGTTTTAAAATAAAATACTACAGCCACTTAGGTTACATAACAGAAAAGACCTTTACCTATTTTTGGATGTTACTAAGAAGTACGCTTTCGCGAAAGCGTAAACACATCAACACCCTATAAAAAGAATCATGATTTAATAGCTGGTATCATCCAATTTTACTTTACCGTGAAATGTCCTGTATAAAAACAAGAAATACCCAGCTAAAAGCGGTGATCCAATTAGAACAATAGTGAGCATTATACCCAAAGATTTCTGTGATGATGCCGCGTTATAAATAGTAACACTATACGCTGGGTCTACCGATGATGGTAATAAAACAGGATATAACTGCACTGCTACTAGCATCAATAGAAATGCCATGGTTAATGAAGAAAAAACTAAGGCAATTCCATATTTTTTCTTTGAAACCAACCTAGGTACGTTTGCAACCGCTAAAAATGCTAAGACGGGAACGATAAAGAATACAGGATTTTCCTTAAATCTATCTGTGACTCCGGGTAAAAATACTAAGGTATATAAGGATGTTACCGCAAAGCTTACAATGAAAAAAATCATTCCTTTTTTAAGTAAAAAAGTTAATCTAGCGTGTAAACGACCTTCTGTTTTTAATAATAAAAAGATAGCCCCTTGTGTCATAAATAATGAAACGGTGGTCAAACCAACCATAATAGCATAAGGGTTTAAAAATGAAAAGAACATCCCTCCTTTATAACTATAATTTTCTCCTATTTCAAGTCCTTGTAGGATATTAGCTAAGACAACTCCTAATAAAAATGATATCAACACATTAGATGTGAAATAAATGATATCCCACGTTTTACGCCACCACAACATTTGCTCTGCGCTTCTAAATTTAATGGCTGAAGAGCGTAGTACTAAAAGCATTAAAAAAAGCATAAATGGAACGTACATAGATGATAACATAGTTGCATACATTACTGGGAAACCAGCAAATAAAGCCCCTCCACCTATAACTAACCATACTTGATTGGCATCCCATAAAGGTCCAATAGCATTAATAGCAATTCGTCTGCTCAAATCTTTTTTGAAAAATAAATGCCAAGCTCCAGCACCATAATCAAAACCTTCTAAAATCGCATAGCCAGAGAATAATAAACCGACGACTAAAAACCAAAGTGTTGGATAATCTATACCTAAAAAATATTCCATAGTTATTTTGTTAAACGTATTTCAAAAATTCATCTGGATTTTTAGCCTCATCATACGGACCGTGTTTTATCTTTTTATTTAGAGAATAAATAAACAAAAGGAAAAGTAGGGTGTAAACAACTAAAAATAGTATTAAAGAGAATAGAATTTGATTAGAAGACACCTCTTGAGAGAAGCCTTCATTAGTTCTTAAATGGCCGTAAACTATCCAGGGTTGTCTTCCCATTTCTGCAGCAAACCATCCAACTTGATTTGCTATTTGAGGTAAAAGCACTGAAAAGGCGAAAATCTTTAATAACCATTTCTTATCGAACAATTTCCCGCGCCACCACAAGAAACTAGCATAGAGTGTAAGTCCTATGAGAAACATCCCAATAGAAATCATGATATGGTAAAATTGAAATACAGCATTTACTTGTCCTGGTCTGTCTTCCTTGGGGAAGGCATTTAAGCCTGTAATGGGTGCATCAAAATCTTGGTGTACTAGAAAAGATAAGCCGCCAGGTAATTTTATACCAGTTACCTCTTGAGTTTCATCATTTACCCAACCAAACAAATATAAGTCTGCAGGAGCTGATTTTTCATAATGACCTTCCATTGCAGCGAGTTTTGCAGGTTGATTTACCGCCACACCATCTGCCGAACTATGTCCTGAAAGTAATTGTGTTAATGAGACGATGGTTGCTAAGCCTAGGGCTATTTTAAATGCCTTTTTTGAAATCTCTATATAGCGACCTTTCAAAAGATAATAGGCGTGTACACTTAGTACTAAAAATGCTCCAGCTAAAAAGGCACCTTGCCACACGTGAATAATTCTATCTACACTTGAAGGATTAAAAACCATTGCCCAGAAATCTGTAACTTCGGCTCTTGCGTTAAAGCCTTCGCCAACTATATGATACCCCGCAGGTGTTTGCTGCCAACTATTAGCTACAACAATCCAAACTGCCGAAAACATCGATCCTAAAAATACTCCGATGGTAGAGATAAAATGTACTTTAGGAGAAACTCTATTCCACCCAAAGAGTAATACGCCTAAAAAGGCACTCTCTAAACCAAATGCGAATAAACCTTCGGCTGCTAAAGCACTTCCAAAAATATCACCTACATACCTTGAGTATACAGACCAATTTGTGCCAAATTCGAACTCCATGATAATCCCCGTAGCGACTCCAATACCAAAGGTGATGGCAAATATTTTTAACCAGAAGCGGGTTAATATCTCGTATTGTTTGTTCTTGGTTTTTAAATACATCCCTTCCATTATAACCATAATCAAACCTATACCGATACTAAGAGGTGGGTAGATGTAATGAAAAGCAATGGTGAAAGCAAACTGGATTCTAGCAAGAATTTCTGTATCCATAGGAGTCTAATTTTTCTTGGCAAAAGTAAAGATTCATGTCCATAAATAGGGTAACATAGGTTACACATAGCAATATTTATTTAATCTTTTTCTATGTGTAACCTAAGTAACTTTCAAGCATGCCATTTCTCTTTATTTTTGTGTTCTCAAACGTTTAGCTTGTGGTTTATACTGATAATATATTGCTTTCGCGAAAGCGGAAAACGTATGATAACAATTAAATGATATTTGTCAGTCCTTTACCTGAAAGCAACCTTTATTTTTGTATTGTGAAGCTATTTAATGTAGTTCTATTATCAGTTTTATTATTGACCAATAGCGTCAAGGTATCTCTTGTATATAGCTGGTATGCACTGGATGTTAAGAGCTTTATCGAACAATTGTGTGAGAATAAAGATACACCTGAATTACAATGTAATGGGAAATGCTTTTTAAGTAAAATCTCTGAAAACACCTCTACAGAAGAGAGACAAACAATCCCAGGTATAGAATGGGATCAACTAGTGTTTTGCTCCATAGAAATATCTCAAAATGAAACCCTATTTCAAAGCAAAAGGCAACCCCAAAAGTATCACTATTTGGTATCTGAAATAGAAGCTGATCAATTGTCTGTTTTTCATCCCCCTCAAGTTTAAAATACACATATAGTAAGTAAAATGGGTAGTTGTACATCAAGTGCCCTAGAATTCTATTGAAGTAATTTTGAAAAACAAAAAATGAAAATAAAAAGAATAGCGCTCTTATGCGCTTTAATCCCTGTGTCTTTACTAGGACAAGAAACAGAAAAGAAACAAGACACAACTCAGATAAAATCAATACAATTAAATACGGTAATAGTTACTGGAAAAGGGAATGCAGATCCAGTACTCACTACTGTAAAAACTGACTTATTAAAAAAGGTAGTGCAACCTAAGAATGTCGCAGATTTATTTAGTGACTTTAATGGTTTTTCACTTATTAAGCGAGGGAACTATGCGATAGACCCATCATTTAGAGCATCTCAATATGAACAATTAAATATCCAGTTTGATGGAGGTACAAAAGCGGTACATGCTTGCCCAAATAGGATGGACCCAATTACAACTCACGTCGTACCTGAAGAGATTGAAAGAATAGAAGTTATTAAAGGACCTTATACGGTACGTTATGGAGCTACATTTGGAGGAATTGTAAATCTAGTGACACAAAAACCTAGCGCCATGTATAATGGGTTACACGGTAGTGTAAATTCTGGTTATGAGTCTAATGGAAATTCGCTCGTTTCTTCTATAAAGCTAAATCAAGTAGCTGATACATATGATATTGTAGGAAATGTAGGGTATCGTGATTTTGGTAATTATGAAGATGGTGATGGGACTGAGATTCCGTCATCGTTTAGAAGTTTAGATTATGGTTTACGTATAGGTTATAACATTAGTGATAACCAAAGGATTCAAGCGCATTGGAGACAGTCTTTTGGGAGAGATGTATTACACGCAGGATTGCCTATGGATACCGAAGAAGATAATAGCTCTATTTTATCTTTAGATTATAAGCTCTCAGGTTTGAATGGTTTTGTAAAAGAAGTAAATGCAAAGGTGTATTACTCTTATGTAGATCATATTATGGCAAATACACGAAGACCATCGTTTATGATGACAGAAGCCTTGTCTACTATAGATGCTTCCACTGCGGGTGGAAAGGTAGAATTTAAAATGAAACCTACTGAGAAATGGGTTTTATATGGTGGAATAGACGCGATGCTTATTGCACGAGATGGTGGAAGGACGCGACTGGTGAAACGCAATATGATGGGTGATTTATTACCAGCGCCTTTAGTATTTCAAGATAAGATCTGGCAAGATTCTTATGTAAATGATTTTGGTTTGTTTGTAGAGAATAAATACCCAATTACAGATAAAACGATGCTCACTGCTGGAGTTCGTTATGATTTAGTCGTTTCAGATATTCAGGATCCGGAAGCAGATTTTCAAGAGTTGTATAGTAATCTTGGTCAGCGAGAGGAACACAATGTGTCTGCAACGGTTTCTATAAAACATAAACTATCAGATAATAACACGCTCGAAGTTGCTTATGGTCGCGGTGTGCGTTCTGCAAATATGATAGAGCGCTATATTAATCATTTTTCTGTAGGTCAAGACCCTTTTGAATATGTGGGTAACCCTAACCTTGATGCAGAGATAAATAACCAATTCGAAATAGGTTTTAAAGGAAGGAAGCATTTTGAAAAAGGAATTGAGGCCTTACGATATGGTATTTCTGGGTATTATGCTTTTTATGAAAACTATATTGTTGCTGTTGTAGATCCAACACTAGATAGAAAATTTATGCCTAATGCGCAACCACAAGAAGTAAAACGTTTTATTAATCTTGATCAGGCTTATAAAACGGGTTTTGAGGCAGATGCTTCGATAGATTTTGCAACTTATTTTAACTTTTCTACTGCGTTTTCGTATGTATATGCTAGAAATAAAGACCTTGATGAATCTTTACCATTAACGCCTCCTCTTATAACCCGCTTAGGGCTAGGTTATGAAAAAGATACGTTTTGGGCTCGTTTGGAGTATACGATTACATCAAAGCAGGATGAAATCGCAGTAAGTTTTAGAGAACAAGAAACAGCCGGTTATGAGACATTAGATGTACGTTTTGGTTTCAAACCAGTCACTAAGTTAAACATTGGTCTTGCTGTTCTCAATGTATTTGACGAGACCTATAATAATCATTTGAATTTTTCTTTTGTGAATCAAGCTGATTTTACAAGGGTACCTATTAATGATCCTGGAAGAAATTTTTCAGTATTTGTTCAGTATGCATTTTAAACAGTATTTTTAAAATTAAAAACCCTTTTGAGATTCTCAAAAGGGTTTTTGTTTTTTACGCTTTCGCGAAAGCGTACATCTTATTTTTATTAATCTAGATAAGCAGAAAGCATCCATACCAATTTTTCTTGTTGTACGATATAATCACTCATCAAAGCAACTGTCCCTTCATCATTAGCTTCTGAAGCAGTAGATAAAATAACTCTTTCTTTATTTAATAATATTTTTAAAGATTTAAGAATATTGTCTATAGCGACCTCACCATCTGTTACATTTTCTGCGGGCTTTATGTCTGAGTTTTCAAGGTATTTCTTAAATGAATGCAGCGGAGTGGCACTTAGTGTAAGAACACGCTCTGCAATTTCATCTACTTTTATCAAAGCATCATTATAAAGCTCTTCAAACTTAAGATGCAATTCAAAGAATTTTTTTCCTTTAATATTCCAGTGAAAACCTCTTAGATTCATATAGAACAATTGATAATTTGAAAGTAAATCATTTAATTCTTTTGCGGTGGTTTGTGATGCTGTTGTATCTAAACCAATGTTATTCATGTTTTCCATAAGTTATTTTTAAAAATTTAAAAAGGGCTTTAGTAATTTTACATAAAGCCCTTGGTTTTGTTTTAGATCTCTTTTTTGGCTAGATACCAGGTGACTTTTTCTACAGAATCATCTGCTAGTCTTTCATTTAAGGCTTCTAGAGATTTTGGTGGAGGGCAAATCACTTTATCCCCTCTTTTCCAGTCTAAAGGCATGGCTACTTTATGCTTGTCAGACATTTGTAATGCGTCTAAGGCTCTTAGGATTTCATCCATATTACGACCTACATTAAGTGGGTAATACATTATTAAACGTATTTTTTTAGAGGGATCTATAAAGAATACGGCTCTTACAGCTGCGGTCTCACTTTCGTTAGGTTGTAGCATTCCGTAAAGCTTTGATACTTTCATGTCAATATCTGCGATAATGGGAAAATCGAAATATACGCCTGTCTTTTCCCGTACATTTTGTACCCACCCTAAATGTGCATGAATACTATCTATGCTTAATCCTAAAAGTTCAGTGTTAAGGGCATCAAACTCTGGTTTTCTAATCGCAAAACCACTCATCTCTGTAGTGCAAACGGGGGTGAAGTCGGCAGGGTGAGAAAATAGCACGGTCCATTTGTCCTTAGCAAAATCAGACATTGTAATAGTTCCTTTGGTGGTCAAAGCCGTAAAATCTGGCGCTGTATCTCCTATACGTGGCATCGAGATTATTTTTTCTAGTAATACATTTTTATCATCCATAATATAGTATTTATTTATAGTTTTATTTATTTGATATAAAGGTAAACTATAGTTGAATATTATGCTGTAACCTAAGTTACACACTACCAGAATTAACTAGTTTTAACAATGATGGATGGTTATGCAAAAAAATGAAGGACTAAATACATAAAACTCAACTTTAGTAAGTTCATATTTTACTCAAAAAGTTCTGAAGACAGATAGCGGTCGCCTCGATCACAAATAATACTAACAATGATCCCTTCACTTAACTCTTGAGCAATTCTTAACGCTACGGTCGTTGCTCCACCGCTACTCATCCCTGCTAGTATGCCTTCTTCTCTGGCCAATCGTCTTGACATTTGTATGGCTTCCTCTCTGCTCACTTCTAGTATTCGGTCCACTTTGGAGGGATTAAATATGGCGGGCAGGTATTCTTGAGGCCACTTGCGTATGCCTGGTATCTTTGAGTTATCTGTTGGTTGGACTCCAATAATTTGAATGGCATTGTTTTTCTCTTTTAAAAAAGTAGAGGTCCCCATGATGGTTCCTGTAGTTCCCATAGAAGAAATAAAATGGGTTACTTTTCCATTGGTGTCTTCCCATATTTCTGGACCTGTTGTTTTGTAGTGCGCTTTCCAATTATCTTCATTTGAAAACTGATTGAATGAATAATAGCCTTCATTTTCAACCTTGTTTATCGCATAATCTCGAGCTCCTTCAATCCCTTCTGGATGCAGTGTAACTTTTGCTCCATAAGCTTTCATTGTTTGCACGCGTTCTTTTGTTGCTGTTTCTGGCATTACTAACTCGATGTTCAGATTGTAGATACTAGCAATCATGGCAAGGGCTATTCCTGTATTACCGCTAGTCGCTTCTATGAGTTTAGAATCTTGAGTTATTTCTCCTCTGTCTAACGCATTTCGTATCATATTATACGCTGCTCTGTCTTTAACACTCCCTCCAGGATTATTCCCTTCTAGTTTAAAGTATAAACTCACATTAGGGTTCACATTAAGTGCTAAAGATTTTACAAGCGGTGTATTTCCTATTCTATCTATGATTGTTTTATTCATTCCTTAGTCTGGTATTTTTTAATGATTTCAATTTTTGGAGTGTGTAATACGATGGAGTTTTCAGCAACAGATTCCGTTAGCCACGTATTACCCCCAATGATACTATTTTCACCTATAATTGTTTCTCCTCCTAAAATGGTAGCATTTGCATAAATAGTGACATTACTTAGAATTGTAGGATGTCGTTTGTTGTTTTTATCTTCTTTCTTTACGGTGAGTGCACCCAATGTAACCCCCTGATATATTTTAACATTATCATGAATCTCGGTGGTTTCACCTATGACGACGCCTGTGCCATGATCAATAAAAAAAGAATCCCCAATATTTGCACCAGGGTGTATATCTATACCTGTTAATCGATGTGCATATTCTGTCATTAATCTAGGTATGAGTGGTAATCCAAGTTTGTGGAAAACTTTGGCCATTCTATAAATTGCGATAGCAAAAAAACCAGGATAGGCTAAATAAACTTCTTCGATAGACTTTGCTGCTGGATCATTGTCAAATATAGCTACAGCATCTTTCTTTAAGTTACAAAATAAATCAGGAATGGTCATCGTAAAATCCTCCCATGTTTTACAAGGAGAACCTTTTATGTCAGGGCAGGCCAAATTTCTAATTTCTAAAAATAAATCTTCAAGTTCTGTGAGTGCTTTTTCAGCATCTGTTCCTTGATCAAACAAAGCATTAAAAAGTAATTCTGTAAACCGTTGAGATTCTCTTTTAAGTTTTACAGAAACATTGATTTCTTGTTTTTGTAGCTGTATAGCCTTTAGTAAGTGTGCTTTATTCATATTCTGTAAAGTTAAGATGTTTTTCAGGTAAAAAAGTTAAATAAACGTGAGTTCGACATAAATAATTAGTTAGTCTTTTAGTTTGATTATGTTAAAAATTAATGTAAATAACTAATAATCAAATATTTATTTTATTTACTCATCCAATCCTTCGACTAGGCTCAGGGTAAAATCCAACCGAACCAAAACCAGCTTGCTAGTGGGCAGGGAAAAGACGCTTTTTATGCGTGCGTTTTCTATTTTAAATATTGGAACTTATGAATCTTCGATTTCTTAGATATTTTTTCGCTTAAAGCGAAAAACCACAAAGAATTTCCTCCGTCGCTCCTCCTCGCCCAAAGCTCACGCTTTGTCGTTTCCAAGGCTTCAAAAAAAATTAACGGAAATAGCTGTCGCTTCATCTCGTTCAGAACTCATGTTCTGTTGTATACTGGAGAAAAAGAAGAAAAACTTACATCGAACTCACATTAAATAAACAAAGAGGTAAAGCGATTCGCTTTACCTCTTTAGTTTAAAAAAGGGGATTGTAAATTAAACGTCTTGTCCTTTAAGCATTTTATTCCAATATAAGTATGGGAGCATATACTTTTTAAGCATCCATAACCTCCAGTGTTCTTTAGAGCTATCCTTAATGAGTAATTGTTTCAATTTAGGATCTGGAGTAAATTTTCCTTCATAATCAAACTCAGCTAGCACCATTTTACCATAATCTGTGACAAGGGGGCAAGAAGAATACCCATTGTAAGATTTTGAGCCCATTTTATCTTGGCTAATGAGTAATCCCAAATTATCTACAACTACGGGTACTTGCTTTCGTATGGCAGCTCCTGTCTTTGCGGTAGGTAATGCTGCAACATCTCCTAATCCAAAAATATTTGGGTATTTATTGTGTTGCATCGTGTGATGATCTACATCTAACCAGCCAGCATCATTTACAAGGTTGGACTCTTTTACAAACTTGGGTGCTACTGATGGCGGAGCAGTATGTAACATATCATAATGGATCCCATAGCAACCATTTTTCTTTGTCACTTTTACATCTTTATAATTGTATTGAAATGCTTCATCAAGATGTTTTTCTTCATCGTCTCCAGACATTATTACACAACCTCCAGATTTTACATCTTTGGTAAGTTCATACCAGGCAATTTTATTTGCCCCATCAACTTCAACCAACTTATGATTAAACCGAAGATTGATGTCTTTGCGATCAACGACTTCCATTAATGTATCAGCAATTTCTTTTGTTCCAAAAATGACAGTTCCTGCAGTAGCAAAAACGATGTTAGTATTGGATTTTGTCTTACTTTTTGCCCAATGGCTCTCCGCTAGATACATTATTTTTTGCGGAGCACCACCACATTTTATAGGGGTTGCAGGTTGTGTAAAAAGAGCTGTACCACCTTTGAAGTTTTTAATGACATTCCACGTATGTTTTGGGTCTGTATAGTTACTACAAACGACGCCTTTATCCATGGCTTCTCCTAGTCCAGGAACGAGGCTAAAATCATACGCTAGCCCTGGTGCAACAACAAGATAATCATATGTGATATCACCACTTTTTTCTGTGTGGACTGTATTATGAGCTGCATCAAACCCTTTTGCCTTGTCCTTAATCCAAGTAGTACCTTTTGGTATTACAGAAGCCATAGGTTTAGCGGTTTTATCATAATCATATGTTCCTGCACCCACCAATGTCCAAGCTGGCTGATAATAATGGGTATCTGCAGGTTCAATAATAGCGATGCTATCGGATTTCTTTTGTTTTAAAAGTTGAGCCGCTGTCATTATGCCTGCTGTTCCACCTCCTATGATTACTACTTTATAGTGTGTTGCCATTTTTCTGTTCTTAATTTATTAATTATGTAAAACTAATAGCAATAAATTTAACATACTGTAACACAAGTTACATAAGCATTACAATAGTATTGTTATATTGAGTATTAAATAGGCTAATTGTGAACGAATCAACATTATCTCAAATTATAGGGAAAACTGATATCTATATCATAGATCAAATAATGAAAGAGCGATATCAACCTCTTGATACTATTCTTGATGCTGGCTGTGGTGAAGGAAGAAATCTAACGTGGTTTTATATCAATGGTTTTGATATTTCAGGCGTAGACACAGATGCAGAACGGCTGGATAATGCAAAGCTGCGTTATCCAAAAATGGCTTCAAATTTTCAACTGGGCAATTTAGAAGCTTTGCCTTTCGGCGAAAATAAATTTCACCACGTGATTTGTAGTGCAGTATTACATTTCGCGCAAAGCGAAAAACACTTTCATACGATGTTTTCAGAACTCGTCAGGGTTTTAAAAATTGACGGTACCTTATTTATACGAGTGGCATCAGACATTGGACTTGATGGTCGCATGCCTTACCTGAAAGAAAGTCAGACCAATAGAGAAGGTAGTTTTTTCATCACTAGAGAAATTATACAAGAATTATCAGAAAAACATTCTCTAGCGCTTATAGAGCCTATAAAAACGACCAATGTTCAAGACGTAAGAGCCATGACTACACTTGTTTATCGTAAACTAAACTAAGTTGCTTAGCTTGTTATGAATACATGGAGTCATTTATAAACTTGATGGTAAACCATTCTTAACGTAGAATTACCTTACCCGTTTCCTTTTCAGAGAGAATAAAATCTACGGCCATTTGCGCGTGTAAATCTGTGGTAGCTACTAATGGAATATGTACTTCATTTTGTTTTATCAATAATGGAAGTTCAGTGCATCCTAGAATTATTCCTTCGGCGCCACGTTTCACAAGTAAATCTATTTGAGCAAGAAAAAACTGCTTAGCTTCTTCTGTAAACGTACCTTGTGTAAGTTCTTTAGAAACGTATTGGTGTGCTTGACTTAAATAATCAACTTCTGGTATAATAGTTTCTATCTGATAGTTGGTTTGTAAAATTTCAGGGATAAAATCTCCAATCATTGTAGGTTTGTTCCCTAAGAGTCCTAGCTTTTTTAAACCTAACTTTTTAGCTTCTTTACCAGCAGCATCAGCTATATGTAGTATAGGGATATTAATTTTAGGTTGTACATAGTTATAAACCATGTGTGGTGTATTTGCGCATATAATAATCGCTTCTGCTCCGGCTTGTTCTAATTTACGTGATACTTCTAAATATGTAGTATTTATTTTTTCTTTATTTTGCTCACGCATCAACTCTATATTAATACTATGAATTATTAATGGAGGATTTGCTTGTGATCCTATTTCTTTTCCTACAAGCTCATTAATTAATTTATAATACTCAATAGTAGAATGCCATGATGTGCCTCCTATAAGACCAAGTGTTTTCATTAGATTGTTGTTTTATGGGTTTTGTGATTTCTCTTTCCTTAGGCATTCTTATAGCTTTAAACCAACGCCTAAACCAATATTCCAGGTGTTATATCCATCAAATCGCTGGTCTAAAAACAACGTTGGTAATAGGTATAACGAGTTACTTATATCTTTTTCATATTCAATTCCTACTCTTACTAGATAAAAGGATTCTTCTTTTTCTAATTCTACTCCTGGGCCTAATGTGACGACAAAGCCACCTCCAAATTGGTAGAGCGCATCTACTGTAATAACAAAAGGATTTACCCTTTCTATTTCTTCATTATCAGAATTGCGGATGATAAAAGTCTCTATTTCTATATCATTATGTAGTCCGAGACCCCATTTGTGATTCCACCAATATTCTATGTCTAAGCCCCAAGATGGTACAAATACGTTATCAATACCTTCTGTATTAATGAGGGTATGTCCAATGATTCCTGCGATTCTAAATCCACGTCCATCATCATGCATCTCCTTATGCTTTTGATGCTCTTGTGCCTTTATTTGAAATACGATAGCTACGATTAATACGAATGTTACCTTTATTTTATTCATTTTAAATCTTATATGTTACTGTGGTTTCCCAAACTTGATTATTAATAAAAAGATCACTTCTTTTAGCATAAATATCATGATACCCTGAGCGTATCTTTATGTGTTCGCTTGCGCGAAAAACGAAACCCAAGAACATCCAGTTTTGATCCAATTTTTCAGGTCTGAGACCATTTCCAAAATCTAAAAAGGCCTCATCATATAAAACAATACTTACCCCTTGAGTTGTATTAAAATTTTTAATAGGGACTGTTATTTGAAATTTATAACGAAATCTATTTCTATATGTCGTACCGTTAATAGTGTATGAATTATCCCCATTATTAATGATAGTATCAATAAAACGCTCTTCAAACCTAAGTCTATGATCAAAAGAAAATGTAGAAAAAGAGTGTTTGATTGTCAGTTGTTGAAAAATATTATTTTCTATAGCGTCTATAGGAGTGCTGTAAGGTGCATAACTGTAATTCTTTATATAACTATATCCTACGGCAATGTCTAGATCGTTTTCAAAGGTGTAATGCACAAAAGGGCGCACTATAAATTGTTCCCAATCTCTTAAAAAGTTTGTACGTCTAAAGTTGAATTCAGAATTTACAGACCACTTGTCATTTAGTTTTTTATTAATGTTAATGGTATTCCAACTGCTGTAATGAGTTTCTCTTTCTTGTGCAGTGACATTTAAAAAGGGTAGTGTGATCAATAAACCAATAATAAATTGTTTCATTTTACTGCTTGTAAGTGATGCTCCAGATACCACGAACTTCATTAACACCATAGCCTATTGCTTTATCTTCAGGATACAGATTTGTGATGGTTGTAAGTACTTTAGGGTCAATATTTTCTTCAGGGCTTCCGTGACATTGTAAACACATTGAGTTTGTAGTAATTGGTGCGTAAAATTGAATTTCACCATTTTCTATCTCAGTTACAGGTTTGTATTGCTCATTACTTGCTATTGCTTTTTTAAAACGCTCTATTATTCCTAGCTCTTTAGCGTTTGCTTGATTTTCTGGATTTCGTGGTTTATCAGACACGCGTCTTATAGTTGCGTTTTGTGCTACTGCCATACTATCTGTAATAGGAAAGGCTTGCTTATTGCAAAAAGTAACTGCCTCAAGAGTTCCTTTTTTTTGAATGGTGGTCATTAGGTTTTTACCTAGTTCTTTTTTAGTATTCAAAGCATATTCTTGACCGCGATCTTCTGGGGTTTTTGCTTTCGCGGAAGCGGAACCAGCATCCTTTTTACCATCATTTCTATGCTTCATTTTACCATTACTTTCTTCTTCAATATGTTTTTTAAACCATTCTGGCTCCTCTATTTTATAGTTGTACATATATTCTGAAATGAGCTTGATATCTTCCTCCGAAAATGGTTGATATGGCATTACATTAAAACGTTTTACAGCACCTTTCATCTTAGCCTTTTCTTTAGATGGTTGTTTTACAAAGCTCCAGATTGCATTTGTAAATTCTTCTTTAGTGGTATCATCATTGAGATAGTGCGATTTTATAGCAACCATAGGTGGAGCAATCCTGCCCTCGTGATCTGTTGATGGATTATGGCATACATAACACTTACTTTCCATTAATTTTTTTCCTGGATGATTGCTTGGGGAGTATGTGGTCGTTTTAACTTCAATATCAGTTTGATTTGAGTAATTGGACTTCTTACTATCATTACAACTTATAAGTAATAGCAGTATAAAGGATATAGGTATTAGGCTTGTATATTTTTTCATAAATAAGTAAGTTGTTAGTTTAGACTTAGGCCAGTTGTAATGGATTGAATATTCTAATGCGAATATGTGGAAATAGATAATTATCTTTTTTACTGGCGCTTACAGTAACATTTTTCTTATTGGTTCTAGGAGTATATCGCTCTAATTTTATGAGATGTAATATTTCTTGATACTTCTCTTGACATATAAAAACCTTATCAAACCTATTAAAAATAGAACAGGACCTATTCCAGAGAGCATAATACCTATCCATCTTATTTCTATGAGCATATCTAATTTAATAATGGCTAGGCCTGAACTTAAGAATACGATGAAGGTTCTGAAATAAGCAAGAAATGTTCTTTCATTTGCGAGTCTTGTTCTATCAATCGCAAGCTTGTCTGTAAGGGATAGTGTATGTTTTGTCATGAATTATTTTATTCTTCCAGTAGCACAACTTACAAAAGATTTTGCTTTAGATATAATTCCGTTTGCATCTTCAATAGATGGATAGCCCAATGTTTTTAGTTTTTCTTTTACTATCAATACATCTTCAGGGTTTGTGGCAACAAAAGAAACTGTAGATGTTTCAGTATCCACTAAAATTTCTGATAGCGTATCAATCTGTGAAAGTTTAGTGGTAATTGTATTGGCACATCCTCCACATTTTAAATTTTGCACTATTATCGCTGCTTTCATAGGTATGATATTTATATATGCAAGTTATGATGAATGGTTAAAATGGGCAGTAACATAAGTTACATATAGGTTATTATATCAAAAAAGAGGTTATCCAATTAGATAACCTCTTTTCCTCTATTAACCAACCATTAGATCCATATCATTATATGGATTTATTTTTATTTATACGGGGACTACTGTTTTTCCTGTCCAAGCCATCATGCCGCCAGATAAGTTATAGGTGTGTTCTACGCCTAAGTTTTCTAGAAGTTGACAAGCTTGTGCACTACGGTTTCCGCTTCTGCAATAGACATAATAGTTTTTGTTTTTGTCCAATTTTTCAACAGTTGTTTTAAAGGCAATCGTATCTAAAAAATTAATCATAATAGCATTTTCTATAATACCTTCTGCACATTCTCTAGGCGTTCTAGCATCTATAATGATGGCTTGTGTATCATTTGCTAGTAATTCTAGCCATTCTACTTGATGTATATTTTTCATTTTGAATCTTATTTACAATGTCGTTGGACAAACAAAATCTGAAACTTGTACGCCAGATTCTTTAATGGCTTTAAATCCTCCTTTGACATCAATTAAATTATGTATCCCTCGGCTTTTTAAAATAGAAATAGCAATCATACTTCTATATCCTCCTGCGCAATGCACAAAGAAAGGACTGTCATCTGGAAATTCTGATAAGTGATCGTTTAAGAAATCAAGAGGCGTATTGGTGGCATTTATTACATGTTCAGATAGATACTCACTCTCTTTACGAACATCAAATATGGGTTGATTTCCTTTTTCTAATTCTTGTTTAAAAGAATCTGATGTGATAGAGCTTACTGAGTCATATTCTAGGGCTGCTTTTTTCCAAGCTTCAAAGCCACCTTCAAGATATCCTAGGGTATTATCAAATCCAACTCTAGAGAGTCTTGTAACTGCTTCTTCTTCTCGCCCAGGTTCTGTTACTAATAAAATAGGTTGTTTTACATCGGCTATCAAAGCACCTACCCAAGGAGCAAAACTGCCGTCAAGTCCAATAAATATGGATCTGGGGATATGTCCATTGGCAAATGCATCTTGATGGCGTACGTCTAATACAACAGCTCCTGTTTCATTTGCAGCAGCTTCAAAAGCGACAGGTGATAAGGCTTGAGTACCTCTTTTTAAAATATCATCAATATCGTCATAACCTTCCTTATTCAATTTTACATTGGCAGGAAAGTATTGTGGTGGGGGTAAAAGTCCTTCTATTACTTCGGCTATAAATTCGTCTTTGGTCATATCGGCACGCAAGGCATAATTCATTTGCTTTTGATTGCCTAATGTATCCACTGTTTCTTTCATCATATTCTTACCGCATGCAGAACCCGCTCCATGAGCAGGATATACGATCACATCGTCAGCGAGTGGCATTATTTTTTCGCGTAAGCTATCATAGAGAAACCCTGCTAAATCTTTTTCAGTCAAAACGCCCATTTTTTGAGCCAAATCAGGTCTTCCAACATCTCCTAAGAAAAGGGTGTCTCCACTAAAAATAGCATGATCTTTTCCATTTTTATCTCTTAATAAATAGGTGGTACTCTCCATGGTATGTCCAGGGGTATGTAATGCAACAATCGTTACTTCACCGAGTTTAAATTCTTGACCATCTGTCGCAATGATTGCATCAAATGTTGGATTTGCATTGGGACCAAAAACAATAGGGGCTCCTGTCTCTTTTGCAAGGGTGACGTGACCGCTCACAAAATCTGCATGAAAATGCGTTTCAAATATATATTTAATTTTTGCATCGTCGAGTTTAGCTCTATTTACATAGGGTTTTATTTCTCTTAAGGGATCAATAATGGCAACTTCACCATTGCTCTCAATGTAATAAGCACCTTGTGCTAGGCAACCCGTATAGATTTGTTCAACGTTCATTTCTTTATTTTTTAATTATAGTGTAAAATTAACGAAGATTCGTATATTCCACAGTAACTTAAGTTACATATCCATAAATTTAACAAAACCTCTATTTTAATAAAAAAATAGAGGTTTTTAATTTTGATATTAATACCTGTTTACAATAAAGTTGTGGGGCAAATATACTCAGACTTAGGTATGTTTGTTTCTGCTATTTCTTTAAACCCACCTACAACATCTACAAAATTGTCCCAACCGCGTTGTTTTAATATAGCTGCTGCTATCATACTTCTATAACCTCCTGCACAATGTAGTACAAAAGGTTTGTCTTTAGGGAATTGAGCTAAATGTTGATTGATCTCATTAAGTGGAATGTTGATGGCATCAATGATGTGCTCAGATTGGAATTCACTTTTTTTACGAACATCAATGATTATTGGTTTTTCAGAGGTATATTTTTTTTCTAATTCTTCAGGAGTAATGCGAATAGTAGTTTCAAATTCTTTACCACTTTCTTTCCAAGATGAGAATCCGCCTTTTAAATATCCCACTGTAAAGTCATATCCGACTCTTGATAATCTTGTGATCGCTTCTTCTTCCTTACCAGGGTCTGTAATTAATACTATTTCTTGTTTTACGTCTGGGATCATTTCTCCCACCCATTGTGCAAAATTACCCTCAAGCCCTATATTGATACTATTAGGAATAAATCCTTTTGCAAAGTCACTTGCATCTCGAGTGTCAAGCATCAAAGCGCCTGTTTCATTTGCTACAATTTCAAATTCTTCTGGCGTTAATGCTTTTGTTGCTCTGTTCATAATTGTATCAAGGCTTTCATAGCCATTGATATTCATTAATACATTTTGCGGAAAGTAACCTGGAGGTGCTGTTAACCCCGTAAGTAAAACTTTAATAAATTCGTCTTTGGACATTTCTTGCAAAGCATAATTCACTTTTTTCTGATTCCCTAACGTATCTGTAGTTTCTTTACTCATCATTTTACCACATGCAGAACCTGCTCCATGATTAGGATACACAATTAAATCATCATTTAATGGTAAAATTTTATTTCTTAAAGAATCGTATAAATGCCCTGCTAACTTTTCTTCTGTTAATTCTGAAACAACATGTTGCGCTAGATCAGGACGGCCTACGTCTCCTATAAATAAAGTATCTCCAGTAATGATTCCATGTTCTTTTCCATTTTCATCTATTAATAAATAGGTAGTGCTCTCCATGGTATGCCCTGGTGTATGAATGACTTTAACCTTATAGTCTCCAACTTCAAATAGTTGTCCATCTTTTGCTGTTGTGGCTTCATAAGCAGGTTTTGCACCTGGCCCAAATACAATTTCTGCTCCAGCTTTTTTTTGTAAATCTAAGTGTCCACTTACAAAATCTGCGTGAAAATGAGTTTCAAATACATATTTGATTTCTGCATTGTCTATTTGCGCACGATCAATGTAGGGTTGAACTTCTCTTAATGGGTCAAATACGGCTGCAACACCATTACTTTCTATGTAATACGCTGCGTGAGCGATACATCCTGTATAAATTTGTTCTACTTTCATTTTGAATACATTTAGTTGTTAAACAGCATAAAAATAGGGGGTAAGCTATATTTTTTTAGTCACTTAGGTTACACAAGAGAAGTTTATTGTTAAAAAATGATATTAGTCATAAATTTGAATTTTATTGGCACCGTCAAAGGGTTTAATACCCTAAGGCTTGCCTCGAAATTAAAATTCAGTTTCTTATCAATGCCTTATGGGCTTGCCCCGAGGTAGTTTACTCAAAATAAAAATGCCCTTCTGTGAAAGGGCATTTTTATTGACATATATATATATATATATATATAAATAACTTATTGTTTTACAAAAAACTCCATATAGAATATAAAAATAGCCATGACAAAAATGAAGTATCCAAAGCCTCTCTTTAATTTATTGCCATCAATAAAATTACTCAAGTAACTTCCTATAAAGATTCCGATGAAAGAGATTCCCGTAAAAATGGAAAGGAATACCCAATCAATTTCCATGGTGAATGCATCTCCTAAAAAGAAGCCCAGTAATGATTTAAAAGCAATAATAATGAGTGAAGTTCCTACGGCTACTTTCATTTCTACATTTGCTAGAATAACAAGAGCAGGGATAATGAGAAAACCTCCACCAGCACCTATCATTCCAGTGATGCCCCCTACGATAAGTCCTTCTGCTAAAATTAAAGGATAATTATATTTTATAGTACCGTCTCCCTTTGGTTCTTTTTCTTTACGCTTTTTTAACATGGAAAAAGCAGCAGGAATCATTAGGACAGCAAACAACCCAAACATGGCCATTCTACGTGTAAACGCAAAATCTCCCATGGTAAATAGTACATCTGGTAGTGCAGGGACAACATAATGTCTCACTACAGTGACTCCAACAATAGCAGGTATACCAAAAACTAGAGCAGTACGCCAATCTACATATCCTTTAAGATGCTGTTTTAAACCTCCTAGTAAAGCACTTGCTCCAACAACAAATAAGGAATATGCGGTCGCTACTTTTTCATTTACGGAGAATAAATAGGCCAAAACTGGTACAGCTAATATAGAACCTCCGCCACCGATTAGACCAAGTGAAATACCTATTATTAATGCACTTATGTACCCAAATATCTCTAGTAATTCCATAGTTTGTTAGTGTAATTTGATGCAAAAATATATAGACCGCTAGTGTTTGGCAGTAACATAGGTTACATAGTTAGTCTAAATTAATAATTTCTATGTAGTTTCTGTGTAATTCAATTTTACCGAGATTTTCTAATTTCTTGAGTAGTCTTGAAATAACAACTCTTGAGCTATGCAATTCATAGGCAATTTCTTGATGTGTATTACGTATGATATGATCCTTATTAACTCTCGCTTTTTCTTTAAGATAATTTAGAAGTCGTTCATCCATATTATCAAAGGCAATGCTATCTATGGTATGCAACATCTCATTAAGACGATTATGGTAACTTTCAAAGACAAAGTCTCTCCATGATTTATAAGTAGACATCCACAGTTCCATTTTTTGGATAGGGATCATGATGAGTTTTGTGTCTGTTTCGGCAATAGCTCTAATTTCGCTTTTGGTTTGTCCCATACAACAGGTCATCGTCATAGAACACGTTTCTCCTTTTTCAAGGTAATACAATAAAAGTTCATCTCCATTCTTATCTTCTCTAAGTACTTTTATAGCTCCAGAAACCAATAATGGCATTCCTTTTATGTAGGAGCCAATTTCTATTAATTTGAATCCTGCTGGTACTTCTTTGTAGGTGCCTACTTGTACTATTTCATTAATAAGCGCCTCTTCAAAAAGAGATCCGTAACTATTTTTGAGTTCTTGAATCATTATCTAGACGTATTTGGTGATTAATAATAGCATCTTTGTCATACTTTATAAACATAGTTGCCCATATAATTTTTGATAAAGAATAGAGCAAAGGGAGTAAAAAAATTAATGCTAAGATAAATGAAATCATAAGAGAGGTGGGCGTTATCGTTTCTCTAAAAAGATAATTTAATATGACAACAGCAATAAATAACGCTACCCCCAAGCCATAAGATACATAATAAGAACCTTGATAAAAACCAGTTTCTAACTCAAATTTTTGATCACAAGCCTTGCAGCGTTTATGTACAACTCCCATAGTGCCTAATTTGTATGGATGTCCCTTAAAAAAATCACCTTCTTGACATTTTGGACATTTAAAACGTAGAATGCCATAGAGTTTTGTTCCTTTCAACATTTAATGAATTTTTTGTAAAACTAAAAGATTCATAAGCTGTTTTCAGTAACATTGGTTACATAAGACTACTTTTAAAATAGTTGGTTTCATACTACCAAATAAAAATACACAACGGGTTAAAATCTAGTTGTACATGGCCATGATTAGTGAATCAATGTAGGCAAAGTTATGTCTAAGAAAAGGTCATTTTGAATACAGGTAGTTTTACCTATTTTACGATGCGGATTATTTTTTATCTTCATTTCCCAAACAAATGAAATCAAGATATTAATATGAATATATCAAAATGAGGCACTAATAATGCTACCTAATGAGAATATAGGGTTAGCATCTCTAATTCATCAATAAACTTGAAGTGAGTTATGATATGAAAAGAGGAAATCAAATTTTAAATGTATTCATACGTAAAATCTCAAGTGTTGAGACGTTGGAATTATAAAATAATGATTCAAAAAAATCGCAAAAGGCGTCATCCGAAAAGCCTAAATAGAGTAGGTGTAACGATTAAAAAATCAATTAAATTATGGCAGATTTTAATATTATAAACATTACTGGAAATGCAATAACAGTCAACTTTGGTGGTCAACAGGTACACGTAGCAGGAAATCATACCGCACCAGAGCCAGTGTATCAAATTAGTAATGGGCAAGGGGTCGTTATTACCTTTTCTGACGGAACCCCTAATCAAACGGTATATGCCCCTACACAAGCCGAAGGAGGCAATGGTCCGTTTATACTCTCCTTGCAACCAAATCAGGCGGGAGGTACTCCTCTCATAAGATTTCAATAATTTTATTTAAAATATAGAATGAACCTCTTGACTAAATTCTACATATAGATTTAATATTCAATATTTTTAAAAATATATATTATGGCAATTACAATTACAGAAATTAGGAACTTAACAGATGTTAAAATCCCACCAATTACAAAAGTAGCCAAGCTATCAGGTTTTGATTCGCAAGGTGATTTTACTGATACGATAATAAATACCAAAGCAACACTTACAGATTGGGACGGTTTTACTTCAACTGATAATATTCAGGTAACTTGGAGTGATGAAAATAAAAAAGTAATCTATAGAGGTGTTGGTGGATTTCTCAAGAAAGAAGGTGAAGCTGGTGCAGGAAAAGGTACAATTACCATTAGTAACCTTACTGACGTTTCAAAATTCAGTTTGGGATTAAATGGACAAATTGAAATAGGTCCAAAAGTAGCGACGCCAACAGATCCTGTCGCAGTTATTAGTGTTCGTATAGGAAACTTAAACCCTAGAAGAGATTGGATTATTGATCTTAGTGATAGACAAGATGGAGCCGCAGGTACTTCAGTTAGACTAGATTCATTAATTGCTTGGGCAGGAGGGCAAACGGGTGATGACACTACAGCAGTTGCTATTCCACAAACTGGAGATGAAGCTAGTGGAGATACCCCAGAACTTAAGGATTTTACAGTAGAGTTTAACGCATTTAATTTTAATGTTACTCAAAAAACTTTTGATATTGATGTATCATCAAAAAAAGGAGATGCTATTACTTTTGGAGCACTTACTATTAAAAATGTTGGGTTTAGAGTGACCAATGAAGCGGTAGCTATACCAGCAGTAGAAACTAGTGAGTAATCTGAATAATAAAGTATTATAAATAGATAGTCTTTTAAGGCAATAGCTAGAAGTTATTTCTATATGGATGAGTATGCTTTCGCGAAAGCAAAAAAAGAGAGCAACCCTAACGGATATTGTTTACGCACATCATCGTCATAGATAACGCATCACTTAATCTTATATGTCAACACCAAAACCATTTCTTCTTGAAATTACGGGACAGGCAGATTTTCATTTAGGAAATCCAGATGCTTCTATGGGTGTTGATATTGCTGTAGGGTATCGGAAACGAGTTCTTGTAAATGACACCACAGAAGATGTTTTATTTGCTTCTTTAGCTGCATTAAAAAAAGATGGAATTACGGTAAAAGACATTGTCAAGTCGGCGACAACAAAAGATCAAGAGATTCCTGATGTTCTAGATAGTGTTGCTTTTAATAAATTTTCAGTAACCTATGGTGCTGGGGGTGTCAATGCTACACAACTTACCATTGCATTTGATTGTAAAATAACCATTAATAAAAATGAATTTGATGCTTCCATTAGCATTGAATATGATAAAACAAATGCAGAAGAACCTTCCTTTATATTTAAGGGCGTTTTAAAAGTGGGTGCACATCGTTTTGAACTTCAATTTGTGAAGCAAAATAAAGCTTGGTATGTATTTGCCAGCTATCTCAATAAAGGGAAGGTAACGATTGATCTTAAAGAAATAGCTGGAGACCTTTTTGGAAAAGAGACGGTAAAATCGTTACCTGAAGTTTCATTTACATTAGACAAATTCAAAGCCTTTTTCCTTTATAATAAAGGAGAAAAAAACGCCAAGTTACTCTTTGGAATGGGTGCCAATTTATCGTTGGATCTTTCAGATTTGCCTATGGCAGGGCCTGTACTAACAAGAGGGAATTCTTTTGCGTTTAAAGAAGTACTTGCCATCTATGCTAAAGGTGATTTTTCAAAAGAAGAGTTACAGGTTTTTGAAGCAATCCCTAGGGTTGATATTGCTTCAGGTTTTAATATTACGACAGAGTTACAAATCAATGGGGTTATCGAGCATTATGTTATCAATGGTGGTAGTTCCAGCCAACAAGAAGAGCCATCACATGACGAAACACCTGCAGCAAGCACTGGTGTCCAACCTTTAGGAGGTGCCATTTCATCAAAAGCCACATGGAAAAAGTTAGATAAAAGAATAGGCCCTGTTTCTTTACAACGAATAGGTTTTGCCTATGACGACGGTAAAGTCATTTTACTCTTAGATGCTTCTATGACTATGATAGGTCTTGGAGTACAATTAATGGGCTTTGGATTAGGGTTTAAACTCAAATGGCCACCAGACATTCCTGATTTTTACTTGGATGGTTTAGGACTTTCATATAGCAGACCACCTATAGAAATTTCAGGTGCTTTTTTACATTCCACCAGAATGTATAATGGTAAAGAAATAGACGAGTACAGCGGTGGTGCTATTATCAAAATCAATACATTTTCTATTGCTGCCATTGGTGCGTATGCTGAGGTTGAAAATAAAGCTTCCTTATTTATCTATGGTGTTTTTGATGGTCCTATTGGTGGGCCTGCTTTCTTTTTTGTCACAGGCATTGCCGCAGGCTTTGGGTATAACCGTAGGGTGAATGTCCCTTCTATAAATGAAGTAGCTACCTACCCATTGGTCGCCCTTGCAATGCAACCACAGAAAAGTGGCGGATTATCAGAAGTATTACAATCCTTAGAAACTCCTATGAATAATGGGAAACTACCTATTGAAATCTCTGTAGGGGATTTTTGGCTAGCCGTGGGAATAAAATTTACTTCTTTTAAAATCATAGAATCCTTTGTATTACTTACGGTTAATTTTGGGACACAACTAGAATTTGCTATTCTAGGATTGTCACGTTTAACGTGGCCAGAAAAAGCAATTGCTCCAGCGCCTATTGTTTATATAGAACTTGCAATTTTGGCACATTTTGGAACAGGAAGTGATGTCATTTCTGTAGAAGCCGTTCTTACTCCCAATAGTTATATCCTTTCGCCCGACTGTAAACTTACTGGAGGATTTGCTTTTTACACTTGGGTAAACGGACCCCACGAAGGGGATTTTGTCATTACGTTAGGGGGGTATCATCCTAAGTTTATAAAACCACCTCATTATCCTACAGTACCAAGGGTAGGCTTACATTGGAAAATAGGAAAATACGTGTCTATAAAAGGGGAGTTGTATTATGCCTTAACCTCATCTGCCATCATGGCTGGAGGTCGATGGGAAGTTGTATTTAAGACTTCTATAGTCAAGGCATCAATCATCCTTTGGGCAAATATGCTCATTGCATGGGCACCTTTTCAGTATATGATTGATATGGGCATTACGGTGCGTATAGAGGCTCGTATTAAAATTGCATTTGTACGCATACATTTCAATTTTGAAATGAGTGCACAACTCCATATTTGGGGACCTCCATTTGCGGGAGAAGCTCATGTAGATTGGACCATCTTTTCGTTTACAATACCTTTTGGAGATGGCCGTAAAAAAGTTCCTGAACCATTAGAGTGGCACGCATTTTCCAATGGATTTATTCCTCAAGGGAAAGAAGATACGTCAAAGAAACGCTTAAGGTCTAGTAAAACTAACAAAACTCAAGAAGCAGCTTTATCAAATCCAGATCCTATTAATATTACCATTAGCAATGGATTGATGGCTGTAAAGGGAGCACATAAGTTTCCTTTAATTAATCCACTCCAGCTCGCTATTGCTGTAGATTCTTTTATTCCAGTAACTACCTTGCACCACAATGGCCAAGAAACGGAACCAAATACCTTAATGGTATCGGCGTATAAAAAAAGCACCTATAAGGAACGCACTAAAGATATTGGGGTGAGACCTTGTAATTTTGTGGCTAAAGAAATGAATTTTGACATGAATGTGTCAGTTTTTCTAGGAGGCAAGCCTATGCAAATGCGATTAGTAGGCATCGCCAAAGGAGTAGCAGAAGCCTTGTGGGGAGGTAGTAAATCAACACATAATAATGCCAATCCAGGAACTGCTAAAGTGATGAGTAATGTACTAACTGGGGTCACACTTCACCCACCATTAGTACCTCAAGTAGCACAAATGAAAGCCTTTGATTTTTCATTGTTAGTAGAAGGATCTACAGTCTCATTTCAATGGAGTTTTACCCAACGACAACTAGGTGAAGCCTTTCAAGCATTTGAAGTTTTAGGGCATTTTGATACAGTACAAGGCAAACAGAAAAAAGGGATTATGGAACAGACTTTTACGGCTAAAAAGGAAAGACGTCAAGAAATTTCATCGGCTTTGCAAGCTATTTTTGGAGATGATTTGCCCGACATTCAAGAGTCAGAAATGACCGCTGTCATCGCACAAGGTCCTTCTTATTTTAGAGCCATACCAGTATTGGTAGAACTCGGGGAAATACCGCAATTTTCAACAGATGTAACTTGATCAATGAATGAGTGAAATTACAAAAATAGTACAATGTTTTTTACCTCCTATGGTGGCAGGATCTTATCAGGTCACTGTAGATCAGGATATTCTTAGAAATAAGAAATCGGTACAAAAAATCAAAAAAGCGTTTTCTTTTGGCGTTGATGCTGCTCGTTTTACACTTAATGCTGCAGATATTTATTCGGTGTATCCACCTGCCAATAGATCGGGTAACTACTCGGGTCAATTACCTCATGTTATTTTTTCAAGAAGAACACTTCCGTGGGAGCGAACAATTGATGGGAAACCTCCTGTTTTTCAGAGAGAAGAAACGCCTCAGCAAAAACAAACGCCGCAAGTCTCCCCTCCAGTCCCTTGGATGGCATTGTTGCTTTTTGATGAAGATGAGATGCAAGCTCTTAAGATCAATTTAGGGAGTTTACAGGATATTCTTCCTCCTTCTGTTCCAGACACCGTGATACGTCCTGCTATTTCTAAAGAGTCCGCTTTCGCGAAAGCGGAATTAACATTAATGGAATGGGAGAATGAAACCGATGGTTGCTTTACTGTGGATATCACCAAAGAGCAGTTTGACGCCTACGTCCCTTCTATGGAGAGTCTTTCCTTTTTGGCGCATGCAAAGGAAGTTTCCATTACCCACAAGGATCAAGAAGGGATTTTAGACACAGATGCTGATAAGAGTACCGGAATGTTTTCTGTATTGGTAGGGAATAGGGTACTGACTTCTGGAAAAAGTCACACGGCTATTGTGGTGTCTTTGGAGGGCTATGCAGCGTATTTGAAAGGTGCTACACCAAAAAAAGAAATTCCTAAAGGAAATAGTGTGAGGCTAGTTGTTTTGGCGCATTGGAATTTTGACAACTCTGGAGAAGCCAATTTTTTACAGTTAGTAAATGGGATTCATACAAGGCCCATGAAAATTGAAAAAGCCACCGAAGTAGCGCATTTAAAGTCTTATTTTGAATCTGGACATGTTCCTTTGGGGCATTTAACACGCGCAGGCGCCACCACTATCTCTTGGTATCAAGGACCATTTGTTCCTCGGTTATCTCCAGCCACTTCAAAAAAGATATCTTTTACAGCTTCAGACGGAGCATTGCGGTATGATAGAACAACAGGATTTTTTGATGTTTCTTTTGCTGCTGCTTGGCAGCTAGGGCGTGTACTTGGATTGCAAAATCAAGAATATGCAAGAGCAATGGGGGCTTGGCGATTATCCCAAATACAAGAAAAGGCAAAAAACACCCAAAGAGATACGATCAATTCCCTTATGAATAATCAAGAAGCGATTACAGTTAAGAGCAAATTGATTCAGTTTTTGGGAGTAACCACAAGTACCCCAGAAAAAATAGAAGTAGCTACTACAGCTTCTATTCCAGAAGAAGCACGCTCCTTTTTAACCGAATTGTATCAACTAAAAGGGGTTCCTTTTTCTTATCTCGTGCCTCATGAGTTTTATCTAGAAAAAGAGCATGCAGATTCAGGAATAATGACTGTATTTTACCTTGACCCCAATTGGATGGAAGCCCTTCTTGACGGGGCTTTAAGCATAGGAAGACTTGATGATACAGATCATATCCTTGATCGAGTACTTAGTGAGGGTCTTATTGATGGATATATAGATCAAAAATCAAATGAAAGTAAAACAGATCCAGACTTAAGAGTCCTTAATGTCACAGGTTTTTTATTGCGTTCTGATGTCGTTTCTGGATGGCGAGGTCTTGAAATACTGGCGTATGACAGCGATGGGGAACTACTTCCTGCCCTCCGATTTGAGCGCATCGATGATGACATTTTTTTGGGTATCTTTAATGGAAACATCGCTTCAATAACCATCAAACAACCTTTTGAAGGTCTTCATTTTGGGATTAAAATGGATAGTAATCGAGAGTCAAACAGGTATCAAAAAAACTTAAAAGAGGATGATGGATCTCCTCTAGAGGCTTCTAGAGAAGCGATCAATGTCAATAATGAGCTAAATAATGGGTTGATTGAAAATGACATTATAGATGTTGCAGGTCTTGCATCACTTATGAAACAAAAACTCAATCCTGTAGCCATAGCACAAAATAAAGAAGTTCACTTTACATCGGCAGAATTTGCATATCAAATGGTAGATAGCCCGGTAAAGCGTGAAATTACCATAACCCTGAACGTTAGTTAAAAAACAAAAGATGCCAGAAGCGATAGATTCAAAATTAGTAGTTCCTATATCGGTGCAAGCGCTCGTGTTAAGTAGCACACAGGAGAACTTTGCAGACCTGCGTCCTAGAATGAAACTTTTTGATCAGAATTTTTTAGGCGAAAATCTTCAGCCAGATGTTACTAAAACGCTAACTTTAGAAAAGGGAATGCATTTGCATTGGACGCTTCCTAAAGCATTAAAACATGCCTTTGTAGGCGATGACACCGAAATGCAATTTCCGTATGCTCCCAACCGATGGATGGTGATAAGACTGCAAACTGATAAAGGAATAAAAGATATTCCTTCAAAAATATGGATGGTAGAAAGTGATGTCAATAATAAAATTGACTTTAAAGCCAACGGACCTGATCCTATTCCAAATTGGGTGGTCCTTGAGGATACGAAACTAGGATTTAAAAATATAGGAAAATCAACCCCTTGGTCTGCAGATTATACACATAGTAAAACGTCTCCTTTAGTACAAGCGGTAGGTGCTGTCAATCCTCTTTTTGCATCATTTTATCCTGAGTGTAAGAATGTATTTGGTTTTCATGATGACATGGAGGGCGCAATTATAGGAAGCACCTTTACCTATGTAGTTACAGGATGGTATAGTGATCCTGCCATAGACCCAATTCATCCATTAGGGAGTACTGTTGAGACACAAAAAACATTGGAGTGGATCCAACAACAATGGCGTACAAATGCTAAAACCTATCCTACAGCTAGTGTCTTTCATACAACCATACATAGTGTGCGATGGAATGAAAATCAGCCGACGGGTGTCCCCTCTGGAGACATACAAGTGTATGCGGGTAATACAGCTGCAGAGTCTCTAAGTGCACAGATTGCCAAAAGTTCAAATGTTGATGATCCAGCCATCGAGACCCTATTAAATGCATTGCAATATGAACTTCTAGAAGATGAAAGAAATCAACCTAGTCTTTCTAGTATAAAAACAGCCGTGCACAATCGAAGCTTTATTCCTAAAGACAGACATATTACTTGGGAAGTATTACGAAAAGAAGCGAACAACGAGCAGCTCCAAGAGGAAAAAGAAAATCGCATTCATTTTCCAAATAATCCTACATTTCTTTTTTTACTTAATAAATTAAATGAAAGTCAACTACAATTCAATGTCCTGTCTGAAGATGTGGAACGTTTGCAACAGGAACATTATTTTTTATGGTATAAACAAGCGCTAAAAACCATTAATAATCACACCGTTGACAGTTTTGACTTTGAGGGGTCTAGGAAGCGTAATCTAGATGAACTTGTAGATAAAAAAGTAGCTATTGATCTTCTTACTAAAGAAATAAATGATCGTGTTGCCAAGTTAAAAGAGCAACCGTATCTAAAAGGACCTAATGCAGATTTTGAGCTAACTCAAAAACTAGAAGATCGCTTTTGGGAACCTAATGATCCTGTATTATTGCTATGTGGTGATGGCGTAGGAGATACAAATGGCCCCAATTTTCAAGTAATTGAGAGCAAGATAAACTGTCGTACAGAAGAGCAACTTCTCAAAGAGTTACATCTGGAAGTATCTCATGCTAGTGGCCCTATCCCTATTTCTATTTCTACCACTTCTTTTTCGGTGCCAAGTATAGACGCCTTATCATCATCCGCCATACCGTATACTATTATCCAAGGTGTAGTGTATGAATCCTTATTGTTAGATCATTCTTTAGCAATAGATATTGCTTTGCTTGCTTATAAAAAAGCACAAATGGAGCGGGATGAAACGAGTGATATTATACAAACATTTGCGCGTGATGTTGTGATTAAAGAACAAACAATTCCTACCGTAAAAGATCCTAACAAAAGAGCACCCGAATCTTTTTCTATGGTATTGTGGAAGCAAGCTTGGACACCTTTGTTTATGACTTGGGAGGTTGAATATACTCCCAGTGATGATCGTTTTGAAGGTCTTGATCTTTTAGAAAAAACGAATAATTGGACACTAGAGGATGGAATTTCATTTAAAAGTCAGTCAACAGAAACGATGTCAAATAGTATTGATTTTCAAGGCATAAGTCCGTTTTCTAATGCTGTTTTTGCCAATTTAAAAGCATTGGTTCCAGAGGAGATTATCCATAAATATGGGAAATTAAACCTTATTGCCCAATCTTTAAGTGGGTTACATAAACACCTTTTAATGCAACGCCCCGGGATTCAATTACCGCCTTTTATATATGCGTCAGATTCGATTTATAATTTTACTACAGATTTTGAAATTGATCAGGCAGAATTGGATGTAATAGGAACTGACGCTTACATCCTAGGATGTAATCCAGGAAAGCCAGATAGTTCTGATACACATTTGTTTTTTCCTTTTAGATCGGGTGTTTTAAAAATTAAAAAGTTGTCCATTGTAGATGTGTTTGGTCAGGTTCGAAAGGTAATTGATGGAGAATCAAAAGGGTTTGTTACGGAGTCTGTAGCCATGGGAAGTCTAAAACCTACACAAAACACCCAGATCCCCTTACCGCCTCGTATTGTGCAACCTAGTAGGATTCAGTTTTACTGGTTAAATCTGCGTGATGAGGTGATGTATCAAGATGTAGGAAGGCTAGAGAGCCCTATTTTTGGGTGGCTAGTTCCTAATTTTATGGATAACAGTATCATGGTGTATGATCAAAATGGGCGTGGCGTTGTGCAATTACAAATCTCTGAAGATTTTAGTAAAGAGAAAGGATTGGCCTTAGCAAAACTTCCGTTTCCAGGAGCAAACCAACCAGCGGATGTATCTGAAAATATACAATTACACCAATTATTAGATGCTATAAATGCAGGAAGTATTGTTTCAGGAATCATGAGTCTTGCTCAGAAAGTGAACGAGAGTTTAACACAGGCAAGAGGTGTTCAAAATAATACCATATCCTTACTTTTTGGTCAGCCTATTGCCTTGGCTAGATGTTCAGTTGGGTTAGAGCTGTTGGGATTACCGGCATTCAACCAACGTTGGGATCTGTCGGGCAAGCAAGATTCAGGCGGAATTAGATCGATAAAGTTTCCGCTTTTTATAGGAGATTTTTCAATAGAAAATGATGGGGTATTAGGTTATTTTTCGGATACTGATTATACCCGTTTGTATACCCCTTTGAATACGCCCGAATTCCGCTTTCGCGAAAGCGAACCCTTCTTTACTAAAAGCACGCCTCTAAAGTTGTCACTTGAGGAAGGTGCCAAAAAAGTAACACTTTTACTTGATGCCTCTGCAGGGGTACAGTTATCCTCAGGAATATTACCGTCTACATTTGTTGAAGTATTTAGGCATGGTACGCATGAGGTGTTGGAATCCATACAGACGAGTTTTTTGGTTGCTCCGTTTATCGCAGATAAAGTTGATCCTGGTTTTCCCATTCCTACAAGCATTAACACAGGATGGAAATGGACTCATAAATCGGATGTTACTACGTGGGAAGAGAGTCAGCAGGTTGCAGAAGGGAAAAATAAACAACGTTCTAGTTTTAAGAAACAACACCTGTATGAAGGGTGGTTGACACTAGATCATTTAAAAAATAAAGAATAATCTATAAAGATCATACTATGAGTTATATCATAACAGGCGGTAATAACACGGTGACTTCAGGAAGCCCTATACAGCTTAGTATACATATTTCAAGAGAATCTCTAGAAGAGATTTTGTTAATGGGAGTTTTTACCATAAAAGGATTTGCGAATATCGCATCGGGAAAGTCCTTAGAAAATACGAAGTGTGTGTTGTATGGACAAAAAGCTGATGATGGTACGTATGCAACAACACCCACAGAGATTGTGACTTTACTACCTGATTCGGCAGATTTTGATAAACAATCGTATCGTTTTTCAAAATATTTTGATGAGGAATACACGTATATTACGATAGAAATTCATGCAGAAACTGCTCTAATGAATGTGCAAACAACTCATTTGACCATTTCTTTTTATGATAAAAATAATACGGATAGTGTAGGGAATGTCCTTTTAAATGCGATTGACTTTGAAGTGTATAGAGAAGAACTAACGCCTGAGATACTCTCTTTTACTGCGGATCCTTCTGTACTTCAAGGGGATGTGAATCAGGTAGCCTTGCAATGGCAAATTAAAGGAAACACTTTCACCTATAAATTATTAGAAGGTCTTACGGTTTTAGATTCAGGAGAGGGGAGTGGTTTAGAAAACAGGACCTACACGACAGTCCCTCGTATAGGGGATCATTTATATACATTAGAAGTTACACAAGGAAATGCGATTGTCACCAACGCAATAAAAGTAAGAGCACTAGACAATTCTGAATTATCTCAAAAAGCAAATCCGCAAAGCCCTCTTATGATAGGAAACTTTTGCGCAAGTCAGAATTTAAATTACCTTTTTAGTTTAATGCTTAAAAAAGAAGGGAAAAACGCAGTGATTGATCATATAGGATATACCTCTGAAGGGTTTTCTGGGCACTGGGATGCCATTGCGTTATCTCAAGCCGATAAAGACGCTTTAAAACCCTTTGCGGCTTCACCTATGGTACATCTACGAAGGGTTGGAGAAGTGTATGGTAGTATATTCTTTATAGGTGGTAGTTATGTAAAGCCTCTGGAATGTGAAAATGCAGTGGCCATTATTCATTTGGATAGTGAAGAAGATAAAGTGAGTGTTGTATCTGATCTTCCTTGGGAATCACGTATGGGCCATTCATGCACTTTGTTTACGCATGGGGGTGTCGATAAGATTTGGTTACTAGGAGGTGTTGATGAGTATGGTAATACATTAGATGATGTTTGGGTCTCAGGGAATGGAAAAGAGTGGGATAATTTGAATAAAAATGGAGTTGTACAAACTAAAAATATTCCTGTATCGATGAATTGGGACGCTCGCTGTCTCGCAGGAGTTACGGTACAATTAGATGATCATGGTGCAAAAAAGGCACTTTGGTTAGGCGGAGGGTTTTCTGAGATTGGTGGTAAAGAAACTAGTGATGTCTGGACGTTTGAAAATGAAAAGTGGAGCAGAATCTATTGGAGTACATCCAACCCTTTTTCGATTAATGACAACTCTTATTTGTCTTCGGGACTAGCATTTATAGGCAGGGATACGGTACAATCTACAGGGATCAGTATTATAGGAGGATATGATCGGGATAATGTCAAAAGGTATTTTAAAAAAATAAATCTCAGGAACGGCTATTATAGCACTAGTAATCTTACAGAATCCACAAAAGCAGGAAGTTTTGATACGAGTGACAATGCGTATGTGGTAACTGCGTATTTTAAAGGAAGTCTATGGTTTATGGTCTTTACGAATGAGGGTGATATAGGTATCACCTATTCTAAATTATACTATTGGATTCCTATAAGAACCAGTCAAACCTTGATTTTATCATAACTAAAAAAAATATATTATGTATAAGCGATATTTATATTTAAAACAGATCTCTACCTTTCTTTTTTTGATTTTGGTAGGAGTATCAGGCGATCTTTTATCGCAAACCAGATATACAGTAGTACTTCCTGAGATTGATACTGCGATTCCTCCTAGAGATGATAAAAACCTAGAAGTGTCAGCTGATAATTCTGGTGATGAAACAGCAAAGTCCTTTTTTAAGTTTGACCTCAATCACTTACCTCAATTTACAAAGGCAAAAGCTTATTATTTAAGGATGTATACGGTGCCTAATGATAACACCTCCGATTTTTCAACACAAACCATTACGGTATTAAAAGGTCCTAATACCTGGACAGGTAAAGAAACCAGTCTTAGTAACCCCGCATTAGATTGGGCTATAAAAACCAAAAATACCAAAACCATTGGTCGTGATGAAGTGAAGAAAAGCTCAACGGTTATAAATATGAAACTTAATCCCAGAGCACTAGAGGCAATTCCAGACAATATATTATCCCTAGCGACGCGATCTCCAGAAAAACGGCAAAAGACCTTATTTTACTCTTCTATTACTTCGCAAAAGCCAGGGCTTTTTTCTAAGAGGCCTAAATTGATACTGCGCTATGAGGTGGATCCATTTCCGTTTAGATCAGATTGGGCACAGCCGTTTAGTACTGCGCAACACGATAGTTATCTCAACTGGAGTACCAACACGACCATTACTAAGCCGTCAGTGAGGATATTGCCCAATGCATCTAAAGATGTGTTGGTGGGAGGCGACCCAACGGGAGCCGTTGCGATTTATAAAAATCAACCTATCATTTTTACACAAGCGGCTTCTGGAAATACGCCTTTTAAAGTAAAACAGCTGAATGCTAGAGGTGATGTACTATGGACTCAAGCAGTAGATAATATGATCAAATCTAGACCTTTGATTGATGAACTAGGGCGTTTATATTACTTTTCTACTTCTAATACATTAACGATACTAGATCTTACTAATTCAGGGGCTGTTTTATATAAAAAATCACTTTCAGAAATTACTAATAACCAGATTACTTCCATACATAGTGATGTTACTTTGGGATATGACGGGACGCTTTATTTAACATCATTTGATGGAATTGTTGCTCTTTCAGCCTATCCACAATTAAAATTACGATGGAAGTATGAGAAAGAAAAGGATAAACGCAATGGCCCCATATCACTAAGTCAGGACGAAAGTTTGGCCTTTTTCATTAATGTAGACACCCAACAAGGAACAAGTCGTCTAGTGATGTTAGACAATACAGATGGAAGGATATTAGATGCTTCTGAGTCGCTATTGGGAGGCTATAAAAATGGAAATAACTATTATATCCCAGCTCCAGTAGTTCAGAAAAATAAGAAGGTTTTTGTCCTTAATGGTTATGATAGTGCGAATAGACTATTAGTTTTTGATATAAAATCAGAAAGCTTAAAAGGACCAGAAACGATTAGATCGGGACAAAGTGTCAATACGGGTATCTCACAACCTGCTATAGATGGAGATGAGAATGTATTTTTTGTTTTTAACAAAAAAATAGCTAGATATAATACCAAGGAAGCTAACCATGTTGAGGTTTTTGAAAATTCGGAAGTATTAGACAATGCGCCCATTATAGTCACCGATCATTCCTCAAATATCTATGTTTCTAATCCCTATGTTGTGAATGATACGCTTACTAAAACATCCAAAAGAGTTGTAGGGTTTACCTATGACAAGAAATTCACATACAATTTCACAGCTGCTATTGATACCAATATCCGAAAAACACTTGTGCTTGCTCCCGATGGTACTTTATACACAATAACAGCCAATAATGTGATTGCCATCACTGCGAAGGAAGTAAACGAGGCAAATATTACCCTTTCGAGTTTGAATACCAATACTGTATATCGTGCCACAAATAGGATTAGGCTTACTGATTTTAGTGTATTACCTACCGTAAATACGATTCTTTATTCTGGTGGTGGTATGGGTTTACAACCTGGTTTTAGGGTACGTAAAGGAGCCTCGGTAACTTTTAAAACAGGGAACTAATTCTCAAGTGCTAACTAACATTTTTATCATACTTCTTATGAAATTAACACAAAGATTAACCTATCTGATATTCCTAGCGTTTACAAGCCAAGCCATGGCACAAACTGATGCTTTGACTATTTTACCAAATGGTAATATAGGGATAGGAACAATGACTCCGTCTCAACGATTGGAAGTACAAGGTAGTATAAAAGCATTAGGTAAAATTCAGGCTCAAGAATTGGATGTGCAAGGTAATATAAAAGCACTAGGTCAGGTTCAAGCCCAAGAATTGCTCGTGATGGGTACTATAAATACGCAAGGAAAAGTAAAAGAAAATAATCATGATTTAGTTCCGAAAGGTATGATCATCATGTGGCATGGAAGTAGAGCAAGCATACCAAAAGGATGGGCGATTTGCAATGGTAAAAATGGTACTCCAGATTTGAGAAATCAGTTTATCGTGGGCGCAGGTGAAAGCTATTCTGTTAATAATACCGGAGGACAAGCAAGGGTTGCGTTGACTGTGGCAGAAATGCCTCGTCATTCGCATTCTGTTTTTACAGGTGTACGAGACATGGGAAATTCTTATGACCGCGATAGTAAAGGTAGACATCCAGCGCATTGGGACGGTAGTACTCGTCAAACAACAAGTACACAAGGAAGTGGGAATTCTCATGAAAACAGACCTCCTTATCATGCTTTATTCTTTTTAATGAAATTATAAACGACTTACAATAAAACTATTATGAAAACTATTCAAAAACTTTTTTATTTATTACTTCTACTATGTGTCAGTCAAATCATAGCACAAACCGATGCGGTAACCATTTTACCCAATGGCAATATGGGGGTAGGAACGACCACACCTGCTCAAAAACTAGAAGTAAATGGCAACATACAGAGTGCTACGAGTTTTACAGGTCTTGGCTTTTATGGAAAAGACTATGCCACGTTTGCTTATAAAGGTTTAGGAAACGTAAAAGGAACATATGCCTTATTACAAAAAAATACAGGAGAAACCTTTCTTAATGCTTCCATCGGTCAACCCATAAATTTTAGAATAAATAACGTAAATAAAATGGTGATAAAATCTGATGGTAATGTGGGGATAGGAACAGATAATCCTAATGCAAAACTTTTTATTAATAGTGATGCATCAGATCCATACACCGTAGGGACTAATGCATTTACCGTAGGTTCTTCTAATGCGGCTGATGGAAGGTTACAAATTGGGATTGATAAAGGATACAGTTGGTTGCAATCACACGGAGAGAAACCATTAGTGATCAATTTAGGAAACAATGTAGGAATTGGAACTAAAACTCCCACACAAGCAAAATTAGTTGTTTCTGGAAATGCAAAACATAAGTTGGGTAAATTTCGATGGTTTGCTTATTATGAAGGAGGTACAGGAGTCGCTAGTGGTAGTGATCAGATACCTTATTCTATATATGCTACAGATCGCATAGCCGCTCAGCAGTTTAATGCTTTTTCGGATGCTCGAATTAAACATATTGTTGGAGTTAGTACTGCTGAAAAAGATTTAGAAACGCTTTCTAAAATTGAAATCACAGATTATAAACATATTGACACTATTTCTAAAGGTAATCAATGGCATAAAAAAGTAATTGCGCAACAAGTAAAAGAAGTCTATCCACAAGCCGTGACTACCGATGTAACAGAAGTAATTCCAAATATCTATGCGTTACGTACGATCAAAGATGGTTGGATTAAGATTGATACTAGAGACCTTGTCGTAGGTGACAAAATACAACTCATCTTTAGTGAAGAAGAAGCCCTTGTTGACGTACTAGAGATTAAGGAAGACGCCATAAAAGTAGCGAGTGACCGAGAAGGACAAGTGTTTATTTATGGAAAGCAAGTATCTGATTTTCATACCGTAGATTATGAGGCAATTAGTATGCTTAATGTAAGTGCGACACAGGCCTTGTTAAAACGTATAGAGTTACTAGAGGCAGACAAAAAGAAACTTACTGGTGATTTTGAGAAGTATAAAACAGCTGTGAATGACCGTCTGTCAAAAATAGAGCAAGCATTACAAACCGAAACAGTCATGAATTAAATGACAGTATCACCTACAATACAAAAGTCAGACACTACATCTGACTTTTGTATACTACATTTTTATAGGTATATGATATCTGATGTGACAAACCTGAATATTCTGACATTTAAAAAATGGACAAAATTTATTTAAGCCCTAGGGCCTTTTCAAGAAGTGTTAGTCCTTTATTATTATTTGCTTTTAGTCCTGTATTAATAAATTGCATCATTTCATTATACGCTTTAAAACTCCCATCTTTTGTGATATTTTGAGGTTCTGTAGGCGCATCTGGATAGTAACATGTAAATGCATGTAGCGTTCCTGTTGAACCTTTTTTAATTCCAAAAGTAGCGTTGTCTGTGGTTTTGACGATATACTTGGTGTATATTAATCTTGGAGCATTTTTATATTTACTAGGCTCATTTGAATAACTCCATGTTATTGGAGTTTCAATAGGAGCACTTTCAAAAATTTGAAGTTCTGGTACCGTTACACAAGTTCCATCACAGTTAAAACCTGTACAGAACTTATCACCTAGACATAATGCCTCTCCAAATAATGTAGCGATATCATTTCCAACCGCGGCACCATTTTCTCCAGGAACAAAAGGATGCCCTTGGACATTATCAAACGCTACAATATTGAAACCAGTATCTTTATTATTTAATTGTAAAAAAGGAATTAATTGTGCAACGCCAGAATTATCGGTAGGACCTCCATCGGCAAGACTTACTCTAACAGATGATGCTAAATCACTAACGGAAGTACCGTCTTGAGCAACATCATATTTTGCAACACCATTTTTAAGACTAAAATTCAGCGCCAAATTATCTGTAGCATACGATCTGTCCCAACCTCCAGATATATTCTCACTAGCTGCAAAACCTAAAGCAGCACTAGAAGCTGCAGCTGCATGCATGATTTCTACCTGATCATTAATAACTGGGTTTTTTATCGTAGCATTTCCTGTGTATGGGTTATTTGCTTGTTCTGAATATGCAAAACTAATTTGCTTTCCAGTTCCCAATTCTGGAAAAAATGGGGGAGATGTCAGATGACTAGGAACGCTAGAAAAAGTAACAGGTCTTACGTCATTTGCAATCCCATTACTACAAGAACCTCCGTGTTTTCCATGAGTGCTTGCAGTCCCATGAACACAAGCTTGATAATATTGATTATAACCTGCAAGTGGAATACTACTAGAAGAATTTAAAACTATATTATTGGTTAACATAGTAGAAGCTATAAGTAATGATTTACCACTTGCCCATTTTTGGGGTTTAGTATTTAAACCTAAATTTCCCAATGAATAATCTTTAAAGACTAAGCTTTTTATAGCTTCATTCCAATTAAGATGCTTTCCAGAATAATACCCTATGACACATAACAAGTATGTATCTCCACTACCCGCATGTGCATAGCAAGCAAAACCTGAACCCAGAACACTTGCGTCATTAAAAAGATTTTGTTGCCCACCTAGCCAACCGCCTTTTTTAGTGTCTCCCCAATCAGCAAGAGGTATAGTTTCTATATCTGAAACAAACTTTGGTGAATACATGAGCATGGTACTAAACCAGCTTCCTCCAGAATTGGAGCCAATGCTTTCTACATTTTTGAATACATTATCTAATTTATGATTATTATTTTCTAATAAAGACATCGTCCATGCAGTATGAGCCGTATGTGCGCGCCATCCTCCTCCTGCAAAGGCAACATGGATGTTATCTGTTATGGTAGCTTTTACTTCTGGTTCAACCTCTGTATTGGAGGTTGCTCCAAAGGGATTTTCAGTACAACTTACAGAAAGCAATGCGGTGGCAAATAGTATTCCCAACATGCTATATTTTGATGTGCTATTTGCTTTAAAAAATGATACTAATAAGTTTTTCATGCTGTTTTGATAGTTAATTAATTGACAAAAAAGATTGGTAATGTCTGATTAATAAATCATTACTAACAAATTTATTTGATTGTAATTAACAAATTTCAAGTGTTTTTACGTGGTTTTGCGTGTCCTTAAAACAGATTTTTTATTTATTGATGTATAACTGGGTACGCTTTCGCGAAAGCGTACTCAAAATACATATTAACAGATGTTTATGCGAAATACCTTCTATTCTTATATATAATTACAGTATTTGCGTAAAATTCGTATGTAAAAACAGTAAGCTATTGATAATCAGTATTTTTTGTTTAAATTGATGTATTATTAATCTTATAAAACAACAAGTATGTTACAATCAATTTTGCAATTAAAAGGGGCCCAAGAATTAGATAATGCAGCACAACGGCAAATCGAAGGAGGAAGAATTCCGAGAAATATATGTCATGATGACTCAGATTGCCATTACACACAAACTTGTGTAGGATGTATTTGCACTGCTCCAGGGGATCCAGTTTAGTCAAAAGTCTTAACTACAATAAAAAAATGAACTTGTAGGGTAGGTTTGTTTTTTCTTTTTAAAAATAGCTCATAAAACAATTACCATGATTGTTTTATGAGCTATTTAGTTTGTAACCATTTAATATTAGAAATATTATAGTGATGAATAGGTAACTCATGCTTCGCTCTGCTCACTAACTAAAATCATAAATATATATGATATACGATGATTAAAATACCCAATATTGGGAGTTGTAGTTACTCATAGTAAATGTACTTTTATTGATGTTATCATGAGATTATAAATATTTTTTATATATTGATCTCATTTGTAGTGGTTTAGTGGTTTTTTGTGCCACTATACGTATAAGGGGATTTAGTTTACAGCTTAAAAAAGCGATTAGTATCTAAGTAGATGCTACGCGTTACCGAATTTTTTAAATCCTCTAATGTTACAGGTGTTACTAATAAATAAAACCAGATAGATACTATGAGTTTATTAAGTAGAATATGGGATAAAGTGAAACATTCTGAATCGGTATTATATCCAACATTCCAAATAGATGTAGCTAAAATTCTAGATGATAACTCCCGTATGGGGAAACCTATTGTTGCTAGAAAGAATTATTTTGAAATCACATTAACAGAACAGTTTTTAAAGGATAGAAGGGAATATTGGAATGAGTATATTCCATTAACTGTGTTTTTAACAGAATTTATATACGATAAGAAACGGAGTGCTTTTCCTTTTGTAATAGGTCCAGATCTTTTAAAAAGCATAGAACAGCTAGATGGTAATGAGAGTATCCGATATACAAACACCCGTGTTGTTGGTCCCACACCCTATCGAGGAGATAACGTAGCTCTTTTTTCAGGATTGTTTAGAATTAAAACAAGAAATTGGGCAAAACAAACCATAAGCCTCGTAGAGTCTGTAGCTAAAGCTTTTGATTCATCTAAACTTTCAGGATACCTTAATGTTGCCGAACCTCTACTTAATGGAATAGAAGGCTTTTTGGGAATGGATGGTGATACGCAGTTTAGAATAGGGCAACGTAATGAGTATAGGGACAGCGCTACGCACAGCAGAGAAATATTTGAAAGTGGTTTTTGGGTGATGGTCAAAGAAGATCAAAGCAATGTCAAGAAAGAAAATTTTTGGATTAAGGACGGGCAATTACATTACGGGACTAAAAAAGAGACCATAAAGCCGTATAGAAAAAGTGATTATATTTTGTATGAAATCAACTCGCTAGATATTCGTAATGATTATGAAACTTTTGATTTTCATATCCATTGGGAGAATGCAAGAGAGGCCATAATCAAAAAAAATATTGATCAGGCAAATTCTGAATTTCAGAGTTTAACAGTAAACTTATTACGAAGTCATGATATTATAGATCCTCAAAAAAATCAATTATTAATGATGTATTCTGGTTTGTTTGAAGACATGAAAAGCGCTTTTATTAATAAAGCAAGTATATCAGATGTGTTCACGTCTCTTAGATCTAACAAAAAAGCGCTCGAGGCACAAGGAATTAAAATTGATATGGGCGAGAGAGTATCAGCCATCGCTACCGATTTTGTAAATAAATCTTCTAGTAATTTTAAGAAAAAGAATTTTGTGATTGACCAACAATTCATCAAAGAAGCTTTAGAAAGTAGTACATTAAATCAACCTGAACTTTTAAATATGGATAGTTTTGAAATCGGAGCAATGAATCCCACTGTAGATTTATTGTAAGCGAATATAACCGCTTAATTTATAGAAACACGCTATAGGATTGTAGGGTGTTTTTTGTGAATAATAATGGGAGATGTTTTACACATTTTATATTTCGTCAAGATTAGTTTAAATCTCACTTACGTGAAATCGTACTCAGAAAGAATAGGACAGGAAATTACTTTCCAAACCACTTTCTCACCGTAATCTCTGTTGCTTTATTGTTGGGTGTAAAAGCAGTATTTTTTGTGCCACGGTATTCTAGATAACTAGGGAATTTCCACCATAAAATTCCAGCACACCAGGGTTCGTTCTGAATTCCCTCAAAAATAACTTCATAACATCGTTGCTGGTGTTTGTCATTAAAAGGCGTATCTGCATCAGCATGTGGATTTTTCCAAGGTGCTTCTGTACTTCTAAACCCTATTTCTGTAAATACGATAGGTTTTTTATAGGTCTCATATACCTTTTTAATTTTGGTTTTAACCACTTCAAAACTAGCTTTTAGTTCCATATCTGTAGGAGTGTCATTTTTACTCAAAGGGTAATAAGAATTTAAACCTATAAAATCAAGTTCACTCCAAAAACTAACATTTTCAAATTCCTCTCCCCAATTGGCAGCATAGGTGATATTACCTTGATATAATCCTCTGGTGTTTTGAAACATTTGTTTCCATTGTTCAGGATGGGTTAAGGTGGCTTTGACAAATTCAACGCCCATACAAAGGGCATCTATCTGATGAATTTCTGCAAGAAATGCATAATGGCGTATCCATCTGTAATAATAGTCAAAAAAGGCATTCCAATCTGCTTCTGTTTTATATTCAAGCGCACCTGGCCAACTATTTCCAAAAAATATTTGTGGCTTTAACAGCGATTGCATACCTAGTTTTTTTGCTTCATACGCACTGTGTACAATTCCTTGATCATTTTCAGAACCTGCTCTATTTCCTATAGAAAGGTAGGTGGGACTACTATCCATACGTATATAACTATAAGGAATTATTGTCATCGCATTACTTCCCATGTCATGTTGTTTTACAATAGCTTCGGTTGCTTTTTGCGAGGTGTAGCCGTTGTAAATTTGATAGCCTTCATGCGCAAAGTTAAAGCCTTTTAGATATGTTATTTTTGATTTTTTCCGATTCTTTTTTGGATGATTTGCGGCTTGTTTTGAAAGATATTTCTGCCATGCTGGTTCTAGTTTACGTATCTCATTTGTAGAAGGTACCCAGTTAGTAAATCGTTGTAGAAACACATCTTTTCCCCAATAATCTATTAAAAAGGCCACCAAAGATGCAGTCATGCATTCTGTAAGTAAAGGGGATTCTTTTTCAATTAATTCGTTGTCAAAAAGTTCTTCTAAGGAGAGTGTGTTTCCAGATTCAAAAAGCCGTGCCGACCAATACGGGTATCCTTCACGTTGCCATTGATCTGTAAAATAGATGGCAAGTCCTTTTGAAAATGCTAGAGATGTTGAGGTGCCTAGAAGGTGATGTAAGATAAGTGCATTTTCTTTTTCAATAGCATTGTCTTGATACTTTTCATTGATAATGGTATGCACCGAATTGTCATTGAGATCTATATGTGCTTGTTGTGTGTTGCCTAGCATCAGTCCCTTATCTTCCGCGGTTTTGTATATGTGATACGCTATCTTGGGAAGCGCTTTTGTACTTGCTGTAAACGTAATAATATTTTGATAGGTGTTTTCTAGATCTTCCACTAAAAGCGTAATCTCTTCTTGTGATAGTTGTTTTTGATGAGACGTTAGCGTATAATGTTCTGATTGTGCAATCGTAGTGTTGCCTTTGGAGTAATCAAAAAAGGTGGTTGTGTCTAATTGCCATTGATCATTAAAATTCCCTAAGATGATTCTATTCGTATTGCGATAGAGTTCATAATCCATGGTTTGCCAGAAAAAAGACGCACCATTTTTAGCTATCCTATTTGTAAGAAATTCATAAAGAGCATTAGCATCACTTCCCGTAAAAAAGCTAAAAGGAAGTTGATTATTTTCGGGATTAGGATAAAAAGAAACTGAGAGTATATTAGATGTATGAGTATGGTTGTTGGGATGTAATTTAATTCCTTGCTGTGTTGCTTCAATAGGTGTCGAATTTATGAAGCGTTCTAGTAGTGAATGTTCTTGAGGTGTTCCTATTAAAAATAAGATTTGATTTTGAATATCTTCTTCGGTGACTTCAGAAACAGATTTGTAGCGTATGGTTGCGTTTCTGCGTCTTCCGTTTTGAGGAAGTTGGTTAATGGTATCTAGTAGTGTTTTGTATTTGTTGGCAAGACTAGGATCTGTTGCACCGTATACAACAAGTAGCTCTCTTTTATCAAAAAAATGACGTCTTAATTGACGTCGAGTAGGGATTGAGTCAAGCGCTATTTGCTGGGTTGCGATATTATCATGGATAGGCACAGCCTCAGAGGTTGTGGTAAATGCAAAAAAACCAAAAACACATACAATAATGCCTACAAATAAGATGCGTATGACCGTGCGTTTCATAAAATGATTTTGTTACGATCTTTAAAAGTACAGTAAAAAGTAATATACAATCTCTAAATCTTTATTAAAGTTCGATTAGTGCTCTTAGCATCGGATACAGTACACTTGATAGGTTTTGCAATAATATTAATAGTATCTTGTTAGTGTTATTAATATATCATATCCGTATAAAATTGACTGTCCAGCACTATCTTCTTCTTTCTTTTTTTCTATTGTGCCAAACGCTTTATAGTCAGCAGTTACAGGCTGATGGAGGGATGCAGCTCAAGGCTGAAATTACATTAGGTAATCAGAACCAATGGCTTAAGATAGGTGTTTTTGGTTTTGGCGTTGTCAACTATGGCGATGCTTCTATAGAGAGTGGAGTCTCTTTTGCTACGTATCAGTTTTTCAAAAGGCACACTAAAAAAAGATCTGGCCTTGCCTATTCTTATGAGTTTTTTGCATTGGCAGGGATTGGTAAAAACACCAACCTTTTGGGGTCTGCAGTTTCAGAAATGAACTCATCTATTATTTTTGATCCTTTTGAAAAAGGAGGATTTAATGGATTAGGGTTTGGTTTTGGGAAAGATTATCTACCCGGTGATTTAAAGAGTTATGGTATCCGAAGAGGGCAGTTTATCATGCGCTTTAGTAATGCAGATCATAGTATGCATGCGGTGTTTTCAAACGACTTTAAATTTGGCACTATTTTTAATGGGCAGCGCACAGATTACGCTACTACAGGATCTCTTACCTTAGGGGTTACTCAAATACAAAGTGTTCATAGAGTATACCAAGGGGGAATAGGATTAGCATTGTTTACCCCTCAAGCCGATTATTCTAGATCGCCCAGAAATAAAATGAATTCTGATGATGGTCGAAAAAATGTATGGTTTACGTTACCTCCTTTTAAAGACCTTTTTTATGCAAACGTATATGCATTTGGGACATATCAGGATGAGCATTATGAGCTCCATTCTAAAATAGGACTCAATAGCCAATGGATAGGTGCTTATGTTCAAAATACATTACACGATGGCTTTGGTCTAAACCCAAGATATCCGTGGAATGTAGAAGAAAAAGACACACTATTTTTTGAAATTACAGGAAGTGCTATTTATAATCCAGAAAACACAGATGATTAGAACAATCGCCATTACAGCCATTAGCTGTCTACTCTTCTTTAGTTGTAGTACGTATGCTACTTTTTACGGAGAGACAGTGCGATCACTGGATGTTAACTCAACTACAAGACGCTTGGATGTGAGCTACCAATACCTAACGGAGTTTCCTATAGTGTATGAAAAGTTAGAAAACATACGCATGATCAATCTTTCAGGAAACACACAACTTGACATTTCTACAATCTTAAAGTCTCTACCACATCCAGAAAAATTAGAAGTACTAGTTTTAGATAGTCTTCAACTTAAAACAATACCCAAAGAAGTAGACGGCTTTAAAAATTTAAAACAATTGTCTTTAGCCTATAACCCTTCCCTTGATCTAGAAAAAACAATTCGTAGTATTGAAGAACTACCTTTGGAGTTTTTAAATTTAAAAGGAAATCAACTCACACAATTACCAGAAACCATTACGCATTTAAAAACACTAAAAGATCTCAACCTATCATACAATACATTACATGATGCAGATAGTTATGTATACTTAAGTAAGATGCCTGATTTATACTCTTTATGGTTAGACCATAATAGATTAGATGCACTTCCCGAAACTATAGGAACCCTATCTCAGATACGATACCTTTATATAGATCATAATGAACTGTCTTCTTTACCCAATCTTTCTAGAATGAAAAACACGTGGGTAATTCATGCAGGGTATAATCGTTTTACAGTACTGCCGGAACAATTAATGAGCATGCCAGGGTTGTTTTTGGTGCATCTTAATAATAATGCTATTTCGATAATTCCTAGAGTATTTGGGAAAGAAGAGTATTCAATGATGGCATTGATATTAGATCATAATCCACTTCCAGATAAAGAACGTATATGGGCAGAAAAAACCTTTAAAAAGTTCTTTTTATTGTCATTTAAACAATCGTATTAAAAAATGACAGCTTTTTATTGGTACCACCAAAGGGTTTAATACCCAAAGCCTTTCCTCAAAATTAAAATTCACTTTCTTATCAATGCTTTTTGGGCTTACCCCAAGGTAGTTTACTTTCTATTCTTTTTTTTAAAAGGAAAATAGTACTTTAGACAACTCTAAATACTATATGCAACCAGATCAACTTATAGCAAAATTTCAACAAAAGGACGAGCGTGCTTTTGAAGAAATCTATGGGCGTTATAGTGAGAATATTTTAGGAGTTATTTATAGTGTACTGCATGACCAAGAGTTATCTGAAGAGGTGTTACAGGACGTATTTATAAAAGCGTGGAATAATGCAAGTTCTTATAACCCTAAGAAAGGTCGATTTTTTACATGGTTGCTTAACATAGCGCGTAATGCGGCGATTGATAAAACGCGTTCTAAAGCATTTAAAAATAGTAAACAAAACCAGAATGCTGCTTTTTTCGTAGATATCCTTGAAGATAAAAACGATTTCTCTTCTAAGGTAGATGCTATTGGAATAAAGAAGTATATAGAAGCCTTAGAACCTATTTGTAAAAAGGTGATTCATTTGCTTTTTTTTAAAGGTTATACTCAAAAAGAAACTGCAGAAGAGCTAGATATTCCATTAGGAACCGTAAAAACAAGAAATAGAATTTGCATCAATAAATTAAGAGAAGTATTAGGAGTAGGATGATAGATATTCAATCATATATCGATTCGGGGGTTTTAGAACTCTATGTCTACGGAACACTTTCCGAGGCAGAGAGTATTGAGGTGTCTCGTTTGGTTGCATTACATCCTGAACTTAAAGCTGAGGTAGAAAAGATTGAAGCCGCTTTGCAACAATTAACGAGTGCTGCCGCTCCCTATACACCTTCCGATTTTGAAACGATACGGGCTAACATTCAATCAAAAGAGGGAGATGGGGTGATTCCGCTTTCGCGAAAGCGTATACCACTAGCTGCCTATTTAGGATGGGCTGCCGCTGTGTTATTATTGGTCGCTATGGGTTATCAATACACAGAAAATAAAAAACTAGAAGATAAAATAACGACGATAGAACGCGAGCAAATCCTTCTTGAAGGAAAAACACGTGTAGCCGAAGAAGATTTACAAAAGACAAAAACCTTACTCGATGTATTGCGTAATAAAGATGTTATTTCGGTGCCTCTAGGAGCGCAGTCCATTGCTCCAGAAGCCTATGCATCTATTTATTGGGATAAAGAAACCCAAAAAGCCTATGTAGATGTACGTGGCCTACCCAAACCTCCAGAAGGCAAAGTATATCAGCTATGGTCACTAACGTTAGATCCGCTGACTCCCACAAGCATGGCAGTTCTTGATCAATATAATACCGAAGGCACCCAACTTTTTGAAGTAGAAAACCCAAATGCCTCTCAAGCTTTTGGAATCACCCTAGAACCTGAAGGTGGTAGCGCTTCTCCTACCTTAGAGCAGCTCTATGTCCTTGGGGTGGTGGAGCCTTGATAGGTGTTTTGTATTAGCAATTAATTTTGTGTAGTGTTAGAGATATTTTTTTTACTTCGTTTTGTAATTAATAGTTCAATACAAGTTGGTATACCAGATTTTTGTCTTTGCTTGTCTGATAGGCAATCAGGGCTTTCATTTTTATTTCTATATTTATTAGGAATTTTACCTTTTGATGATGGTGTGAATTTCCATTCAAACTTTCTTAATGCTAGAAAAAGCTGTCTATTAATATAGCAATCAACTTCTTTAGAATATCTTTCCACTTCTGTGTAATAAAATGCAGAAACCCAGCCATCAAATACATTGAAAACTTTTTTAGAAGAGTAAGTACATTGTATTCTATATTGCCATTGCAAATGACACGGATTTTATCTTTTAACCGCTCTACGTTTTCTATTGAAGGATAAAATGATTTTCCATCAAAAGTGATTGATAAAAAATCAAAAGTTGTTTTAGATAAGTCAATAATTTTGTTTTGTCACTATCTTCCAAAGGATGAATTTCTAAATCAAGTTTTGTTAAAATATCTAAACTGTCATTATAAGCATTTTTACATTAAGTGTCACTTTTACACATAATAACAAAGTCGTCAGCATATCTAACGAGTAAGTGTCCTTTGCTTTTTAAATAAATGTCGAAAGGTGATAAATATATATTAGATAGTAGTGGTGAGAATGGGTTTCCTTGAGAAATACGGGTCTGTAAATTAAACTCTGTCTGTTATTTCAATTCCTTTGGGGCTAGCCCTAAAGGAATTGGTGTTTAATATCAAGTGGATCCTCTCCCCAAATTTAATATAAAGTTGTTGAATAGTTAGACTCCAATTGTGCAAAGGGCTAGTCCATTTCTTTTCAATAAACTTGTTTTATGGGGGTTATATGTCAATATTTATGCTAATGTTGAATACCTGACATAGTTTCATTTAAAGTTATATGAAGTACTTTTAAAAATAATGCTAATATAAAATTATCAGTATACTGGAGGTTGATAGAAATATATAGTTGATTTAAAAATATTAAAAAAACGCCCTATCCAACCATCAAGAATAGGGCGTTCAACTAAACAAACCAAAAAACAAACTCCGCCCGTTAAGGCTTTTTCTTTTTCATAGTATTATAAGTTTTTAATAGCATTTGTAGTCACTGGACCTAGTTCATAACTAGCATCTAATAGTTCTTTTTTTAATGATTTTACACGATCATCGAGTCCGTTGGCTTTATAAATTTGAGCGAGGTGGTATTGTGCAAGCGGTTCGTGGGTTTTGTCTGCAACATAGCTTTCAGCAATCGTTAAGGCTTTTTTATAATCTCCTTTTTGTTGGTAGACGTAGGCAAGCAAATCATACGATTGTGGTGTGGGCCTATTAGCGACTTCTTTTTGCGCAATTTCTAATGCTTGATCATATTGTTCTTTTTGGCTCAATAGGATTTCTGCGGTGTGCGCGTTGTACATCGCCCCATAGTCAGGATGTTGAATAGCTTCAAAATAGGCATCAATATTTTGTTGTTGTGCAGTAAGATCATTTTGATATTCGGCAATTTCGGCTTTGAGTAAAAAATAATCTGGACTTTGATGTTGTTTTTGGATCGCTTCTAGGATGCGTAATGCTTCCGTTGGATTTTTTTCATGCGAATAAGTGATCCAGGCGATCCCTTTTTTCGCGTAAGCGTTACCAGGATCAACAGCGAGTGATTTTAAATAATGCTCGTAAGAATCTTTGATACGTCCCGCATGCCCATAATAATCGGCAAGATTGGTATAGGTCCACACTTTTAAATCCTGATTATTACTGTATTCTGCAATATTTTTGGCACGTTCCATATTGTGAATGGTTGCGTCAAGATCTCCTATGTAATCTTTCCATTTAGCCAGACGGATGAGGTAATTGAAATCAGAAAAATCAGTGAGTTTTTTTAAATACTTTTGGGCGTTGTCATAATTTCCCAATTCCATAGCAACATCAAATTGCATGAGCTGTGTGGCTCTTTTGTTGGGGTGAGATTTTTCAGCTTTCGCTAAAGCAAATAAAGCCTCCTTAAATCTGTGTTGGGAGATTAGGTTTTTTGCCAAGGCTCTTAGATATACATCTTTACCGATGTGTGCATTATCTACTGCTTTTTGTAAAGCGATTTCGGCTTTCTTTAAAGACTCAATAGTCCCTGTGGTTTCAAATAACGTGGTGTACTCTTGGGCACTTTTTCCTAAAGCAATGATTTGAATACTATCTTGTTGAATTCGTGTATTCCAAAACTGGAGATGTTGCGTGCTTAAGTCTTTGCTAGAAGTATCTTGATGTTGTAAATAGGTATTGTATTCTTGTGGATCTGTAATTTGTTTTTCTTGACACGCAAATAGAAAACAAATACAAGTGATGCATAGGAATGATTTCATTTTGAGTTGTTTTTTGAGGTTGTTTGTTTTGATATTCCTTGGTTTGTGATGTTTAAAAGGGGTTTTCTAGATAAGAAAACCCCTTTTAAAAGGCTACTTAATTGTGCGGTGCTTCTAGATATGGAAATGAACTAGAAGGCGTTTCGCCAGCAGCACTCACTCCATCGGTCACTAGAATAGGGAGGTCAGGAGTCCCATCACCATCTAGGTCTTGTCCGTTAAAACGATCTCCATTCTGTCCTCCAAAAAATAGGATGAGAGAGATGTCTATGACATCATCTGTAAGCGTACGACCTGTTAATATGTTGGTTCCGTCAAAATAAGAGGTAGGGTTATTAGGCGCTACTTGTAATACATCTGATGCCAAGATTGTGGTAAGTGTAGGGGCATCTAGCCCTAGAATATTAGTTTCGTATTCGACACCAAATGCTGCATGTAAATCCACTGCTCGCTGTAAGAATGTAGGCTGGAAAGCAGCTCCTTGCTCTGAAGGGATAGTGACATTAAATGCATTTTCTGTGGTACTATCTGGACTTAATACGGTATTAATGCCTGGACGTCCCATTTGATCTTCTTGGACGAATGTTCCTGAAAAATCAACGGGTAATGGCATCATACCTCCGTCATCATCTGTTGAGATTACGGCGTCATCATCGTTTCCGCAGCTCATGAATCCAATCATGGCAAGGAATATAAATAAGGTTTTAAAATTATTGAGTTTCATACTATGTTTTTTTGAGGGTTTATTGTTTTCTTTTTGCTTCTACCCAAGTGTTGAATACTTCAACCCCTGTTCCTGCTGGATGAGGAAAGGTTCCTCCTAAGATATTGTTTGGGACTTCGATGACAATAGAAAGAACGTTTGTTCCATCAAAATCATCATTTCCAGGATTGTTAAATCCATTTGGGGCCATACCACCAATGACAGCATTAAATTGATTAAAATCAAAAAAGAACGGGTCTTCTCGCAAGCCAGCAAAGTAAGAAATACCATTTGCTGTGGCAGTTGTTGCCGTGGCCCCTGTAGAAATGTCAACCTGTCCCGTAAATGCGGTATCTACATCAATCGTACTGTTAAGTCCTGTGGCACCTGGTGCATACGGACCAAAAAAGTACATGATACCATCTCTTGGAATAGCTTGAATGATTAAGTCTTCTACAAGATCTCCATTGGTGTCAATGTTGATCTCTACGAGAACATTTTCATCAAACTGTGCGGTGCTTCCAGGAGGAAGAAGTCCTTGTACGTTGGCTACAAAAACAGTGTTGTCTTGTGTAGCGCCTTCAAAGGCATAAAAATCAGTAATGTCTGCAGTGGTTCCTGCAACATCTGGTGCGTCAATGTGATCTGCTGCAACGAGCGCAAATGTAAGCGCTAGTACCATACAACCACCTAAGGCTAATAAACTTGTTTTTTTCATAATAGTTGTTTGAAAATTGTTTTACGGCGAGACTTACGAAGATGTGTAAAGGGCGGTTTTATAAAGAGTGTTAAAATTTTCTTAACAAAAAAGTTGCACTATGATTCTTACTTGTATTTTAAGTTTCTTTTTTAAAAGAAAAGACCTAATTTAGTTCGCTATCAAAAACATATTATTGTGGGGAAAAGTCAACCAGCATTAGATCTGCTCATTCCAAAGGCACTTGTACTATTATATCTCATTATAGGCGTTGTGCCAAGATTTGAGGCTGTAGATCCTATAGGATCACAATGGTTTTATTTTTCTATTGTCAACCTAATAAGTCTTTTTTATATCTATGCTAATAGAGATCAACTTGCTGTTTTTAGTAAACAGCGTCAGGTGTATTTATTCTTTGGAAGTTATGTTTTTTTCTTTCTTGCTGGGATTATATCCATTTTTGGAGCCTTTAATATTTCTGAGGGGGTAAAGGATTTGGCAAGAATAGCCACCACACTCATTGCTGCTATGAACCTTTTTTTAATTATAAAAATAGCTCCAAAGCTTTTGTTTGAGTACATCGTTAAAGTGAGTCATATTCTGATTATTTATATTTCTATTCAGGTTATTTGGGTTTTTATAGATAGTGATGCCCCTAGAAATGCAACATTATTAAGAGAAACAGCATTGAGTACTTTTGGTACTCAGAATGCAACAGCGGCGACATTAGCCATTCAAATCCCCTTTTTATTGTGGGGTCTCATAAAGCATATTGGCAGATGGAAAATAGTTAGTATTGTTAGTTTAGTAGTAGGTACTTCTGCATTACTCTTTATAGGGGCAAGAACTGCTGTTTTGGGAGCTATCATTTACGGGGTTATTTTTCTAGGATATACCATTGTAGATAGTGCTCGAAAAAAAACAATTATTGCTTCTTTTAAAAAGGTAGTACTGCCTTTTTTGGGAATACTCATAGTGTCTTATTTTTTTGCTACAAATATTAACAGGATTGAAGCGTCAAAAGCAAATACATTTAATCAGCTACTGTTTGCACCATCATCAAATTCTGATATAAAAAAGAATAAATCCTCTGAGGATAAAAAAGGATTAGTGAGTTATGGTAGTGGTCGTGGTATATATTATGAAATGGCTTTTGACGATTTTACATCTCATCCTATTTTTGGACTAGGGTTAGGAAATTGGAAACTCTCCAATAAGGATAAGTTTTTTGCTAATTTTAAGATCGATAAATTCATATATCCATTACGAGTTCATAATGATTTTTTACAGGTACTTGCAGAAGTTGGGATTGTAGGTTTTATCACTTATTTTTTGATGTTTGTAGTTCTTATATTTTCTATTTTAAAATTATTCTTCACACAACAGGATCATGAAGATAGATGGATTTATGCTGTTATTGCATTGTCGTTATTAGCGTATGGTTTTGATGCTTTGATTAACTTTCCCTTAGAGAGAACTCCTATTCAAGGACATTTTGTGGTGCTTGCTTCTTTAATTTTAGTTTTCTTTCACACTACATACAGAAAGAAAGACGCTAAGAGAGTATTAGTAAAGACGCCAATACTTATTCTAATTGGGATTTTTGCTTTGAGCGCTTCTGTTATTTCTTATATGAAATATAGGTCTTATGTGACACAAAATTATGTGCTTGCAGATACATCAGGTAAAAATCTGATGAAAGATAAGTACGTCATGTCCTATGACAAAATCGTAAAAGATCTTTCAGGCTTTTTTAATATAGCTGGAGTAGGAAGACCAAATGAGCATGTAAAAGGAATGTATGCTATGAGTGAAGGTAGACTAGATAAAGCTTTATATCACCTAGATAAGTCTATTGAGCAAGCACCGAACCATTATGAGTCAAAAATGCTAAAAGGAATTATTTACGGACAACGTAAGATTAATAATGATAGTGCTATTTTTTATGCTAAGCAAGGCTTTGAGAAGTATCCTGCCATAAAAAACAACTATATCATTTTATTAAATGCTTACAGAGCTAAAGGAGATACAATTAATTATTTTAAAACAATTGATACTTTTTTAGAGCGTAACCCAGATGATATTAGCCAATGGCAATTAAAAAGTGAACGTGTTTTAGAGTTTTATAAAGATACAGACGCTGCTATAGCTGTTATAAATGAGGCACTAGAAAAGAATCCTGATAACGAAAAGTTAATCAATCATAAAGAGCGATTTACCGTAAAACATAGTGCCACAGATATAAAAGAATGGTATGCAAAAGCATTTGAATATATAGGACAAAAAAAATATAGTGAAGCTAAAGTAGAGTTTTTAAAAATTTTAAAGGTGACCCCGTCCAATAATCCAACGTTATTGAACCTTGGGATTATAGAAATAAAATTAAAGCAGTATGAAGCCAGTGTAGAGCATCTCAGTATAGTCATAGATTCTGGAAAATATAAAGATGGACGTGCAGAATATAATAGAGGTCTCGCCTATGAAAGGCTGGGCGAAAAGAGTAAAGCGGCAAAAGATTATAGAAGAAGTAAGGAATTGGGGTATAAACTAGCGTTAAAACTAAGTGACAGTAAATTTGAATAAATGCAAAAAATTTTAGGAATAGGATCTCGAATAGATCATCCAGCCCACGGAGCTGGAGTAGTAACAAACGTAACTTCAGATTTGTATTGGGTTACGTTTATTAAGAATGGTTTAGAAACCATTACGATAGACGATACATTTGATGTTATTGAAGCGGTAGAAGACGAAGTAGACACTGTAAGTTTATATGAAGTAGAAAAAAGCTTAAAAAGCTTACTCAAGCGCTACAGCGATATTTCTGAAATTGTCCCCATGGCTGATAAATGGAAAGGAGGAACCATGACGTTAAGTCCTAAAGACACCAATCTTAGTTCTAAAGACATTCCCATTGATACATTTTTCCATAAAATAGTGATGGTTCGTGATCGTGTGCGTGTGATGGAACAAAAAATAAATTCTAGTAAAACCTTAGAAGATCAAGACAAAATAGATTTGCAACAATACATCACTAGAATATACGGTAGCCTCACAACATTTAACGTACTCTTTAAAAATGCGAGCCAAAACTTTAAAGGGGATAGCTCAAAGAAATAGAAAACGTTTTTTAACGTTGTGATACTATGCTATTAATTCAAGGATATGTCTACGAGTATGATTGGGTAATTCCTTACGTATTAGGAGCCCTAGGGTTATGGGTTTTGTATATCCTTTTCAGAATCTTTGAAAACTGGTATGCTAATACATATGATCGCTTACTTTATAGAGATTTATTTATTTTTAGAACGCTTTCGCGAAAGCAAAAAGAAATCTTAACCAAAGAGTTTCACTTTTACTCCTTACTGACCTCTAAAGAGAAAAAACGTTTTGAACATAGAGTTGCCAGCTTTATAAAAGACAAAGATTTTGTAGGGCGTGATGATCTAGCAGTGACCGACCAGATGATCATCTTAATTGCAGCGGTAGGATGTATGCTCACTTTTGGACGTAAGAATTATAAGTACGCACTTGTTGACTATATTTTGATCTATCCAAAAGCATTTTACAGTAATACCAATGCCGACTATCATAAAGGAGAGTTTAATCCAAGAGAGAAAGCGCTTGTGCTGTCATGGGAAGATTTTCTGATAGGATATCGTATTACAGATGATAATCTCAACCTAGGAATACATGAATTTATGCATGCGCTACAGCTAGATGCAAAACGAAGTAACGATATTGATGGATTGCGTTTTGAGCGTCAATTTCAAAAAATACTTCGAAGACTTACTGATCAAGAGCTTAAAGATAAACTAGATGAAGTTAAGTATTTTAGAGCCTATGCTTTTACAAATCAATTTGAGTTTATGGCGGTACTAGCTGAGTATTTTATAGAATCTCCCAATGATTTCAAACAGCATTTTCCTCAATTATATGAGCACCAAAAATGTCTTCTTAATTTTAATTTTGCAGGGTACTGAGTCATATATTGATCTTAAAAAATAAAAGAGGCTACCTATACAATCGACAACCTCTTTTACCAAATAGGGGGGTATGTTACTTTTTTACAATTACCTTATGTGTTTGTTGTGATCCATCTGAGGTATGAATCTTAATAAAATAGACCCCTTCTGCATAGGTGTGAGCGTTCCATGTCTGTGGTAGTTCTTTATATTGCATGCGATCTATCTGTTGTCCTAAAACATTGTGTATTGTAATGGTACCTGTTTTAGAAACATCAGAGGCGCTTATCGTAAACGTCGTTCCCGTAGTTGGGCTGATGGTAATATCTTGTTTTGAAAAACTTTCTATCGCTAGGGTTATTTCTCTGCGTACAATAGCATTAGGAGTAAGTAAATTTCCTGCGCCACTCTCTATAAAGGTTTCAATGAATGTACCATCATTAGCATATCTATTTATGGAGCTGTTATTCCCATCCCCAATGAGTATATCCCCTTCAGGAAAAAAAGCAACACCTTCTGCAAAACTAATTCCATCAATAAAAATACCTAGAAAATTGCCTTCACTATCAAACCTCTTTACAGCGCCACCATTGTAATCTATGACAATTAAATCACCATTATCTTCAAACCAAATATTTGTAGGCCCTACTAAATTAGAATTGATAAAAGTTTCTACAAACTCACCATTTGTGTCAAATTTTTCTACAGAATCTCCTGTAAAAGATGAAACATATAAGTTGCCCTCACTATCCCAATCTATTCCAATACTTTGTGGTATACCTATTTCTGTAAATTCGTCTACAAAGGTGCCGTCTAACTCATACCTAAGAACAGTGCCATTTCCTTGCCATTGTAGTACATACAATAAATTTCCAGGTCCTATTTTCATACGAGTGGGACCTCCTATTTCTGAGGCAAAGTTTTCTATAAACTCACCTGTTGTTGCGTTGTGTTTTGTGATTAAACCACTGTTAAGACTAGAGATAAGAACAGCAGTTTCATCTTCAAGAAATACTATATCTTGAGGCCAGGCAATATGACCATCATCATCATCTATAAACACCTCTGGATTTTCTCCATTTTGATCAAATTTTAGGATTTGCCAAGGTGGGTTATTAAAGTTTCCGGCATCGCTTACATATATAGCAACTTCAGATTCTTGAGCTGTCGTAATTCCTATAAAGATAAAAAGGAATAGTGCATAAAGTAAATTTGTAATTTTCATAATGTCAGAGTTTTAAGTTTATAAAAACTAATGTCTGACTTATTTGATCAAGAGTTGTCCAGAATTATAAACCTTATCCCATTACGACAAAGTTTTACTTTTAAAAGCAGCTTGATATTCAAGAGGTGTACATTTGTGTTTGTTTTTAAAGACTTTATAAAAAGTAGTTCTACTATTGAATCCCAAACTATAATACATAGTATAGATAGCGATATCTTCATTGTTTTGAAGGAGTATCTCGGCTTCCTTTAAACGATATTCATTGATAAATTGATTAAAGTTTTTATGTGCCTTCTCATTGATTAGTTGTGATACGATATGAATAGTTAACCCTATTTCTGTGGCAACATCTACAAGGCGAAGCTCATTGTTTAAATAAGGTTTTGAAGTTTCTATATATTGTATAAGGGTGTTATAAAATTCGTCTTTGGTTTGTGAACTTAAATCATTACTCTCCTTTTTTGAGGCCTGAAATAAGCTCGCAAATAATTCGCCATTAAATATTCTAGGCTCCATATAGACAATATAGCCTATACCATACACACCAATAGCCATTGTAAAACTTATTGCATAGTCCCAAGAGGGATTAAAGAATGAAAACTTCACTAATACGTAATAACTTATATAAGCTATGACAAAGAGAAAAAATAAAAAGAGCAAAAAGCGAATCCATCGAGTACGCATTTGTATAGCCGCATTTTCTTTTTTTGGGGTATGAATCTTTATAAAATCGACACAAGCGATGATATATGTAATGAGTATACCGATAGCCACCCAAGGAGATTTTAAAGACCAATACAACGTAAATAAAACTTCCTTGTTGACGTTTTCATATTCTGTATGTCCTTTTGTTTTTATGAAATAAAGAACAGAGAGTATTGCAAAAATAATAGGGATTATAAAATGAATGAAGTTGACTTTGTATTCTTTTACATAAAACTTAAGAATGTAAACGTAAAAAAGAGGTCCGAAAAGGAAATACCAAGTCGTGTCAAAAAAATATACATAAGGATATTTTGCTCTATAATTAGTCCATATAAGAACATACTGTACAAGAACTAAAGAAAATCCTAAAATAATAAGGGCAATGGGCCAATTGTTTTTTCGACCATTTTTATCCGTAAAAAGAAGTACTGAAAGGAAGGAACCTATAGCACTTACAATGAGAAATAAAGAAGTCCAAGTATTAAACGACGCTTCAGGCATAACATAAAGTATACCTGTAATATACTCAATAAATTAATTTACAAGCGATTTAAGGTCTTTTACTGTGGTAATAGGATTACTAGATTTAAAAACATAACTTCCCGCTACAAGCACATCTGCACCAGCATCTACCAATTTTTTTGCATTTTTATTAGTGACCCCTCCATCTATTTCGATAAGTGTTGATGCGTTTTTACGCGTAATCATTTCTTTAAGTGCACTTACTTTTGCATAGGTATTTTCTATAAAACTCTGTCCGCCAAAACCAGGGTTTACACTCATGATACAGACCATGTCTATGTCTTGAATGACATCTTCCAATAACTGCACGTTGGTATGAGGATTGAGGGCTACACCAGCTTTCATGCCAGCGCTCTTTATAGCTTGTAAGGTTCGATGCAAATGGGTACATGCTTCATAATGTACCGTGAGGATATCACTACCAAGATCTGCAAATGTTTGAATGTATCTGTCTGGATCTACAATCATAAGATGTACATCAATCGTTTTTGTAGCATGTTTTACAATATCTCGTAAAACTGGCATTCCAAAAGAGATATTCGGAACAAATACTCCATCCATGATGTCAATATGAAACCAGTCTGCATCACTATGATTAATCATTTCTACATCCCGTTGTAGATTGGCAAAATCTGCTGCAAGTATCGAAGGGGCTATTAATTTTTCAGACATGAATAGGAGTTTAAATTTCTTGCAAAACTACATCTTTTTTAAGAATTTTATGTGTGAAACGCTGTTTTAAAGCGTTACGAAGCAACAAATTTAAAATAGCTAGTTGAACTACTCCCAATTTTCAGGAGGATCTGGGTTCGTTCTATATTTAGATTGAGATCGAATACCTGTAGGGTAGTTGAGAAAAAATTAAAAAAATAGGTGCGTTGAATGCTTCAAGGACTTGCCTCAATACTTTATTACTTGGCACTTAAAAAAGAATTCACAGTTTTAGAAAGTGCTTCCATCTCAGAAGAATCTAAATACTTTAGTAAATTGAGATAAGACCGTAAGCTTCCTATTTGATTATCTTCCATGATGGATGTAAAACCCGCTTTGTATCCAGTAAAATACAAATCATTAATTTCTTTTTCAAAAAGTGTAATGATGTTCTTATGTCTCGTGTCTTTTTTGATTTTTGAATAGAAGAGCTCTTTTATTTTTAACTCATCCCCTTCAAAATACTGAAGGAAGTTTCCAGAATTGTGTAATAAGACGCCACTTACGTTTTCAGCTATATTTTTTGTCGCACAAAACACGAACAGCTCCCTTAGTTCATGTGAATCTAAAGGACTGCGCAATGTACTTACATAACATATGCCGTATAACATAATTTTGGTCTAGGGTGTTAGTTATAAGTAAGATACAAAAAAATCCTCGGTAATCAGCCGAGGATTCATTCATCAATCAAAAAACGAACAGTTATGATAAACTGTTGTTACTGTTATTAGGGATTTATCCTAAATATGTTTTTAATATTTTACTACGAGATGTATGTTTAAGTCTACGTATTGCTTTTTCTTTAATTTGACGAACACGCTCACGAGTAAGATCAAATGTTTCTCCTATTTCTTCAAGTGTCATAGGATGTTGATCTCCTAATCCAAAATATAAACGGATCACATCTGCTTCACGAGGTGTTAATGTCTCCAGTGCACGCTCAATTTCTGTGCGTAATGACTCATGAAGTAATTCACGGTCAGGATTTGGAGATTCGCCAGAACGTAATACATCATATAGGTTTGAATCTTCCCCTTCTACAAGAGGCGCATCCATACTTACGTGACGCCCAGAGTTTTTCATAGACTCTTTTACGTCATTAATTGTCATATCTAGCTCTTTTGCAATTTCTTCGGCGCTTGGTGGGCGCTCATGAGCTTGCTCAAGAAAAGCGTATGTTTTATTAATTTTATTAATAGAGCCAATCTTGTTAAGTGGTAAACGTACGATACGAGATTGTTCTGCGAGTGCTTGTAGGATAGATTGACGAATCCACCATACAGCATACGATATAAATTTGAATCCACGGGTTTCATCAAAACGTTGCGCTGCTTTGATAAGACCTAGGTTTCCTTCATTAATTAAATCTGGTAATGTAAGTCCTTGATTTTGGTATTGCTTTGCCACAGAGACCACAAAACGTAAGTTTGCTTTGGTTAACTTCTCTAAAGCACGTTGATCTCCTGCTTTAATACGTTGTGCTAATTCCACCTCTTCATCAGCGGTAATTAGGTCAACTTTTCCAATTTCTTGTAGGTATTTATCTAGGGATGCAGTTTCACGATTGGTGACCTGCTTGGTAATTTTGAGTTGTCTCATGTAAAAATCAACTTTAGTTTGAGTGTTGTACTTGTTATACGCAAGAAAGTCGCAAAATGTTACAAAAACTTTATTTTTATTTTACTTTTTTTTGAAATAGGGTAGTATACGCTTTCGCGAAAGCGTACTCATAGTGCTAAAATATAGCGCTGTTGTTATCTATATGAATTCTATCTACTATTGATTTTATTTTTTGATGCATCTTATTGAAAAACATACTTCTATCTTTTTCTCCAGCGTTGACAAGTAGTTTTGAATTTAGCCTTTGTTTCTGGAAAAAGAGTCCCATTTCTTCACAGGTTTGTTGATGCTGAATTTTAAAATAAGTCAATACCGTGAAGGGAGTGAAAAATACTTTTTGGTGATTTGTTTTAACCATGATTGTATTACTCATCGTTAATAAATCACTTTTATATAGTTTATAAGAAGCATTATTTTTTGAATGTATGATGGTTTGCTTAATGGTTTGTTGCTCCACATGGTTTACAATATTGGATAAATCTTCACAAATACGTATCGCCGAGTCTTTGCTCAATAACCCCGTTTCAAAATAATAAAGGATTTGTTGTAACGTACCATTAATCGTATTGTCATTCCAAAATTCAGTGATGGAGATATAATTATAGGTTTCTCCTAAAGCAAAGGCACTTTCTAGTAGCGAATTTGGAATTTGTTTTATAAAATCTTCAAAAGTTGTTTTTGCCATACTCCCATCTTCGTTTAAAAATTTGAGCCATACGTATATTTTGTAACGGGTTAAAAAAGAATCAGTGAGGGTGTAAAACAACGGGATGTCTTTTGCCGAATAGGTGATGGAAGCACTTTTTAGTTTTGTAAGCGGTTCTAGGTTTTGTAAAGAGGCTTTAAAGTAATTTTCTAGCCCTGAAACATCTACAATTTTAGGTGACTTTTCAGCAATAAGTGTACTCTGCGATCCTACTTCAAAGAGTTTATTGAGGGAAATCTTAAAGTGTTTTGCTAAAATAACGGTCTCTTCGAGTGATAAATGTGTTTTGTTATTTACTCTTCTATAGGCTGCATCATAATTTATGTTCAAAATATCTCCTATAACAGTTATGAGTGATTGGTCTCCTGGAAGGTGTTTTTTAAGATGTTGAATAAATAATTCTTGCATATTTTAAAAGTATAATACTTAATTGACACATCATTTGTAAAAAATGCAAAATTTAAGATATTAAATTAGTAATAAATAAAAAAAGTATTTAATCATATACATCTAATTTAGAGTGTGTAATTAAAAAAAGTATTATGATGAAATTAAAATTTTTAATGGTCTTGGGTTTATTTTTTACTTGTTTTACATATGCTCAAGAAGGTGTTATAAAAATCACGAATAATAAAAATAAGAAAGAAATTATTATCAAAGAAAATAAGAGAATACGATTAAAAACAATAAAAGGGGAAAAAATATCTGGTCGTTTTAAGATTGTAGATGCAAATACTATTCTTATTAGAGGCAAGGAAATTAAACTTCCTGAAATTATAAAAATAAAAAAGCATCCATTATTGGTATCTATACTCACAAATATAGGCTTAGTGTATTTGGCTTCAGGATTTACACTGTTAACATACTTTATAACAAGCTCATCTGAAATTGCAGTCATTCTAGGATTATCAGGAACTATTTACGGTGTTTTTAAAACGCCAAATATTCTCAAAGGATATGCAGTAGATAAATGGACCATTGAGCTAATAGAAAATTACTGATACAAACTACATGGTTTAACCCGCATTATGCATTAGAAAATCTATCACAACTTGAGTAAGCTTCAAAATATACCGTTACTCTACATTTTTAAGTTTTACCATAGCGATGCTATGCTAAAACTCAGAAAATGCCATATTTTATTGCTTCTTTAAGCATCATTGCGAAGTTCTAATGCATAATGCGGGTTTAAAATAAAGAGAACCAAGAGATATGTTTTTTGCATCCATCATATTAAAACTTATAGGACACACCAAACTGTAGTCCAAAATAATAAGGTCTGAAATTTCCAATATTATCAGAGTAGGGGTTGAGTTGGTATTTAAATGCTGGTTCTAAGTCAAATCTCCAATTTTTTGAAAAATTATAGTAGGTACCAAGCCCTAAATTAAAAGCTAAGCTTAGGTCTTTTAGGCTAGTTTCTCTACCTATAAAGATGCTTTGACCATTATCTGCTGTTGCAAAAACTCTGTTGTTGGTAAGAACAAACAAGCTAAGACCTGTATTAAAACTCATAGAAACACGCTTGTTCAAAAAACGATATTGATAATCTACAGGAACCTCAACATATGATATATTTTGTTCTATACTTACCACATCGTTAGCATTAAAAAAGGCAAGTGCTGTAGGGCTGGTTTCAATACCACCACCTGACTGGTTTAAATTTTGAGGGTTAATTCCTGAGAGTTGGAAAATATTGACATTATTATTTGTAATCAATACCTGAAAATCATCTGTCCTGTATTGTAGAGGAGCAACACCGATTCCAAAGCGAATACTAGATTTTTCAGATAATTTATAGTCAGCACGGATTCCATAACCTATCGTGCTCACAGCATCTCTTGGATTGTCCACGAGTCTATTGTCTATAGACGAACCTTTAGAAAGCGAACCATAGCTTAATAAACTAGTATAGGGAGATATGGCAAATTTGTAATTTACAGATTCTTTGCGATCATTTTCTCGTTCTTCTTGAGTTTTAGGAAGTTTAACGGCTTTTGCTACTTCAGTTTTTTCTTCAGTATGAGGAGTAACGGCCAAGGCCACTTTTTTGGAAGCCTCTATGGATTGTATAGAGTCTTGCCATTTCTGTAAATCTATTTTGTTTGCTTCCTTTTGTGTTGCGATGGCGGTGGCTAATTCTTCTTTTATTTTTGCTTCGTAGGCAGTTTTGGCTTCAAGCTCCTTCTGATCTCTTATTTTTTGAGAAGCACTTACCATTGTATTCAAAATACTTCTGGTAGATACCGCTTTTTTCTCGTAATAAGATGTAGAAGATGTTGTTGTTTGATTCTCTGAAGAATCGCTATTTGCTGTATTGTACGAGTCTTTTGTGCTTTCAAAAGTATTCGAAACAGTAGCTAGGGATTGTGATTTTTTTGATTTTTGATTTTCAGAAGACAAGGAATCATCAGTAGTAGTTGATACTAAAGAATTATTTGTCGTAGTGGTTTCAGAATCGTTTGTGTTTGAGAGATCATTGGGATTTTTGTTAGCAGTTGTTTCTGAAGTCGTATGGTCTATAGTGTTTGTATCTACTGTATTTGTTATTTTTTCTTTTTGGTAGGAAGAATGGATATCTGTTTCATCTTGAGTTACAGTATCTGCATTGGTAACTAAAGGTTGTTCTTTCCCATTTATAGAATCTGATAGATCCCACGGAGCCCAATATAATAGACCTGTTAACATTGCTATGATAAGAAAGCCTCCAAAATATAGCCATAATGGTGCTATTCTTCGATCATTTTTTTGATCTAGTCCTGAGGCAATAGTGTCCCATAAGTCTGCACTAGGTGCTTGTTCAAAATCTTTGAACTTCTCATTGAAAACTTTACCTATATCTTTTCTATTACCCATTTACAATTGAGTTTTTTTGGGTGGTTCTATATATTGATGTGATCTTTTCTTTTAAAATTATCTTGGCTCTATGCAAATTTGATTTTGAAGTTCCAATGCTAATTCCTAAAATTTCACTTATTTCTACATGTGTATGATTATCTAGCTCATAAAGGTTAAATACCAATCTATATCTACTAGGAAGTTCCTGAATAAGTGCTAGCATTTGTTGCAGACTTACAGGAGTTTCATCCATATCTATTGTTGTGTCTTCTTTTAAATGTTGGTCTGTTATAGATTCTATAAATGGTTCTTTCTTGTAACGATCTATAGCCCTATTTATAGTAATGCGTTTCATCCATCCTTCAAAAGACCCTTTTCCATTATAGGTCTTTATGCTTTGTAATATTTTTATAAATGAATCCTGCAAATTGTCTTCTGCTTCTGCACGATTCTTACAATATTTTAGACAAAGCGCAAAAAGTGTGTCCTTATACTTGTTGTATAAGATTTGCTGTGATTTGCGATCACCTTTTTTGCATTTATCTATGAGTTGGACAAGCTCCAATACGTTGGTTTGTTTTAGAATAGACTTAATAATAATAAAGGGTTGCGTCATAATCAAAAAAAAACCTGATATTTTTTAATATCAGGTTTTTTTTGAGTGATTTACTGTTTAGTAAATTGGTATGTTGTTATTGCTGGTGGCCCACAGTCGTTTTGTACATCATTTAAAAAGGTGACAAAAAATACGGTATCGTCGTTTGCATCATAATTTGCAGGGGCATCCGTAGGTCCAAAGAAGTCAGCACCTGAACTACAAGCACAGTTACTTTCTTGTATAGGGATAATAATCTCCCCACACACAAATAATAATTTAAAGTCATTAGGAGTAGTACAGTAATCAGGATAGTTAGGCGTAAAGAAAACACGCTCTGTATCTGTATCACCTACTGAAACTTCAACAACAGAACCATCTGCAAATGTAGGTCCATCTACATAGGGTGTAATCTCTTCTATTAAATAATTTCCAACAAAAGAATTGGTGTCTAGATTACATACAACAGGTGTGATGTATTGGAATGGAGAATTAAAGAAACCAGCGGTAATAATACCTCCAGCATTATCTGAAGAAAAAGTACGTCCATCAGTAAGGTTTAATGCAAATCTAGTCGTAAATGTGTCTCCTCCAAAGAGTGCGTCTGGTGTAAGATTTACAGCACTAACTAATTCTGAACCATCAAGTGTAAATTCAAGCCTTGGCAAACCAAATGGTCCAGCTGTAAATAAACTAGCTGGAATATTGCCTAGAAAAACTTCTTCTGTTACCGCCATACTCGTATCTCCTGTATCTGGAGATCCATCTGAAAATGTAGTATAAACATCTACGCTTTCTAGTAAAGCTCCTTCATTTTCATCTTGTTCTTCAATTATAATGGATAATCTTGCTTCGCCAGAAATAATAGTTTGTCCATTCTCTATAGCTATAGGGATTGAATTTTCTACGATCTCTACAGTTCTTAATACCGCTCCAGTTTCTACATTATCTTGAACAACATTAGTTACTTTGTCATCACTGTCACAAGAAAATAAGATACAGCCTGCAAATGCAGTAAAAAGTAATTTTCTAAAATTCATACTCATTGTTTTTTGATTAATTAGTTTTTTTTAAAAATTTAGATTGTTTTAAAATTAAAGATAACCCTTTTATTGTTACCTCCTTTTACTAGTAGACTAATTAACTTACTAATGGTTGCGTTTAAAAGTAATTAAAATCAATCTTCTGGATAAAAATTCACTTTAATTGATTAAATTTTAGATTCTTATATGTTTTATGAGAATGCTAATGGTTAGTTTTTAAAGAATCCTGTTTTTTTTGATTCACCTTAACAATGGAGTCGATTACCTTTTTATTGGTACTAGTTATTTCCTTCCCATTTTTACTGTTGTAATAATAATACACTTTTTGACTTGTTTGTGTGACAGGGACATCATTTCTATTAACAATGGTATCAACAGCTTTTTCTTTTTTAGTTGCTGATGGTGAATTTAAGAAAGAAGTATTGTCATTATTAACCACTGTTTCAGTCTGAGCTTTTGTTTGATTAGTAGTCTGATTGTTTTTTAAGTTCGCGTTAAAATCTCTAGAAATAGTGGTTGTTTTACTTTTTTCAGATGTTTCTAGATGTGAGGCGCTACTTGTCTCTAGGTTGTTTACATCTTTATTTTCGCTTTCTATACCTGTAGGAGTTTCTATTACATTATTACTTTTTTCAGTACTTGCTGTCTTTTGACTATCAGATTTTGAATACATTTCTTTTTGAGATGCAGTGGTGCTTTCTGTATCCATATATACATAATTAAAGATGAATAATGCCCCTAGTAAAATAAGTAAGCCCACTGATCCTACTTTATAATAAAAAGCCATCCTTCTCTTTTTTCTACGCTCTTCTAATGAGTGTTGTATTTGCTCCCAAGTCGATTCTTTAGAAGCTTTTTGTGCTGATTGAAGTTTTGTTTTAATTAAACTTCCTATATCTTCTTCTGGTTTCATAGGTTTTTAATTCAATATTTTGGTGCTAGAAAATGCTAGTATTTTTTCTTTTAAAATTTGTTTGGCACGATGAAAATTTGATTTTGATGTACCTTCAGAAATCGATAACATGTTCGCTATTTCTTTATGAGAGTAGTCATCCAGTTGATACAGGTTAAACACAAGCCTATATCGCTCAGGTAATTCCTGTATCGCCTTAAAAATTTCATCTATGGGTATGTCTATATGTTCTTTGTCTATTGTTATCTCTCCTGTGTCACTTTCTATTTGATAGGGTAAATCTGTCGTTTTTTTCTCCCTAAATTTATCCACTGCTTTGTGAATAGCAATGCGTTTTATCCATCCTTCAAAAGATCCTTTGTTTTTATATTTATGGATTGTTTCAAAAATCACAATAAAAACATCGTGTACATTGTCCTCAGCCTCAGCTTTATTATTACAGTATTTTAGCGATGTCATATAAATGAGATCCTTGTACTTCAAAAATAATAACTTCTGGGCTGCTAGATCATTTTTTTTGCACCTAGCAATGAGTTCTGTTTTCTCCAATGATTTGTTATTCCGTTTATAGCTATTAAACTTACCTTAATAGTCTGTCAAAATATAAAAGGTTGCGTCAGGATGGTATTAAATGTAGCTAATTTTGCTTTCGCGAAAGCGTATACAACACTTTTCTACTCAAAATCCAGTGCCTCAGAGGCACTTATCAAGTGTTCTAACGCTTGAATTTTCTTGTGAATCTTATTGAAAAAAGTATTCCGCTCCTTTTCTCCAGCAGTGTTTAATAGCTTAGAATGTTGTAATTGTTTATCCAAATACATTTTTGCATGATCACAGGTAATTCGGTCTGAGGTGCGATAGTATGACAATAGTGTAAAAGGAATGTATAATGACTGCTGATCGTCTACTTGTGCATAAATATTATTATTCATTATTAATAATTCATTGTAATAAAACAAATAGGTAGGATCTGTCACAACGCGTTGTCCAATTTTATGAATGGTTTCTTTGAGGCTTGCTGTAATCATCAAAGCTTCTTTTTCAGTAAGATGTCCTGCTTTAAAATAAAAATGAATCTGTTTTAAAGTACCATTAATCGTAGTAAGATCCCATATTTCGGTAATGGGTAAATCTTCATACAAATCTCCCAAACGTTTAGCAATTTGTTGAATATCAAGACTAGGCGTAAAGTGACTATAACTTACAGAGTGGAATGTGGGGTCTAGTAATTTAAGCCAAACGTAGATTTTAAAGCGCATCATTATATCACTTTTTAAATCATAAAAAATAGGAATATCCTTGGCAGAATAGATGAGCTTACACTTCTTTTTACCTAATAAGGGAGTAAGATTTTTGTATGAACTTTCAAAATAGGCCTTTAATCCTTCTTCATCATGAATAGGAGCCGTTTTCTCTACCGAAACCCAATTACTTTGTTTGCTCACAAATAGCTTGTCTAAAGAGAGTTTAAAATGTTTAGCGAGTATTACACTCTCAGAGAGGGAAAGTTTACTCTTCAAGCTTGTTCTTCTATGAGCTGCGTCATAACTAATGTCTAAAGCAGTAGCAATGGCTTCAATTAGAGAGGTCTCTGACGGGACTACCGCTCTAATTTCCTTTAAAAAAAGATTTTGTTCCATAGGGCTAAAATACGATTTTTGTGATTATCGCAAAAAATAATGCCATTTCTTGTGTTTTGAATTTATAAAAATGTGAATAGTGCAATAATTTTGAATCATATTAAAATAAACACGATTATGAAACATATTCCATTTGCACTTATTATTTTTAGATGTATAGCAGCTCCTGTTATTTTGTTTGCTGCTTACTTTTACAGAGAATTAGCACTTTCTTCTATTTTGGTTCTTATGTACCTTGGATTGATTTCTGATGTATTAGATGGGATTATTGCAAGAAAGTATCAGGTGGCTACAGCTACACTGCGAAGATTAGATAGTCAGGCAGATATGCTGTTTTGGCTATTTATAGGTATCTCAACCTGGTTGATCTATCCGGATCTTATACAAGATCATATGATCGAAGTCCGTATTCTTTTGGGACTAGAAGCTTTCTGTTATGTTTTGAGTTTAGTAAAATTTAAAAGAGAATCAGCTTCACATGCATTTATTTCAAAATTATGGGGGCTTACACTTCTAGCGGTATTTACATCGATGCTTGGATTTCACTATGCAGGTATTGTGTTTTATGTATCCCTTATCGTAGGATATGTTGCACACTTGGATAGGCTTCTTATCACTTTGTTATTACCACAATGGACGCATGACGTTCCAAGCGCATACCACGCCTATCTTATACGTAAAGGGATCACTTTTAAAAGAAATCCGCTTTTAAATTAATGATTTCTTTTGTGAATACTTCATGTGCTTCTTATCACAAAAAAATAAATTTTAAACCACAACTTTATGAAAACATATTTAATTATACTACTAAGCTTATGTGCTTACATGAGCATAGCACAATCTGACTCAACAGTCACCAAAACATTGACTCTTGACTATTGGGATAATGATCGGCATTTGCGCCAACCCAAATTTGAAATAGGAGGTGGGTTTTACATACCCCAAGGAACGCTATCTAGGTACATCAAACCTTCTCCTTTTATAGACGTAGAGATTTATATCCCTACCTTAAGAAATAAATCCATTACAGCAGTTTTTCAATTTGTAATTCCCACGCAAGGTGATCCATTTGTATTAGAGAATCCTGATGTGATGGATCAGTTTGAAGAGGTGCGTAGTAATTTTATTGTCAATACTTTTTTGAGGTTTAGTCAGAACTTAGCCTCCATAGATAGTGCAAATAAGCTTGAATTAGGATTGGGTGTTGGTATTTCTACCATGATTGTCCAAACCCCTTTTAGTTTCTTTAATAATGATGATCAAAATGCAGGTAGAGGATTGGTTTCTTTTTTAGTAGCACCAGGTTTACACTGGAAGTGGAAGCCTACAGAAAATACAGATCTTACTATTGGAGTAGATCTTCAATATTCTCCTTACAGACTTAAGGGTGCTTTAGAACAAGATATAGGTGGGCTTGCCTATACCCCAAAAATCCTATATCGATTTTAAAAAATTAAACACAAATAAACTCCGAGAGTTTTATTTAAAACTTTCGGAGTTTATTTTTGGTGTTGGGAGATCAAAGTCTACTCTACTCTTGTTAGCATATTAAAATTACTAATAAGCCCTCCATTGTTTCCTGTATTATTCGTAGAAAATACACGGCCATCTGTTAAGGTGAGTTCAAAGCGAGTAAGAAATTCATCACTAGGCGCAATACCGTCAAGGGTATTATTTGTAAGATCTAGAAAATCTTGTGTTGTAATCACAAGATTATGAACTGGAAATTCATTTTCCCCATTAGAAAAGTCAGTTTCTTCAACAGTTCTTAAAAGGAGCTCACCAAATATAGCGTTACTACTATCTCCAACATTTTCTGATCTGTCAAAATAACTGACATAGACGTCTAACTTATCCAATAAAGCTCCATTTTCGGAGTCTCTGTATTCTAAATTGACATCTATACCTCCTTCTAAGTTGTCGTCAAATATAACATTGCTTGTTAAGTTTGCTATAGAAATAATAGCACCATTATCAAAATTGTCAGGAAGTACATTTGAGTCCTCATCAGAACTACAACTCCATAAAGTGATGGTTGCAAGGGCGAAAAATAGTATTTTTTTAATTTTCATAAGTACATGTTTTTTTTATTGATGAAGGCAAATTACTAAAGAATTATAGAGTGTAAAAAAAAAGGCGTGGTAACTATTATCGGGAATTACTTTAGAGGCCTATAAAAGCATTGAAATAGGATGAGAATATAAAAAAGGTGACCATAAAAACCTGTCGGAAAATGCCCATAAGCTGTGTTTATAGAAAGATTTTAGGGGTTGTTATTTCTATTGTACGCTTTCGCGAAAGCATATTAAAACCCATGTCATAGGTGTATTAAGACTCTGATAAAAATTAATTTAAAACGATATTCTAAAAAAAACATTAAATTGCAATACCCCTAAACATAATATTATTTAATGAATTCGATACTTAATCGGCTTTTTCAAAAGTCAACAGTCATTGAAGCGACATCAATTGACTCAACTGATCCCTATCAGGAATTCTTAAAACATTTTTATTTTCAAGGAATCGACTCTCAAAAGCTTGATGTCTTAAAAAAGAAAATAAATAATGTTGATTTCAATCCTGACTCTGAAAAATCACATTATCAATTAGTACAATGTTATCTAGAAATAGAGCATTATCTTCTTTTTCATGATGTAGGATTTTTAGGTAATGCAGCATCACTTCGCTCAGAATTACAAGAATTTTTCCCATTAATAGCGAGTTTTCAACCATTTTCTGTTTTATATGAAGATGGATCTGCCGAAGAGATTGCTCTAGCTCTCTTGTTTTCAGACTATTTACACAAAGCTGCAACAGCACATTGTGGTTCTGTTTCAGTGCTTGAGCCAGCTTTTATTTTGGATAAGAAAATAAATCTTGATCTCGTAAATGATAATATCGTCCACTATCTTTCTTGTAAGCGGAAGATTCGGGAATATATAGAGACACTCTCCATTGAAATACAGCGAATTTGTGAGGAAAAAACGATTGTAAACCCATTTGATGAATGGTTTTCACAATTTACGGGCTTCTATCAAAATGTAATGGCTTCTGATAAAATCATATACTACCTGCCTGAGAAAGCACCTTTAGCCTCATCTGCAACCATTCCAATCACTTCTGACGTTACATTAGATAACTCAACCAGTACACTACAATCAAATGAAATCCAGACGCCTAGTGTTACTTCTAAGGTAGATGCTTCTCTATATGAAGCAATGTTTGAAAACATGCTCGATGGCGCGATTGTTTTTGAAAGATCTGGAAAGATGATCCTTGCCAATGAAAGGGCACGAGATTTCTTCACTTTGTCAGATGTAGGTGCAAATGAAGAAAATATTTTTAATTTACTTCCGGCTGAGATTTGTCAAAGATTAAAAGAAGATGTAGAGGATCAAACTCACAAGAAAGAAAAAAATATTTTAGGTAAAAGAGAAGAAATTCACTTGTATGGACCCAATGGTTCTCTTGAGTATTATGAGATTATAATTTCAAATAACTATAACAAAGGAGACGATACTTATAGTATATATCTTAAAAATATCACTGAGAAAAGAGATAGCTTAGATGTTTTGAGTAAGCAAATGGAGCATGTCCAAAAAGCAGCAAAAGCAAAGTCGACGTTCCTTTCTAATATGAGTCACGAGATACGCACGCCACTCAACGTAATTCTCGGACTTGCAGATATTGTTAAAAAAAATGACAATGCAGATACAGAGCAATTTAAAAAAAATATTGAAGGCATAGACTTCTCTGCAAAAAGTTTATTATCTATCGTAAATGACATCCTAGATTTCTCAAAAATTGAAGCAGGTAAACTATCTATTCAATCCTACAATTACAACATAAGAAAAGTAATCACCTCTTTATCTGAAGGTTTTAAGACAAAGGCCAATGAGAAAGGAATTCTACTTTATACAGAGATTGATCAAAACATCCCTGATATTGTTGTGGGCGATCAATATCGACTTAATCAGATTCTTACAAATCTTATTGGGAATGCCATAAAGTTTACACACGAAGGTAAAATAGGTATTATTGTAACACACAAAGAACTTTCAGAAGATCAGCTTGAAGTACATTTTGAAGTAAAAGACTCTGGGATTGGGATTCCTAAAGACAAACTGAATCATATTTTTGATAGTTTTTATCAGATAGAAGAAGCGGGACATTCAAAATCTAATGGAACGGGACTTGGGTTAGCAATTACACGAGAACTCATTAATCTTCAAAACGGAACACTTACAGCATCTAGTATTGAAGGTAAAGGATCTAGTTTTTCTTTTAAACTCCCACTTACCAAAAGTAACTTACAAAGTACCGAGGAAACAATCAAAACCCACAAGCGTTCTGAGAAACAACTTGAAGGATTGCGAGTGCTTGTTGCAGAAGATAATACGATGAATCAATTCTATATCAAGCAGCTTATGAACCGTCTTGGTATTGAGGTGGATATAGCAGATAACGGGCAAGAAGCAGTCGCTATTTATACCCAAAAACAAAATGGATATTACAACCTCATACTCATGGATATGCACATGCCTGTATTAGGTGGTGTAGACGCGATCAAGAAAATAAGAGCTTCTCATAAGGACGCTATAAAAAAAGTACCTATAGTTATGTGTACGGCAGATGTTTTTCCAGAATCTAGAAAAAATGCCATAAAAGCAGGTATTGACTTTTACCTTACAAAGCCTGTTGATGAAGATGCCTTAAAAGAAGTACTTTACTGGCTTGTATCTGATGAAGAAACAAATTTAGATGAGGTGAATACTCTAAAGAAAGAGGATACGCACAGTACTACGGTAAATATAGCTAAGCTTAAAGAAACTTTTGATAATGACGAAGAGTTTATTGTATCTCTGCTAGAGGTGTTTATTGCAGACACTCCAGATGATTTTAATAGCTTAAGCACATGTGTTGAAAGGAAATTTTATCCAAGAGCTAGTGAGCTTGCACATAAGTTAAAATCTAGCTTTATGAATCTGGGGATGACCCATCAAGGGTATTTGTTACAGCAAATAGAAAAAAATATTAGTACAGGCGAAGGCGTTCAGACAGGTCTAAAATACTTTGAGCAGTTTAAGAAAATATATACAAAAACACTTCTAGATGTAAATATAAAACTCATAGAACTCAAACGTCTGTAATCGTTTAAGTCTTCAAATGTAGCAAGTATCAGGTTGTTTGTTGTAACATACGAAGTACGCTTTCGCGAAAGCAAAAAAAAAAATCAGCTACCTACTAAAAGATAGCCGATTTCTATATAGAATCAGTGGTGAGTATAGTAATGCCTCACAACCAATAATTCATGTGTGCGAGATTAATCCCTGTTACGATTACGGTCTCTGTTATCGCGACCACCGCCACGATTATCACGACTACCGCGATTGTCTCTTCCACCACGATCATTATTTTCTCTTGGTGGACGCGCTACATATCCTTCAGGTTTTGGAAGCAAGGCCTTGCGAGATACTTTTTCTTTGCGAGTTCTAGAATCAATACCAAAGTATTTCACCTCTAGTTCTTCTCCCATAGAAAGTACATCAGAAGCATTTTCTGTGCGCTCCCAAGCAATCTCAGAAACGTGTAATAATACTTCGTTTCCTGGCGCATCTAGATATTCTACAACAGCACCAAAATCAAGCATCTTGATTACTTTTACCTTGTAGGTGTTTCCGACAACAGGCTTGAACGTAATAGAATCAATCTTTGCTAAAACAGCATCGATACCTTCTTGTCCAGTACCTAAGATTTCTACCATTCCTTCTTCTGTTACAGGATCTTCATTGATCACAATAGTGGTCTTAGTATCCTTCTGTAATTGCTGAATCACTTTTCCTCCAGGTCCAATAAGTGCTCCAATATATTCATTTGGAATACGAACAGAAACCATTTTTGGTGCATATGACTTCACATCTTCGCGAGGTGCTTCAATAGTGTCGGTTAATTTTTCAAGAATATGAAGACGACCATCTCTCGCTTGTTTTAAAGCATTCACAAGAATCTCATACGAAAGTCCTTTTACTTTAATATCCATCTGACAAGCAGTAATACCATCTGCCGTTCCAGTTACTTTAAAGTCCATATCTCCAAGGTGATCTTCATCTCCAAGGATGTCTGAGAGAACTGCATATTTTCCTGATTCTGCATCAGAGATAAGTCCCATAGCAATACCAGAAACTGGTTTTTTCATTTGGATACCTGCATCCATCATGGCCATAGTTCCAGCACAAACAGTCGCCATAGAAGAAGAACCGTTAGATTCTAATACTTCAGAAACAATACGTACTGTGTATGGACAATCTTCAGGAACCATTCCTTTAAGTGCACGTTGTGCAAGGTTACCATGTCCTACTTCACGACGTGAAGTACCACGGATAGGTCTTGCTTCTCCTGTACAAAAAGGAGGGAAGTTATAATGAAGGTAAAAAGTCTCTTCTCCTTCATACGATGGCATATCAATTTGATTTGCTTCTCTAGATGTTCCTAGTGTAACAGTAGCAAGTGCTTGTGTTTCTCCACGTGTAAATATAGATGATCCGTGTACAGATGGTAAATAATCTATTTCACACCATATAGGACGTATTTCAGTAGTCTGACGACCATCTAAACGAAGTCCTTCATTTAAGGTAAGATCTCTAATAGCTGCTTTTTCGGCAGCACGGTAATATTTTGATACTAAATCTCCAAAATCCTCAAGTTCCTCTTCTGAGAAAGTAGCTTTAATTTCTTCTTTGATTTCACCAAAAGCAGCACCACGCTCATGTTTTGAAGAACCCGCTTTTGCGACAGCATATACTTTGTCATATGCCATATCATGTACCTTTTGCTTAAGGTCTGCATCTTCTCTTTCGGGTTCGTACTCGCGTACTTCTTTCTTTCCAAAAGCTTCTGCAAGGCGAACTTGAGCCGCGCACTGTACTTTTATAGCTTCATGTGCAAACTTGATAGCGTCTGCCATTTCTTCTTCAGAAATCTCATCCATTTCACCTTCTACCATCATCACACTATCTGCAGAGGCACCAATCATCATATCGATGTCAGACTCTTCTAATTGTGCGCGTGTTGGATTAATGATAAATTCTCCATTAATACGACCTACTCTTGCTTCTGAAATTGGGCATTCAAATGGGAAGTCAGAAAGTTGAATCGCAGCAGATGCTGCAAGACCTGCCATTGCATCTGGCATGACATCATCATCATGAGACATTAATTGGATCATCACTTGTGTTTCAGAGTGATAATCTTTTGGGAATAATGGACGTAACACACGGTCTACAAGACGCATGGTTAATACTTCTCCGTCACTAGGGCGTGCTTCTCTTTTGAAGAAACCTCCTGGGTAACGACCTGATGCAGCAAATTTCTCACGATAATCTACCGTAAGTGGAAGAAAATCTACATCTGATTGTTTGTAATTAGATACTACAGTACATAGTAGCATACATTTTCCTGATTGCACCACAACGCTTCCATGCGCTTGTTTTGCAAGTTTTCCTGTTTCGATAGAGATTTCTCTACCATCACCGAGGTCAATAACCTCTCTGTAAACCTTTGGAATCATATTATAATTGTTGTTTTTCATTCACATAAATCTAGAGTTTTACTTCGTATTTATGCGTTATTAGTAATTAAGAACCTACTGCTATACGGTACAGTAGCGTTCATTTTTTTGGGTCGTTGTGTTGTAGTTGTAGTTGTGGTGACCAATGAAAAACTAGCTCTTAAGCTTTCTCTGCCTCTTGTCTCTGAGGACTTAGTGCTGGGGTTCACTTTTGCCCTTCGAAAGGCTCAGGATACACTCCAGCGTAAAAAAGAAGGGGACTCGAAAGCCCCCTGAAAATCTTATTTTCTAATACCTAATTCTTTAATAATAGCACGGTATCTTAATACGTCTGTCTTGATTAAATAATCAAGAAGCGAACGACGCTTTCCTACCAGCTTTACTAACGAACGCTCTGTATTGTAATCTTTACGATTATTCTTCAAGTGTCCCGTTAGGTGATTAATACGGTGAGTAAACAATGCGATTTGTCCTTCAGCAGAACCTGTATCGTTTTTCCCTTTACCGTGTTTTTCGAAAATCTCTTCTTTAACTTCTTTTGTTAAATACATTCCAATATTATTTAAATGATTTTTATGTATATGATAGACTGTCTATCAGCGGGCAAAGATACGCTATTTTTAAGTAATACCTGTTTTTAGCTTAAAATATTATTTGATGCTGTAAATAGTCAGTTTTATAGCTCATTTTCCTTCTTTTATTTTTGTTTTGTTAAGAAAGAGGAAAAAATAATTTAAGTATATTTAGTGTTAGTAATCAGTGTTTTAAAAATAGGAAGATGAAAAAAAGTTTGTTGTTTATAGTATCAGTATTAATTTTTGTAATGAGTAATAAGGTCAAAGCTCAGGGATCAAACACAGATGAGAACATTCCTCGAGTGCGAGTGGGTGTTAAAATTGGTGTGCCAAACATAGTAGGAGGTAATTTGGAAATTGTGACGCCTCTTTTTGGAAACAGAATAGCGCCTTATGTAGATTATGCGACTTTTACTATTGATGCAGATGATTCTGAAAATGAATTAAATTATTTTGAAATAGGGAGTAATATTTATTTTAATTCATTAGGAAAAGGGATGTATGCTTCCTTGTCTTATTCTAGATTTCATGCAGATAGTTTTTTAGAAGGAGAGCGTACAATAGAAGGGCAACTCTTTACCGGAACTGCTTCGGGAGAAGTTGAGGTGAATACTTTTAATGTAAAGCTTGGGGCAAAGCTTGGTAGGAAATTTTATTTTAGAATAGAAGCAGGTTATGGTTTTGGAGATGTGCCACAACAGATCAGAATAACAGGTAATGTTAATGGTGAACCTGGAGTTGGCGTTGCAACAATTCCTGACATACCTGGCGTTTCAGATAACGGCTTGCTGATAGCTAATATGGGTTTTGGTTATTCTTTCTAATACTAAGCCCAAAGTAAAGAATATCATATCTTTTTTTAGTTAAGATTAAACGTTTTCTATTTTTTACGGTCTTAGCATTTGTAAACCATAAAATAGAATACCATGAAAAAATTTCAAATGACGAAGATGTTTAGTTTAGTAGTCGTTCTTTTTTTAGCATTTGCTTGCTCTGATGACGAAAATGAAACAACTGTAATTGATACGACACCTACCACAGCACAATTGACACTTGCCGCTCAGGTAGATATCACTGAAGATGCAAGTTTTGCTGTTGTTGATAATGCCTATATAGAAAACATTCAAGAGACACGTAGCACCGTATTAAATTCCTTTTTTACCGACTGTGCTACGATAACGGTATCTCCAAATGGAGATGGTAGCGGAAGTGCGTTAGTTGATTTTGGTGAAGGGTGTACCTTAAATAATGGTGCTTTAGTTTCTGGCCAAGTCGTATTAAATTATACTATTGTGCAAAATGAATCTCGTACGATTACCTATATATATGATAACTTTACATACAATGGGAACGAGGTATCTGGCGGAGGAACCGTTAATCGTACTTTTGAAAACGAGAATGGAAACCCGCAATCAGAAGTGACAGCTTCTATTGCTGTGTATTTTCCAACACAAGATGTAACAGCGACTCGTGATGCAAGCAGAACTCGTGAATGGATTGAAGGAGTAGGTTCTGGTACTTGGACAGATAATGTGTTTAGTGTCACTGGAAATTGGGATACTTCCTTTAGTAGCGGTTTTACACGTAGTGGAGAAGTGACGGAGGCTTTACGTAGAGAAGCGACCTGTCCGCATTTTGTAAGCGGTACGTTAGCTATTTCTCAAAACAATGTAGATGGTGTTTTAAATTATGGAGATGGAACCTGTGATAACATTGCTGTGATTACTATAGGGAATCAAGATTTTACGATACAATTGTAAATAGTAATCTCCATAAACTAAAAATTCCCTTGGGTACTAGATCCAAGGGAATTTTTAATCAAAACAAGTCATAAAAGACTTTTGAAAATGATATTCTTATTATGCTCTTATTATGCTTTAAGATCGGTTTTTTTACTTAGTTGTAATGCAAGATTACCTAACAATACACCGTAAATTACTTTAGAAGCAACATCTGCGATCGTATAAGTTAGCTGTCTTGCCATCACTCCATCTTCACTATATAAAAAACCATCGATACCCGTTAAATACGGCATGAGATATGCTCCTGGATATAACATCCAAGATACTAGAAATAATATCCAGATATTGGAAAGTATTTTTTGTCCAGCAGATGAAATACCTTCTTTACCTTCATTTATGACCTTTTTCATTACCCAAAGGATATGGAAAAAGAAAACAGAAGAGATTGCTCCCCATATAAAATATGCAGTAAGATTACTTACTTCGTAAAATTGTCCTATGTATCCTGTTATAATCATCATTGCTCCAGAAAACCAGAATTGATTACGTACAGAACTAAATTTTGATGAGGTTAAACTCACCACAAATAAAATTTGGAATAATAGCATGGGCACATCTATCAACCAATTGAGATAACGATATCCATTATTAAAAAGATCTCCTTCTGGATTTAAGAAGTATTTACCTCTCTCTGCATCAAAAGTAAAGCTCGTTGTCCAGTTTTGTGCTTGTGCATATAAAAGTAAAAATGCAGATACCATTACAACAGCAGATAAGATATTTGACATTTGAAATTTCTTATCTACATTTTTTATGGTAAGGATAAAGTAGAGCAAACCTGCAAGCATTACCGCGTATCCAAGAGTTAAAATATGTGATGTAAATTGATAAGCAATATCTGAAAATCCCTCGGTTGCCCCTATAAAATTTTCAAAATTTGCATTTCCTAGTTCTTGTGTCATGGCTGTTTATTTAGTTAGACGTTTATTAATTGTATACGTAAATATAGTATATAATTCTTTTTTGTTTACCCTATTTAAGAAATTATTAAACAAAATATAAAGTGTTTTTTGTCATTCTAAATAAGAAGTATGTAAAAGTTTCATAAAATAATCTAGTTTTAAAAACTTAAAAAATCAGGGTATTTCAAAGTTGAAAGCTATAGGAGAACTACTTACTAATTGACATAAGTTCGACAAGAATAATTAATTAGTGAATCTAACAGTATAATTAAACGCGCGTTTCACATAATTAACATGCAATCAGGTTATTCGTTAACTTTCTTTGGATGTCCACATCTAGGTTAGGTTCAGGTTAAAATTCAATGAGATCAAAATAAAAGATACTTTTTGTGGCATGTGATTTCTGTTTTAAACGATGAACTTATGGATTTTTGATTTCTTAGGTATTTTCGCTTAAAGCGAAAAATATCAAGGAGTTTTCACCGTCACTTCTTTTCGTCCAAAATGTACATCCTGTTGTAAGCTGGAGAAAAATAAGAAAGCATCATCTCGAAACTTATATTTATGATGATTGGAAAGAAACTAGAAATAAAGATCACTGTATTAGTTTATGAATACACTGTCATGGTATAAGAATATACCTAAGAAGCTTTAGCGAATTTACAGAAATACATTTATGTCGTTAGTTCCGTAAACAAGCTTTCCAAACTTGCATTCTTCTGATTAAGCTGTAAGATTTTGAGGTTATTGTCATGGGCGAAGTCAAACACTTTAGAGCGCATGTCTTCTTTAGTACCAAAAGTAACTTCATAAATAAAGTCATGTGTGTTTTTTACCGAGGTCACTTTATCTAATCTTTCTAAAGCAACAGTTTCCACACGATAATCAAACTCAACAATAACGGTTTGTTGTTTTTCCTCTCTGAGGTCTTGAAGTTTCTTGTCGGCAACAATTTTTCCTTTATTAATAATAATCACACGATCACATATCGCTTCTACCTCTTGCATAATGTGTGTGCTCATCAAAATAGTTTTTTCTTTTCCTATGGATGTAATGAGTCCGCGTATTTCTAACAATTGATTAGGATCAAGACCTGTAGTGGGCTCATCAAGAATTAAAACTTCTGGATCGTGTAGTAAGGCATTGGCAAGTCCGACGCGTTGTCTATACCCTTTTGAGAGTTGTCCTATTTTTTTATATGCTTCTGCAGTGAGACCTGTAAGTTGTATCACTTCATTCACGCGTTCTTTAGAAGTCTTATGGATGTTTGCATTAAATGCAAGATACTCCCGCACATACATCTCTAAGTATAAAGGATTGTGCTCTGGTAAATAACCCACAGATTTACGTACGTTTTGTGTGTCTGTTATTGTATTGTAATTATTGACAGAAGCCGTTCCTTCAGAAGGCGTGAGATACGTCGTTAGAATTTTCATCATCGTACTTTTTCCAGCGCCATTAGGCCCTAAGAAGCCAACAATTTCTCCTTTCTTTAAGGTAAAAGAAACGGTGTCTAGTGCTTTTTGAGCTTCGTAGGTTTTTGTAATATTCTTGACAACGATAGACATATTTAAGACTTTTTACAAATCTAACGAATAAGAATGGTACGTATTTTATAATGCATAGAATTTTGATTGTCAAATTCATAATATTTCACCTTAAAATTGAAACTATTGGAAAAAATTATAGAAAATATTTTTTTAATGTTGATTGCCTTATTTTTTTTTCTATTTTAGACCCAAACAAATTCATAATGTTTACAAATATTTATTACTGGAACAGCTATTTCTTTTTCTTCGGGCAGAAGAAATCGGGACGGTGATGGTGATAAATAACACTCAAAAACTCTTTAAAGTCCTGATATAATTATTAGGGCTTTTTTTTGTTTCAGAGCATTCCCGCGAAGGCGGGAATCATATAGTTGAGTGAATTGTTAGAAAACAAGATTCCCGCTTTAGCGGGAATAAAATAAAAGTCGAATGTGAGAGGAGATTCTCACTTTTATAATAAAAAAAGTCGAATGTGGGATGAGATTCCCGTCTTCGCGGGAATAAAATGAACATAGCAATTCAAGGTGTAAAAGGATCTTTCCATCATAAGGTAGCTCAAGAGTTTTTTGCGACAGATGTATCTGTGATAGAATGCATGTCTTTTCCTACCCTAGTAGATCAGCTCATTACGGGAAAAGCAACAGCAGCTGTCATGGCCATAGAAAACTCTATCGCTGGTGCGATCTTGCCCAATTATGCTTTGATAGATCAGCATCACCTTACTATAGAAGGAGAGTTTTATCTGGATGTGCAGCATAATTTGATGGCATTATCAGGACAAGACATGTCAGCGATTAAAGAAGTGTGGTCACATCCTATGGCACTTATTCAGTGTCGTGCATTTTTCACACAATACCCTTCTATAAAATTAGTAGAAGCAACAGATACGGCGGGAGTGGCTCGTCAAATACAAGAAGAAAACCTTACAGGAATTGCCGCGATTGCAAGTGCTACAGCAGCTCAAATTTATGATTTAGAAATTATAGCCCATCAAATACAAACCATAAAACATAATGAGACACGCTTTTTTATAGTAAGTACAAAAGAAAAACAACACAATGAAGCGTTTAATAAAGCTTCCATGTGCTTTACAACAGATCATAAACGAGGAAGTCTAGCAACCATTCTTAATGTGATGAGTGATTGTAAGCTTAACCTCACCAAAATACAGTCTATGCCTGTCATTGAAACTCCGTGGAAATATGCATTTTTTGTAGATGTGACTTTTGAGATGTACAGTGATTATGAAAAAGCAAAAAAAGTATTAGCTATTATGTCGACAGATTTTAAAGTGTTGGGAGAATACAAAAACCAAAAACGATGATACAACCCGCAAATAGATTACAAGAAACTAAGGAGTATTACTTTTCGCGAAAGCTTAAAGAGGTACGCGCGTTAGAGGCGGCGGGTCATCCTATCATTAATATGGGAATTGGAAGCCCAGATGTAGACGCACCTGCTACGGTAGTCGAAGCCTTAAAGAAAGGATTAGAAAATCCCAAAGCGCATCAATACCAAAGCTATACAGGGATTCCTGAATTGAGACAAGCGATGGTTGATTTTTATAAAAAACACTATCAAGTCACGGTAGATGCAACTACAGAGGTATTGCCTTTAATGGGTTCTAAGGAAGGGATCATGCATATTAGTATGGCGTTTTTGAATCCAGGTGACAAGGTGTTGATTCCTAATCCTGGATATCCTACGTATAGCGCTGTTACAAAGTTGGTAGAAGCTATTCCCGTTTTTTATGATCTAGATGCCAATCATCACTGGTTGCCGGACCTCAAAGCGTTACAAGAGCAGGACCTGAGTCAAGTGAAATTGATGTGGGTAAATTATCCGCATATGCCTACGGGAGCAAACGCTCAAGATGGTTTTTTTGAGGAATTAATCGCTTTCGCGAAAGCGAACCACATCCTCATCGTTAATGACAATCCATATAGCTTTATTCTAAATGAAAATCCAACATCCATACTGGCATATGAGGGAGCCAAAAAAGTTGCTTTAGAACTTAATTCCTTGAGTAAGAGTTTCAATATGGCAGGCTGGCGCGTAGGGATGGTTTTGGGGGATCAAACACATATCAATCATATCTTAAAAGTGAAGTCAAACATGGACAGTGGGATGTTTTATGGCATACAACAAGGTGCGATTGCAGCATTGCAACTTGATACGTCTTGGTTTGATACGATTAATGATATCTACAAAAAGCGCCGCGCCCTTGTTTATAAACTCGTTGAGAAATTGGGGTGTACGTATGCGGAGGATAGTGTGGGGCTTTTTGTGTGGGCAAAACTTCCTGAAGGAGTTGATGCAGAACAATTTATAGATAATATATTACTGGAAAAATATGTTTTTATAACTCCGGGAACTATATTTGGAACGCAAGGTGAGGGCTATATTCGTTTTAGTTTGTGTGTCACAGAAGATCAAATAAGAAATGCGATTGACCGATTTTAATCGCAGAGTGATAGCCAAAGATTCAATTCTCTAGGGCTTATCTCAAAATTGAAAATAGTAATCACTCATAAAGATCTTGTATGCTTGCATTGAGGTTGTTTAATAACGCTTTCCTGCCGGCAGGCAGGCGCGAAAGCAAAAAAAATAGAAATACTTGGAAAAGATTTATATCATAGGAATAGGATTAATAGGAGGCTCTCTTGCAAGAGATTTTAGAAAGCTGTATCCTAAAGCTCAGGTTTTTGGAATAGACAAAACACCAGAACACATCGCTGATGCTATAAAAATAGGATTGATCGATGCTGAAGCCACTATTTCATCTATAGAAGAAGCAGATTTAGTAGTCCTCTCAGTTCCTGTAGATATAGCTTCAAAAATACTTCCAGAGGTATTAGACCAAATAGGAGATCAAACCTTGGTGGTGGATATGGGATCTACCAAAGCATCTATTTGTGAGTGTGTTAAAGCTCATGAGAAACGAAGAAACTTCTTGGCTTGTCATCCCATTGCGGGGACTGAGTTTTCAGGACCTATGGCTGCTGTAGAAGGCCTTTATAAAGGGAAGACAAATATTATTTGCGAAGTAGAAAAAACAAGTTTTAAACTACAAGAAAAAGCCTTGCAATTATTTACAGCAATCGGGATGCGTATTAGGTATATGGATCCTGTGTCTCACGATAAGCACATTGCCTACGTATCGCATCTATCGCATATCAGCGCTTTTATGCTTGGGAAGACGGTTATTAATAAAGAAAAAAATGAACGCGATATTTTTGATATGGCAGGAAGTGGTTTTGCCTCTACTGTACGACTCGCAAAAAGTAATCCCACTACTTGGACCTCTATATTTAAACAAAACAAAGAAAATATCTTAGAGACACTTGATGAATATATGATCAACCTTGCACATTTTAAGAAATTAATGCAGGAAGATAATTTCAAAGGAGTGTATGAAGAAATGGAAAATACAAATCATATTAAAGAAATATTAAAAGGAATCGAATAAGCCTGAAGAGGCACAAACATGCAACACTATGGAAAATAAAAAAGAACTCAGAAATTGGTTAGATGCCTTTAACTTGGATCATCCACTCGTAATAGCTGGTCCGTGTAGCGCAGAAACAGAGGAGCAAGTATTAAAAATTGCACATCAGTTGAAAGATACCGATGCTACGGTTTTAAGAGCAGGTATTTGGAAACCTCGTACGCGTCCGGGTAACTTTGAAGGCGTCGGTGCTTTAGGATTAAAATGGCTTCAAAAAGCAAAGGAAGAGACAGGAATGCTCACCACCACAGAAGTGGCAAATGCAAATCATGTAGAACTCGCATTAGCACATGATGTAGATATTTTATGGATTGGAGCGCGTACTACAGTATCTCCTTTTATAGTGCAAGACATCGCAGATGCACTGAGAGGAACAGATAAGACGGTACTGATCAAAAACCCAGTAAATCCAGATTTATCGCTTTGGCTCGGGGCTGTAGAGCGTTTTCATACAGCAGACATTCAAAATCTAGGAGTGATTCATAGAGGATTTTCTACCTATGAAAAAACACGTTATAGAAATAATCCAGAATGGCAAATAGCGATTGACTTGCAAAATCGTTTTCCAGATCTACCATTAATACTAGACCCTTCTCACATCGCAGGACGTCGTGATATTATTCATGATCTTAGCCAGACAGCTCTGGATTTAAATTATGATGGCTTGATGGTTGAAACGCATTATGATCCTGATAACGCATGGAGTGATGCCGCACAACAAATCACACCAGACACGCTTATTAAGATGATGGTTGATCTTAAAATAAGAAAAACAGAAGGCAATGAGATTGAGTATAATAATAAACTTAATACGCTACGTACTCAGATAGATGTTGTGGATCATCAGCTTATTGAGTCTCTTGGAAAGCGTATGAAGATTGCAGATCAAATAGGACACCTTAAAAGTGATAACAATGTGGCTATCTTGCAAACAAAACGTTGGAATGAGATTTTAGGAAAAATGATTCTTGAAGGAGAACAACACAACCTAAGTGAGGAGTTTATTTTGAGAGTATTTAAAGCAATACACCAAGAATCTATTAATCACCAGCATAAAATAGCACTTTCTAAATAATCTTAATCGTAGTTTTTTAAAACGACTTATACTTCAGAAAAAAGGCTTCCAAAAGATATATTTGGAAGCCTTTTTAATAGCAGTTCTATTTATAAAGGGGCTATTGTTTTAATCTCTTAAAAAAATATCGAGTAATAAAAATTCCTTTTCCATCACCTTTTCCACCTTCACTTTCTACAGCACTCGCTACAAAAGCTAAATCCCATCCTTCGGCTAACATGGTGTTGATCTTTGATTCAATAAGTGCGTCATTAGACGCAATGTTTTGAAAACGAATCCCTCCAAGGTTGTAAAAGTTCAATAATTTTGTTTCATCAAATCCTTTTACTCGAATCTCATCTCTCTTAGATTTGTTACGTGTATTGTCTTCTTCTGTTTGCGTAGACGTAAACTCTTTGTAATCTCTTGAGTCATTGGCAGAGATAAGACGGCTACGACCTAAACCGTTTGGAACAATAGATTCAACAGAAGTAACAACTTTTACCTCATATTGTTGTGCTTGCATATCAAAAGATAGAAGCGTAATGAGTACAAGTCCTAGTAAGATTTTTTTCATAATATGTGTATTAAATGGTTTTTACAGCAGCAAATTAAACCAATTACTACGTAAAAAGTGATTATTTTTGCATAATTCTATTTTATGAGAGGAACCGTATATAAGTCTACAGGAAGTTGGTACACCGTAAAAACGGAGCAAAATCAATGGTATGAGTGTCGTATCAAAGGGAAGTTCCGTATCCAAGGCATAAAAAGCACAAACCCAGTAGCTGTGGGGGATATTGTAGATTTTGATCTCGATACCAAAAGTGATGTAGAAACGGGGGTGATTACCAATATTCATCACAGGGAAAACTATATTATTAGAAAGTCTGTAAACCTCTCAAAACAAACACACATTATAGCTTCTAATGTAGATCAGGTCTTTTTACTCGTTACCTTAAACAATCCACCCACATTTACTGCATTTATAGATCGTTTTTTAATTACTGCCGAAGCTTACGGGATTAAAGCCATTTTACTCTTCAACAAAATTGATACGTATACAGAAGATGAGTTGCTTGAAATCAAATTTCTAGCTGCGATGTATAGAGATATTGGATACGAGTGTATGGGAATTTCAGCATTAAAACAAACCAATGTAGATGCCGTCAAAAAGCAAATGGAAGGCAAAGTAAATATGTTTACGGGACATAGTGGCGTGGGAAAATCTACCCTTGTCAATGCTATTGAACCTAACTTAAACCTTAAGACCAAGGAGATCAGTACACAACATATGCAAGGGCAACATACCACCACGTTTGCCGAAATGTATGACTTGAGTTTTAATGCAAAAATCATAGATACTCCAGGAATCAAAGGATTCGGGATTGTAGACATGGAGCGAGAAGAAATAGGGAATTATTTCCCTGAGTTTTTTGCCTTAAAAAGTGACTGTAAATTCAATAACTGTCTTCACTTAGAAGAACCTAAATGCGCTGTAAAAGAGGCATTAGATAATGACGAGTTGCATTGGTCTCGCTATAAAAGTTATGTCCAAATCATGGAAGGTGATGAGGAGCAATATCGTAAAGACCATCACGCAACCTAATAAGATATGAGAGTTATCATTCAACGTGTTTCAGAAGCTTCTGTAACCATTAATAATGTTGTGAAATCAAATATTTCAGCGGGTTTTCTCGTGCTTCTTGGTATTACTCACGATGATACACAAGAAGATATAGAATGGCTGACTAATAAAATTATAGGCCTACGAGTATTTAGTGATGCTCAAGGAGCCATGAATTTGTCTGTAAAAGATATTGACGGAGATCTTTTAGTGATCAGTCAGTTTACCCTGCATGCTAGTACCAAAAAAGGAAATCGCCCTTCTTTTTTAGAAGCCGCTCGGCCAGAAATAGCCATTCCTTTGTATGAAAAATTTGTAAGTACGCTTTCGCGAAAGCATACCAAACAAGTCTACACTGGAGAATTTGGAGCCGATATGAAAGTACGTTTATTAAATGACGGCCCAGTGACCATTTCTATCGATTCAAAAAACAGGCAATAAATCTTTGCTATCTCCCTAGCTAGTTTTATATTGCCTAAAAAAAATGCGCCTACTTCTTTTGTGTTGCATCTTATTGCAATCTACACTGTTATTAGCTCAAACTCCACAAGAACTACAAGCGATCATACTGCCAAAGGATCTTGTAGAAAATGCAGATAGTATCATACGTGATGAGCAAACTACAGTTCATATTCCAGATCAGCGTACGTTAGAAATCGACTATTACCGGGTCATAACAGTGCTCAATAAAAAAGGGATGAGCGATATAAATGCGGTGATAGATTATGATAAAGATTCAAGGATAAAAAAACTGGAAGCCATTATTTATGATAAATTTGGTAAAGAGATAAAAGAGGTTAAAAAAAATGATTTTAAAGATGTAAGCGCTGTAGGTGGTAGTACTCTTTTTTCAGATTCTAGAATCAAATACTTAGAATACACTCCTGTTTCTTATCCGTTTACAGTTGTTTTTTCGTATTCAAAAGTGACGAAGGATACGGCCTTAATTCCTTTTTGGTATCCTAATACGACGTATCAAAGCAGCACTGTAAAGAGCATGTATACTTTAACATATGCCTCAGAGTTTGAATTAAAACATAAGGTATTGAATCCTAGTGAGCAAATTGTTATTGATGAATCTCCCGGTAAAATTGAAGTTTCTGTAAAAAATTATAAGGCGTATGTTCCAGAAGCCTATGGTCCTGGTTTTAAGAAAATAGTACCTAAAGTGATTTTTGCACTCAATAAGTTTCACTTATCAGGTGTTGACGGGACAGGAGATGATTGGGCTAGTTATGGGAAATGGATAGATGATTATCTTTTAAAAGGAACAAGAGAGTTACCACTAGAAACCAAAAATGAAATCTTAAAGCTGGTGGAGGGTGATACCAGTAAGATCGAAAAAGCACGTAAAATTTATGAATATGTGCAACAAAAAACACGATACATTAGCGTACAAATAGGAATTGGAGGTTGGAAACCCATGCTAGCTTCTGAAGTTGACGCACTGGGTTACGGAGACTGTAAAGCGCTCACAAATTATACAAAATCATTGTTAGAAGTAGCTGAAATACCATCTTATTATACCGTTCTCTATGCAGGAGGTGACAAAAATGATATTCAATCAGATTTTGCTTCTATGCAAGGCAATCATGCTATACTTAGCATTCCTAATGGAGAAGAATATGTATGGTTAGAGTGTACAAGCCAAGATATTCCTTTTGGATTTATAGGTGACTTTACAGATGATCGAGATGTAGTAGTAATCACTCCAGAAGGTGGGAAAATAGTACACACTGATATTTATGATTATTCAAAAAACACGCAACATCTAACAGGCGTTTGTAAAATCACTCCCGAAGGAGCTCTTGAGGCGACGGTCACTATGAAATCCAAAGGAATCCAATATAACGATCGTTACGCTTTAGAAAATCAAATTGAGAGTGATCAAAATAAACATTATTATAATTTTTGGCGACATATCAATAACATGAAAATAGGGTCTATTGATTTAGAAAATAATAGACGAGATGTCGTAATGAATGAAAAAATCACTTTTTCAGCAGATAATTATGCGTCTTTTGCTGGCGAAGAGATGCTTGTTGCTTTGAACGCCGTTAACAGATATACCAATGTTCCTAAAAGATATAAGGAGAGGAACTTAGATCTCTATATCGATAGGGGTTTTGTAGATGAAGATGAAGTGATCGTAACAATTCCTGACACATATGTATTGCAGGATTCATTTGAAAATATTCACGAAGAAAGTGAGTTTGGAACGTATGATGTAACTTTTGAGCGTGTAGATGACAACAATATAAAATATACTAGAAAATTTTCTATGTATAATGGAACTTTTTCTAAAGAGAAATATAAAGACTTTAGATCATTTATCAGAAAAATTGTCCGATACGATGATCAAAAAATTGTACTCACAAAAAAACAATAAACAATGATAAAAAAATACGCACTCATTTTAGTAGGCCTGGTTGTGATCCAACAAACTGCCATTGCCCAAAATTATAAATTTGGAAAAATTTCTGAAGAAGAACTTGCTGAGACATCTCATACATCGGATCCAGAGGCTGGTGCTGCAATTTTATATAGAAGTACGGATACTAAATTTAATTACACTCAAGATGCTGGTTTTGTTGTGGTAACAGAACATCAAGAGCGTATCAAAATATACAACAAAGACGGATATGATCTTGCCAATCAGGAAATAATAATGTATCAAGGTTCAAGTGACAATGAAACGGTTACTTCCTTAAAGGCCTATACCTATAACTTAGTAGAGGGTAAAATTGAAGATAGCAAGCTTCAAAATAATGGGATCTTTGAAGAAGAGCGAAGTAAAACAATAAAAATCAAAAAGTTTACAATGCCCGACATTCAAGATGGCTGTATTATCGAGTTTAAATATACCTTCACAACCCCTTTTTACTCTAACATAGATGAATTTCGTTTTCAAGAAAATATTCCTGTAGATAAGGTTGAAATGCGCTTTTTTGCACCAGAATATTTAGTATACAGAACCCATGGAAAAGGTGGAATTCCTTTGGGATTAACCACAGAGAAAAAAAACCGTACCATACGCTACCGATATGAAGAAACTGAGTTAGCGAGAGCAACCCGGACAGAAAGAGGGACAGCAGAAGTGGACTTTACAGAAAATGGCTATATCGTAAACCTAGAAAATATCCCAGCGTTAAAGGAGGAACCTTTTGCAGGGAATTTAAATAATTATATTTCTGCTTTACAGTTTGAATTAGCATACACCAAATTCCCAAACTCTCAAGTGCGTAACTATGCGACCTCTTGGGAAGATGTAGCAACAAAAATATATAAATCAGAAAACTTTGGAAAAGAGTTAGAGATCACAAAATACTTTAAGAAAGATATAGACGCTTTATTATCTGGTGTTGCGACCCCAAAAGAAAAAATGATGAAAATTTTTGATTTTGTTAAATCAAAAATGACGTGGAATCAATACTATGGTGTCTATGCTGACAATGGTGTTAAAAAAGCTTATGATAGTGGATTAGGGAATGTAGCAGATATTAATCTAATGCTCGTTTCAATGCTCAATTATGCAGGTATAGAAACCAATCCTATTCTAATAAGCACCAAAGCAAACGGAATTCCTTTTTTTCCAACAAGAACAGGATTTAATTATGTGATTGCTGGGGCTGTTTTAGATAATCGATTATTCTTACTAGATGGAGTTGATAAAACAGGTGTGGCTAGTGTTCTTAGAACAAACCTTTTAAATTGGAAAGGAAGAATGGTAAGACCAGATGGTAGTTCGCTATTGGTAGATTTGCTTCCTTCTAGTCCTGCGACGCACATGTGCCTAATGAATCTTGAAATAAGCGATGATCTTGTAGTTACAGGGAATTCAAAAAATAGATTTACAGGGCATTATGCTAAAGGGCAAAGAGCTAGTTACAGAAGTTTAAAAGAAGATGAACAATCTACAAAAATGGAAGAGAATTTTGAATCACTAGAAATGATTGACCATTCATTTAAAGATATGAAAGCATATGATAAGCCTCTAACTTTAGAATATAATTTTGAAAACGAAGAAGCTGTCGAAATTATTGGAGATAAAATGTATGTGTCGCCGCTTCTTCATCTAGCAACCAAAGAAAATTATTTCAAATCAGAAACAAGAGCATACCCGATAGACTTTGTATACCCATGGTCAGATAAGTATAACGTGTCTATTGTAATACCAGAAGGATATCAAGTAGAATCATTACCTGAACCTTTAAATATTAATCTCTCAAATGATATGGGCTCTTTTAGGTATGGTGTAACAGAAAATGCGGGGAAGGTAAATATCACGTTCCAAAACGCTATTAAAACACCTGTGATTGGCGCTGAATACTACAAGGACTTACAACAATATTATAAAATGATCTTAGAAAAAGAATCAGAAAAGATCGTTTTTGTGAAATCATAAACATATTTATATGTCAAAAGTTATTAAGTACTGCCTCAAAGCAAGTTTGTATGGAATTATTTTTCTTCAAAGCACCTGCTTTTTTGGGCAAAAAAAGATAACGTTTGGCAACGTAAGTATAGAAGACTTTAACGAGGATTATAAAAGCGTATTTCCATCAGCAAATGCCATTGTATTATATCGATATGTTGAGGATGATGTAGGTAAAGAAATAGTAATTCATGAAAGAATCAAGATTTTAAATGAACTTGGTTATGATTTTGCAAATGTAGAAATCCCCTATGAAGATGTTATCGATATAGAGGGATTTACCTATAATCTAATAGAAGGAAAAGTAGTTGTTACTAAACTAGATAAGCTTTTAGAGGGTACCTCAAGAAAAGTTAAAATAGCCACTTTGCGTAAGTTTACCATGCCAAAAGTACAGACAGGTAGCATCATTGAGTATAGGTATAAGGCTTCTAAAGGGACATTCAACGATATTTTTCTTCAATATGAAATACCTGTTAATTATGCTCAAGTGGTTTTAAGAAACAGAAGTGATTATCAGCTTAGTTTTATACAAAATTCCAAGGCTCTGTTAGATCTAGAATTTAAGGAGAAAGACTCAAAGACCATTGTGATTGAAGCAAAAAATGTCCCAGCTTTTGAAAAAGAAGATTATGTAGATAATCTTGATTCTTACAGATCAAAAATAGAAATCAAAAAAGCGGGTTTTATTTGGGGAGATGAGATAAAAACTTTCCGAGATTTTGTAGACATATTATTAGATTTTGAGTCCTTTATAAAAGGATACCTGCCTAAAGATAATTTTAAGGGAGGGCTCATTGGGATGATTGGAGATGAGAAAGATGAGTATAAAATCGCTGAGCTTATTTTTAATTATTTACGAAAGAATATTAAATGGAATGGTAGTTTTAGTATTATTCCAGACAACAAGTCTTCCTTAGTGACTTTTCAAACAAAACAAGGAAATTTAGCAGATATAAATCTACTTTTTGTGTCAATGCTAAAAACGATAGGAATTGAATCATCTCCAATATTGGCCTCTACAAAAAGTAATGGAATTCCTCTAACGGCGAGTTTAGAATCATTTAATTACATTCTGTCAGGAGCCGTAATTGATTATAAGCAATATATTTTTGATGTCACCAATCCAAAATCTAATTTTAGATACCTTCCAGAAATGGTTGTCAATTGGAAAGGCATAATGATAAATGAGAATAGATCATTTTCATGGGTAGACCTCACAGAAATTCCATTATCCAATATAAATAGTATTATAAATGTATCCATAAATGAAGATTTGGATGTGGAAGGGGAAGTACAAGAACAATTATCGGGCTATTATGCGATTGATTTAAAGAAAACGTTTGTTGATGACTATCAAGAGTTTGATATTGAAGATGTGGTCAATAAAGGATCTAATGCCTTCATTATTTCTCAATTTGATCTCATAAAGCACGATAGACTATTAGACAAAATAGTGTGGAGTTATAAATTTGAAAAAGAAGATGAACTGGAAAAAATAAATGATAAAGTATACCTCTCACCTTTATTTCATTTATCGTTAACTGAGTCGCCTTTTTTTGAAACAGAACGTAAATACCCAATAAATTTTGGATTCCCAAAAAGTGTAAAAAAACTAATTAAAATAAAAATTCCAGACAATTACATAGTAGAATCTATACCTGCCAGCATTAAAATAAATTTACCTGATCAAATAGGTTCTTTTACATACAATTGTAAAGAAGTAGGAAGTACTATACAGATAGTAACAGAATTCACTGTTGGTCAAGGAGAAATCTCATCAGATGATTACCCTGAGATCAAAGAATTTTTTAAATTAAGGGTTGAGAAAGAAACAGAAAAAATAGTCCTCGTAAAATCATGATTAAAAAATATATAATTTGTTCCGTATTTCTGTTATTGGCCAGTGTTATCACTGCCCAAGAATTCAAGATAGGGAAACTTAAAAAAGAACACTTTGAAATTCCTCTAAATAGCGAACAAAATGCTGCACCCGCAGTTTTCTTGCACAAATATCGAAACACACATTTTGAATACCGTGATAACTTAGACGGATGGATTTTAGTCACAAACGTTCATGAAGTCGTCCTCATAAACAGTATATCAGGATTTCCATATGCAACAAAAAGAATACGCCTCTACCGAGATGGTCGAGAAGAAGAAAATATTAAAAAATTAGAGGCGTTTACCTATAATCTTGTTGACGGAAAAGTGGAAAAGACCAAAACACCTAAGGAAAGTATCATTGAAAACACGATTAATAAAAATATAAAAGAAGTTTCTATTGCCATGCCTGCCGTCAAACAGGGCTCTATAGTGGAATACGAATATCTTATTGAATCTACCTATCAAGAAATAGATGATGTGATTTTTCAAGAAAATATTCCTGTTAAAAACGCTTTCGCGAAAATTGAGATTCCACAATTTTTTGATTATAATAAGTTTGTGAAAGGCTATCTGGATGTACACGCAAAAGAATATGCCCAGAAACGCACTCAGAATTTTAGTATAGAACAAAAGAATCCCTTTGGAGGACGTACAGGAGGTTCAGCTACAAATACGATGAGGTTCAAAGATGTCGTTACAGAGTACAGCCTCAAAGATATTCCAGCGCTAAAAGAAGAACCTTTTGTAAATAATATAGAAAATTATAAAGTATCTATTGTATATGAATTAGCAGCTGAAGAATATAGGGAAGGACAAAGAATAAAAAGAGCCAAAACGTGGGAGGAAGTAGCCGCATACCTTAACAATGATGCACGGGTTAAAGGACAAATAGATAGAACTCGTTTTTTAGATGAGGTCAGTAGTACATTAAAAGCAAAGGCAGATAACAGAATAGACAGGATCCATCTTGCCTATAATTTTATCAAAGATAGAATGACCTGGGATAAAGCCGTAAATAAATACAGACTACAAGACTTGCGTAAAGCCTATAATGATCAATCGGGAACACCTTATGAAATTAATGTGCTTTTGGTTGCCTTACTCAAAAGAATGGGGCTTGATGCAGCACCCGTGATGGCAAGCACTAAGAAAAAAGGAATCCCTATATTCCCAACTGTAGACGGCTTTGATTATGCTGTTGCAGCCGTTTATCATAATGAAGAATGGCTTCTTATGGATGCCTCTGATAAAAATTTAACTCCTGGGTTATTACCAGAACGGATTATGAATTGGGAAGGAAGATTGTTAAAAGACGATGGTAGCTCTATGGCCATCTCCTTATTTTCAAAAGAATACTCAGAAAATACATCGATGATGATTGTCAACATAGATCGTCAAGGACTGCTCACTGGAAAATGTAGACGAAAATATACAAACAATGAAGGGCTCTATATGCGAAATACCCTTAGAGGAAGAGACGTAGACTACCAAGAGGGAATTTTAAGAGGCATGTTGGATCTAGACGAGGTGTATGATATTACTTTTGATTTAGATGAGTTATCAAAGCCTGTAACCATCTCTTTTAGCTTTGAAACTACAGATTTTGTAGAGGTTATTGATGATAAAATGTATCTTTCTCCTCATTTATTTCTGATAATCCCTGAAAATCCTTTTAAAGCCTCTGAAAGAAAACTCCCTATAGATTTTAGATACCCACGAACCTTTGAAGGCGCCATCACCTATACCATTCCTGAGGGCTATAGTGTAGAGCGTATTCCAGAACCACTCGAACTTCAACTCTCTAACGGATTAGGATCCTATACGTTAGCCTTTAGGCAAGTAAATGCCCAAAGCATCCAAGTCTCTAAATCTTTTAGAAGTAATAGTACCCTTGTTGCAGCAGATGCATACAACGAAATCAAAAATTTCTATCAACAAATTGTTACTAAAGAAAAAGAAAAGGTAGTTTTGAAAAAAAGTTGATCATGAATATTTCAAATGCACAACAAGCCGTAGACGATTGGATCAAAAACCACGGAGTTCGTTATTTTAATGAACTCACAAACATGGCACAACTCACCGAAGAGGTAGGGGAAGTAGCACGCATTATTGCCAGACGGTATGGAGAACAAAGCGAGAAAGAAAGCGATAAAAATAAAGATCTTGGAGAAGAACTGGCAGATGTACTATTTGTGGTGCTATGTCTTGCAAATCAAACAGGCGTTAACCTACAAGAAGCGTTTGATAAAAAGCTAGACATCAAAACCAAACGTGATCATGATAGACATCACAATAACGAGAAGCTTAAATAAAGTAATGAATTCGATATAAGTTTTCTTCTTTTTCTCCAGTATACGACAGAACGTGAGTTCTGGGCGAGATGAAGCGATGGCTGTTTTCGTTAAAAATTTTTGAAACCTTGAAAACGACAAAGCGTGAGCTTTGGGCGAGGCGTAGCGGAAGAGAAAATTCCTTGTGGTTTTCGCTTCAAGCGAAAAATACCTAAGAAATCGAAGATTCATAAGTTCTAATATTTAAAATAGAAAACACACGCATAAAAAGCGTCTTTTCCTTGCCGGCAGGCAGGTTTTGGTTTCGTTTTATTTGGACGAACAAAGAAAATGAACAAACATGTTTATTATGAGTTGATAAAATAAATTTTCAACATAATCACACTAAAAAATTAACTAATTATTTACGTCGAACTCACGTTTAATAAATTCCCTATGCTTCTTAAAATACAAAACACCAACAAATTCCTTTCGGGAAATATTAAAATTACTGGGTCTAAAAGTGAAACCAACCGACTCTTGTTGTTGCAAGCACTTTTAAAAGGACTTACCATAGAAAATCTTTCCAATAGTGATGATGGTACCTTGATGCAAAAGGCATTAGAAAGTCACTCAGAGACGATAGATATTCATCACGCAGGAACAGCTATGCGATTTCTTACTGCCTATTTTTCGATTCAAAAAGATCGAAAAACCATTCTCACAGGAAGTAAGCGCATGCAAGAACGTCCCATAGGAATCTTAGTAGACGCCTTACGATCTTTAGGTGCTCAAATTGAATATCTGAAAAACGAAGGCTATCCACCACTTTCCATACAAGGTACTACGCTTACAAAAAGTGAAGTGACATTGAATGCAAATGTAAGTAGCCAGTATATCTCTGCACTAATGCTTATTGGTGCCACCTTGCCCAATGGATTAACGATTCTGTTAGAAGGAAAAATCACTTCTGTACCCTATATCAATATGACCTTACAACTATTGCATCAGGTAGGAATAGCAGCTACATTTCAAGGACAGTCTATAAAAATTGAACCTGCCCAACTGAAAGATGTAAAAAAAAACATTACGGTAGAATCCGATTGGAGTAGCGCTTCGTATTATTATAGCTTAGTCGCTTTGATGCATCGATATAAAGAAGAGCAGCCCACGCAAATTACGATTTCTAGTTATAAACAAGACAGCTTACAAGGAGATGCAGTATTAGCAGAAATATACACCCAGTTAGGCGTTGTTTCTCGATTTGAAAAAAATAAATTGATCTTAGAAGTTGATAGAAGCAAAGAGCTTCCTGAGCTCTTAGAATTGGATTTGAGTAATAGCCCAGATATCGCACAAACTATTGCAGTAAGTTGTTTGGGCCTTGGTGTTGGCTGTACGCTTACAGGATTACACACACTAAAAATAAAAGAAACCGACCGATTAGAGGCCCTCCATACAGAAATCACCAAATTAGGCGGTACTATTGAAGTCACAGATAAATCGCTTCATCTTGCAAAAATGACCACTCCTTTACTCCAAAATTGCACCATAGCAACCTACCACGATCACAGGATGGCTATGGCTTTTGCGCCTCTTGGTATATGTGTCCCTATTTGTATTGAAGATGCAGGTGTGGTGTCAAAATCATACCCTTATTTTTGGGAAGATTTAAAAACTTTGGGCTTTACACAAGAGATAATTGGTTAATTACTTGACAACCCCTATCCCGAGATTGTATATTTGCCACCTTGCAAAAACCGAGTGTTGTTGTATACGCTTTCGCGAAAGCAAAAAAATCCATTCTTAACTAAAAACCTTTCTATCGGATGAAATTATCACATTTCAACTTTAACTTACCAGAAGAACTCCTTGCAGAACACCCAGCTGAAAACCGTGACGAATCAAGATTGATGGTTCTAAACAGAAAAGATCAGACCATAGAACATAAAATGTTTAAAGACCTGATTGATTATTTTGAGCCTGAAGATGTGATGGTTCTTAATAATACAAAAGTATTTCCTGCACGTTTGTATGGGAATAAAGAAAAAACAGGCGCGAGAATAGAAGTCTTTTTGTTAAGAGAATTAAACTCAGAAACGAGACTTTGGGATGTACTCGTAGATCCAGCACGTAAGATTAGAATTGGAAATAAATTATACTTTGGGGATGATGAAAGCCTCGTAGCAGAAGTGATTGATAACACCACATCAAGAGGGCGTACCTTACGTTTTTTATATGACGGTTCTTATGAAGAATTTAGAAGAAAACTCACAGAATTAGGAGAAACACCACTTCCTAAATACATAAAAAGAGACGTAGAGCCAGAAGATAAGGAACGTTATCAAACAATCTATGCAAAAGAAGAAGGGGCAGTAGCAGCACCAACGGCAGGAATGCATTTTTCTAGACACTTATTAAAACGCCTAGAAATTAAAGGAGTAAATTTTGCAGAAGTGACACTACACGTTGGATTAGGAACTTTTAGCCCAGTGGAGGTAGAGGACTTATCTAAGCATAAAATGGATAGTGAAGAAGCTTATATCCGTGAGCCTGCCACAAAAATCATCAATAATGCCATCGCAGAAAAACGTAGAATCTGCGCCGTAGGAACGACTGTAATGAGGGCATTAGAAAGTGCTGTTTCTAGTGGAGGTACTCTTAATGAATTTGGAGGATGGACTAATAAATTTATCTTCCCTCCATACGATTTTAGTATTGCTAATTGTATGGTTACAAACTTTCATACACCAAAATCTACCTTATTAATGATGGTATCTGCCTTTGCAGGACATGATTTAATGAAAAAAGCATACGATGAGGCAATCAAAGAAGGATATAAGTTTTACTCTTACGGTGATGCGATGTTAATTATCTAATTTCCGCGAATGCGGAAATCTCATTTCGTAGGTAGGGATCTTCTTGCGAAGACGAAAATCTCACGATACTAAATCTAAAAAAACTCAAGTATATCACTTGAGTTTTTTTATGCGCTATTAATCCTTATGAAAACCCTAAATTTGCACTGTGACTACACAAAAAAAAGACATACGTACATTAAGCAAGGAAGACCTTCGTAATTTTTTTGTTTCTGAGGGAGATCAAGCCTTTCGTGGAAATCAAGTTTATGAATGGTTGTGGCAAAAAGGAGCACATAGCTTTGAGGATATGACCAACATATCAAAAGCAACACGTGAGCTTCTAGACACTGCTTTTGTGATTAATCATATCAAGGTAGATCAGATGCAACGCAGTAGCGATGGTACGATAAAAAACGCAGTGAAATTACATGATGGACTCGTCGTAGAATCTGTGTTAATCCCGACACCTAAACGCACCACAGCTTGTGTGTCTTCACAAGTGGGATGCAGCCTCAACTGTAAATTTTGTGCTACCGCCCGTTTAAAGCGGATGCGTAATCTAAATCCAGATGAAATCGTAGACCAAGTGATGGTCATAGACCGTCAGAGTAAATTATATCATGACAGACCCTTGTCTAATATCGTGTTTATGGGTATGGGAGAACCCCTCATGAACTATAACAACGTACTCAAGGCCATAGACAAGATTACCTCTCCAGAGGGGTTAGGGATGTCGCCTAAGCGTATTACGGTCTCTACCTCTGGAGTTCCTAAGATCATCAAAAAGATGGCAGATGAGAATGTCAAGTTCAATCTTGCAGTCTCTCTTCACTCAGCACTAGATGCCGTGCGTACAGAAATTATGCCTTTTAATGAGCAAATGCCATTAGCCGATTTAAAAGAAGCACTCATCTATTGGTATGAAAAAACCAAAAAACGAATCACCTATGAGTATGTTGTTTGGGATGGGATTAACGACCGTAAAGAAGATATTCAGGCGTTGCTTACTTTTTGCAAAGCCGTACCTAGTAAAGTCAATCTTATTGAGTACAACCCAATAGACGACGGACAGTTTCAACAAGCTTCCCCAGAAGCAATAGATCAATATGTAAACACTCTGGAGGCTCACGGCGTTACGGTAACGGTACGGCGCTCCCGAGGAAAAGATATCGATGCTGCCTGCGGGCAGCTCGCAAATAAACAATAGCAGGACTGTTTTATGCAACAGGCATTTCTTATCTTTGAAACTCTATGAAGGTTGTTGCACAAATCAAAGAACCTATATCTTATGAGATGGAACTTTTTGAAGAAAAGTTTTCCCTCTCCATGCGCTCAAAAGTGGCTCTCCTTAACCGTATTACGCATTACATTGTAAATAGAAAAGGGAAACAAATGCGCCCTATGTTTGTGTTTTTGGTGGCCAAAATGATGGGAAAAGGCGAAGTCAATGAGCGTACCTATAGAGGCGCTTCGGTGATTGAGTTGATCCACACGGCAAGCCTTGTGCATGACGATGTGGTAGATGATAGTAATACTCGAAGAGGTTTCTTCTCTTTAAACGCATTGTGGAAAAATAAAATAGCCGTCCTCGTAGGTGATTTTTTCTTTTCTAAAGGATTGCTCCTTTCTATTGATAATGGTGATTTTGATTTATTGCAAATCATCTCGGTGGCTGTGAGAGAAATCAGTGAGGGAGAATTATTGCAATTAGAGAAAGCTAGAAAACTAGATATTACAGAAGAGATCTATTACGAGATTATCCGCCAGAAAACGGCAACGCTTATTGCTGCTTGCTGTGCTTTAGGAGCCTGCGCTGTCCACGCATCCAAAGAAGATATTGAAAAGATGCGCTATTTTGGAGAGCTGATCGGCATGGCGTTTCAGATTAAAGATGATCTTTTTGACTACGGAGATGAAAAAATAGGAAAGCCCACAGGAATTGATATCAAAGAACAAAAAATGACATTACCACTTATTTATGTGTTGAATCAAGTAAGTGTGAAAGAGAAAAATTGGCTTATTAACAGCATAAAAAATTACAATACAGATAAAAAACGAGTCAAAGCAGTGATTTCCTTTGTAAAAGATCAAGGAGGATTGGAATATGCCATTTCAAAAATGAAAACACTCCAACAAGAAGCCCTTGATATCTTGCTAAGCTATCCCAAATCTCAGTACAGGGATTCTCTGGAATTGATGGTTAATTATGTGATTGATCGGAAAAAGTAATTGTATATAGAGATACATTTTAAGACTGCTTTCGCGAAAGCGTATACAATTTCATATAAGACATAATGATGAATTCTTTATTACACACTGCCATACAAGCTGCCATAGAAGGCGGTAAAGCCATCATGGAGGTATATGCAACAGATTTTGATGTGCTCACTAAAAAAGACGATTCACCGCTCACCATCGCAGATAAAAATGCCAATGCAATCATTAACGAGTATTTAGAAACCACAAAAACTCCTATTATAAGTGAAGAAAACAAGCAACTTGACTATGCTGAAAGAAAGGCGTGGCGTCGCTGTTGGATCGTAGATCCGTTAGATGGTACCAAAGAGTTTATCAAAAGAAACGGTGATTTTACGGTTAATATCGCACTCATAGAAGAAGGAGCGCCTATACTGGGTGTTATTTATATTCCAGTGACTAGAATGCTTTATTTTACATCTGAAGATGCTTCTAGTTCTTATAGAACATTAATTAACCCTGAAAAAGAAATTTATGTAGAAGCAATTATAGCAAATGCTACCCAGATTTTTCCGTCAGAAAAAAAGAATCCTCTTAAAATTATGGGAAGTCGCTCACATCTCAATGAGGCAACCAAAGATTTTATTAGTGAAATTGAAAAAGAATACACAGTCGATATGGTTTCGCGAGGGAGTTCTCTTAAGTTTTGCATCATCGCTGAAGGAGGCGCGCATATGTATCCACGTTTTGCCCCTACCATGGAGTGGGATACGGCTGCTGGACATGCCATTTGTAAAGCTGTAGGTGTTGAGGTAATCGATCAAGAAACACAACAACCGTTGCGCTACAATAAGGAAAACCTACTGAATCCTTATTTTTTAGTAAGCGTTTGAAATGACTTAATCTAGGGAGGATTTGTATATTTAAGAAATTTTAAAGCTGTATGCAGGAACATATCATTCCACATCATTTTAGTGTTGATCTTGAACAACTCAAAGCCATAAAGAATCATAATGCTTTTTTAATATGGTTTACGGGGTTGTCCGGTTCTGGAAAATCTACCATAGCAAATGCATTAAATCAATCGCTATTAGCGCGTAAAGTACATACCTGTATTTTGGATGGTGATCGTGTTAGAAAGGGATTAAATAGTGATTTAACATTTTCTCCAGAAGATAGAAAAGAAAATATACGTCGCATTGCAGAGGTGAGTAGTCTCATGGTTCATCATGCAGGTTTAGTGGTTTTAGGAGCGTTTATCTCTCCGTATGAAATTGACAGAGCAAATATTAAAGCAATTGTAGGAGAAGATAAGTTTGTTGAAGTCTATGTAAGTACTTCTCTTGAAGTATGTGAAAAGCAGGATGTAAAAGGATTATACAAAAAGGCAAGAGCAGGGGAGATCAAAGATTTTACAGGGATAGACGCCCCTTACGAAGTGCCTCAAAATCCTTCTATCAAAATAGATGCCTCAAAATATACTATAGAAGAAGCAGTTTCATTGGTGTTAACATATATAGAACGTAAACTGAATATAAATGGGTAAGTATTATTTAAACTATTTAGATGAGTTAGAGACGGAGGCGATCTATATTTTAAGAGAAGTGGAGGCACAATTTGAAAATCCTGTGATTCTTTTTTCTGGAGGGAAAGATTCAATTGTGGTAACTCATTTAGCAAAGAAGGCGTTTTATCCTTCAAAAATACCTTTTCCATTGGTACATATAGATACAGGGCATAATTTTCCAGAAACGATTCAATTTAGAGATCAATTAGTAAAAGAATTAGGAATTCAGTTACTCGTAGGTTCTGTACAAGAATCTATAGACACTGGACGTGTGGTTGAAGAAAAAGGACAACACGCCACGCGTAATGCGCTACAAACAATTACTTTGTTAGATACCATAGAAGCACATCATATAGATTGTGCTATAGGGGGGGGAAGACGTGATGAGGAAAAAGCGAGGGCTAAAGAACGATTCTTCTCACATCGAGATGATTTTGGATCTTGGGATCCAAAAAATCAACGCCCAGAGCTTTGGAATATTTTAAATGGAAAACATTTTGAAGGGGAGCATTTTAGAGCTTTCCCGATAAGTAACTGGACAGAAATGGATGTTTGGAATTATATTCTACAAGAAAAGATTGCCGTGCCTTCGCTGTATTTTGCCCATCAGCGTGATGTAATCTGGAGAAATAATTCTTGGATTCCTGTTTCTGAGCATTTAGTTAAAAAGGAAGGTGAAGAGATTCACTCTAAAAAAATACGTTTTAGAACGTTGGGTGATATTACAATTACAGGCGGATTAGAAAGTGATGCCGATACCCTAGACAAGATTGTTGTAGAAGTGGCTTCAATGAAGCAAACCGAGCGGGGCAATCGAGCAGATGATAAACGTAGTGAATCTGCCATGGAGGATAGAAAAAAACAAGGGTATTTTTAATCTATATTTTCTATCGTATACTATACTTTAGGTATACGCTTTCGCGAAACTGCCTGCCGGCAGGCAGGAGCGGTACCAAGAATGAGTGTCTTTAGAATTATATTACATGATCATACCCGCAGCTACGGTCTCATACGTGCCATCATCTACCAATACAAAACTTCCAGTAATACGGTTATCTCTGTACTCATCAATCATCAAAGGACGTGTGGTTCTTACTTTGATACGCGCAATGTCGTTCATGGTTAACTCTTTATTGTCCACTTCTCTTTGATAGGTGTTTATATCAATTTTGTAAATCACCTCTTTGATCATAGCCTTTTGTTCATTAGACGTATGAAGAATCGTATATTTTGTCCTAGGACGGGCTGTGTTTGTATGCAGCCAACAAATCATAGCATCAAACTCTTGAGTAGCTGTAGGGATATTGTTTGCCTTTACGATCATATCCCCACGACTCACATCAATATCATCTTCTAATGTTATAGAAACAGACATGGGAGCGTATGCTTCTTCTAGTGATGTGTCTAGTGTATCTATGCTTTTAATGGTAGATGTAAAACCAGATGGCAGTATCGTTACTTTATCTTTAGGTCTAAAGATACCACTAGCAACTCGACCTGCATATCCCCTATAATCAAGGAATTCCTTACTTTGTGGACGTAATACGGTTTGCACAGGAAAACGTGCATCTATTTTATTGATATCACTACTAATGTGCATATACTCTAGCGTATATAATAAAGGGGCTTCTTGATACCAAAGCATATTTTTAGATCTGTTCACAACATTATCACCATCTAAAGCACTGATCGGGATAAACCGAATATCTTTGACGTATAATTTTGATGAGAATTCTTCAAAATGAGAACGGATATCATTATATACCTTTTCAGAATAGTCAACCAAATCCATTTTATTTATACAAACAATGATGTGAGGAATTTGTAATAAAGAAGCAATAAATGCATGTCTCTTGGTTTGCTCACTAATTCCATGACGGGCATCTATGAGAATCAAGGCAACATTTGCCGTAGAAGCTCCTGTCACCATATTACGTGTATACTGAATATGACCAGGCGTATCTGCAATAATAAATTTTCGCTTTGGGGTTGTAAAATAGCGGTAGGCGACATCAATAGTAATTCCTTGTGCTCTCTCATCTCTGAGCCCATCTGTAAATAGAGCAAGATTTATGTGCTCCTGACCTTTGCGTTTGCTTATAGAGCTGACGGTTTCCAATTGATCTTCAAAAATTGCTTTAGAGTCATATAAAAGACGTCCAATGAGGGTGCTCTTTCCATCGTCTACACTCCCAGCTGTAGTAAAGCGTAATAATTGATTGTTGTCTGAGATCATGCGTTCAAATTATGTCGTGAATATACTAAATATGACACTGATATAATTAAGTTCTTTGTGAGTAGTATCGTAAAAAAAAAGCGATCCGAAGATCGCTTTTGAATATATGTAATATAGAGGATGTTATTTTACAAACTTGATAGCTTGTAATTTACCTTCTACAGCTACTGTTGCAATATAAACACCAGTACTTAATCCATTGAGATCAATTGTTTCAGTTGTGTTTGATAGCTTCTGTGAAATTACCTCCTGTCCCGTGATATTATGAATAGTCACAGTTTCTAATGGAGTTCTAGCATTCAAAGTAAGCGTATTGTCAGAAACAAATGAAGAGAATCCTTCAATAGAGTTGTCTTCTAAAGAAAGTGTTTGTCCAGCCATGATTGCTTCTCCAGCTACAGAGTTATATGCATACTCTTGAATTGTTAATTCATTTCCAGCAGTAGATACGTTAATACGAGCCCATCCATAGAATGTTTCACCACTAACGTCTAATACTAATCCAACAAATGCATCAGCACCATCACAAAATTGACTACTAGGGTAGTTACAAGAGTTAAAGTTAAGGTCACCTCGTACAGCAGTTAATGTTGGTGAAGCTCCATCTATTATAGTACCTTCAGCTAGATTAGATGGGTAGTTATAAGCACTAGGGCCTACAAAACCTACAAAACCATTTGTATCTAAAGCAAATAAAACTGTTCCTGCAGAGTTGAAGATCTGAAAATCAAAATCATTAGTACCATCTTCATTTAGATCGATCATAAAAGATTCTGAAGCAGGACCTAAGGTCTGATCAGGATCTAAATCCGTGAAGATGATTTGCCCGCTAGCATTAGCACCAGCTAATATAGCAGCAGACATAGCGCCATAATTAAGTAATTTTTTAGAGGTAGTTTTTTTCATAATATGAAATGTTTTATAATGAATTAATGATTGTTTTTCGTTTTTTTACAAAACAAATATCCTTGAAATATACATACAATATAATACTTTAGCAATTTTAATCCCTAACTAATGTCAAATAGCAATGAAAATCAACGATAAAAAACGCACTATAAAATTATCAGAAATCCCTTTAAAAGGATCTTTAGGGCTACTTGCAGTAGGTGATGTAGCCTTTGCCGAATGGAGAAAAGTGAAGCAGGCTCATAATATGGAAACCAAAAATAGAAAGAAATAATTTAGGGATGAAGAAGAAAAAAGTACTGTTGATAGGATGGGATGCTGCGGATTGGCAAATTATAGGTCCATTACTTGCTAAAGGAGAAATGCCTGCTTTAAAGCGAATAATAGACAATGGTGTATTTGGAAATATGAGTACCATGAATCCACCGTATTCTCCAATGTTATGGACCTCTGTTGCTACAGGAAAAACGCCTGATAAACATGGTGTTTTAGGGTTCATCGAGTTAATGCCTGATTTGAAAGGAATACAACCTGTAACTGCATATTCTAGGAAAAGCAGAACAATATGGAATATCCTACATAACAAAGGGTATAAAAGTAATCTAGTAGGATGGTGGCCTAGTTATCCTGCTGAGCCAATAAATGGTGTTGTAATATCTGATAAATTTCAAAAAGTAAGTACAGACCCTACAAAACCGAGTGTTCTTCCAGAAGATGCTATTCATCCTAAAGATAAGTATGATGAGTTTAAAGATCTAAGAATGTTTCCTTACGAAGTTACAAGTGAGCATGTATTGCCATTTATTCCTAGAGCAAAGGAAATCGATCAAGAAAAAAATAAATCAATTCAAATTTTATCTAGAGTACTCTCTCACAATACTTCAGTTCACAATGCGGCAACAAGATTATTGAGAACTTCTGAATGGGATTTTATGGCGGTATACTATGATTTTATCGATCATTTATGTCACTCGTTTATGAAATATTATCCGCCGAAATTAGATAATGTTTCTCAGCATGAATATGAAGTATATCAAGATGTGATTAAAGGGGCATATCGTTTTCAAGATATGATGCTTGAAAGAAAATTAGAATTGATAGATGAAGATACGACGGTAATTGTAATGTCTGATCATGGATATGAATCTGGAGATCGCCGAATTGTAAAAATGCCTAATGTGCAAGCAGCTCCTGCTCTAGAACATAGACAATTTGGAATGTTTGCAGCGATGGGGCCTAATATTAAAAAGAATGAAAAAATATTTGGATTAGGGTTAATTGATATAGCACCTACGCTGCTACATTTATTTGATTTGCCTATAGGTAGAGATATGGATGGAAAACCCGTGCTAGAAATGTTTAAAGAATCTAAAAAACCTTCGTTTATTGATAGTTGGGATGACCTAGATGGGGATTTTGCAGAGTTAGATAAAGACAACTCTAATTCTTCTGTTGAGTTTTCTGATCAAGAAACTATGGAACAGCTTATAGAGTTAGGATATATAGAAAGACCTGATGAAAAAATAGAGACAGCGATTCTAAAAACCAAATGCGATTTAAAGCATAATTTGGCAAGGGTATATTTAGGGAAGAAAGATTATGCAAGATCTAAAGAGATACTGCTTGAATTAATTAAAGAAGAAGCTTCTATAGATAAAGCTCCTTACTATATGGACTTAATTACGATCTCTTTAAAATATAAAGAATATGACGAGGCCGAAAAATATCTGAAAGCAATTAGAGAAAGTGAAACATCTGTTGTCTACAATTTGTTTTTCTCAGAAGCAGATATATTATTAGGTAAGGGGTTTCCTGAAAAGGCATTAAAAGTATATAGAGCAATTATTTCGTTAAAACCTAATCCTGAAGTATGGTATAAAATAGGAGAGATCGAGTATTTATTAATTAGGTTTGAAGAAGCTAAGATCGCATTTGAAAATGCTATAGAATTAGAACCAGATAGAGCTAAATATCATAGAGCTTTAGCTGAGTGTTATGTAGAACTAGGAGAATATGAAGAAGCTGTAGAATATGCTTTTACAAGTATTGAATTAGTAAAATTTTATCCTGCAGCTCATTTTGTATTAGGAAGAGCTTTAGAAAAAATGGGTGATTTAGAAAATGCAAAACTAGCCTATGAAACTGCAGAAAGACTTCAGCCTCAAAATTATGAACGATCAAAAATAGCTAAAGAAAATGTAGCTGAACTACAAAGCTTATCTTCAGAAAATTCAGGAAGAGAATACTTGAAGCATAGCGAAGATCAAATTGTTGTAGTTTCAGGGTTACCTAGGTCTGGTACTTCGTTAATGATGCAAATGTTAGCAAAAGGAGGGCAGCAAATACTTACAGATGAAAATAGAAAAGCTGATACATCTAATCCTAAAGGGTATTATGAGTATGACCCTGTGATGAATATTCATAAAGATAATTCTTGGCTAAGTGAAGCAAAAAACAAATCTGTAAAAATTGTAGCACCATTATTAAAATATCTAGATGCCAAGTATCGATATAAAATTATCTTTATGACGAGAGATTTGAATGAGGTTGTTAAATCTCAACAAATTATGCGAGGTAAAGATCCTGAGACAATGCCTTTAAGGCTTATGGATTCATATCAAAACTTATTAAAAGGAGTGAAGATATGGAAAGATAGAGAGCCAGGTGTAGAAATGATATATGTTGATTATAAAGATGCTTTAGAAACACCTGAAGATGTTGTGAGTAAGGTTGTCGAATTTATTGGAAAAGATACCTTAGATACACAAGCTATGGTTAGTTGTGTTGATAAAAAATTATATAGAAATCGATCTAAGAAGGTCGAGAAGTGATTTCGTTTAAAACAATAAAAAAGGGTTGTCTAATTTTTAGACAACCCTTTTTTTATTTATAGTAAGCTGTTTAAGCTCGTACAGGGCGATTTAAGATCAAATCTAAATACAGGTTTATTTTATTTTTAAGCTCCTGTCTAGGCGTAATAAAATCTAGAAAACCGTGCTCCTGTAGGAATTCTGATGTTTGAAAACCTTCAGGTAACTCTTTTCCTGTTGTATCTCGTACCACACGAGGACCTGCAAATCCAATCAAGGCACCTGGCTCAGAAATATTAATATCACCTAGCATCGCAAAAGAAGCGGTGGTTCCTCCAGTGGTAGGATCTGTACATAAAGAAATATAAGGGATACTAGCATCTGCTAATTGTGCTAATTTTACAGAAGTTTTTGCCAATTGCATCAGTGATAATGCAGCCTCCATCATACGCGCACCTCCTGATTTTGAAATAATCATAAAAGGGATGTTGTTTTTGAGCGAATAATCAGCAGCGCGGGCTATTTTTTCACCCACAACACTTCCCATAGAGCCTCCAATAAAACTAAAATCCATACAGGCAATCACAAGATCTTCTCCTTTGGACTTTCCGACGGCTGTTCTCACAGCATCTTTAAGGCCCGTTTTATCTTGTGCATCTTTAAGCCTGTCGGTGTATTTCTTTTTGTCCTCAAATTTTAACGGATCTTTCGATGAAAGATCTTTATCCAATTCTTTGAATTTGTTGTCATCAAAAAGAATTTCAAAATACTCCTTACTGCCTATCCGTACGTGATATCCGTCTTCGGGGCTGATGTAGAAGTTTTTTTCTAACTCTTCTGTATCTACAATTTTACCTGTAGGCGATTTATACCAAAGACCTTTAGGGGTGTCTTTTTTTTCTTCTGTAGGAGTTTGTATTCCTTTGTCTTTTCTTTTAAACCAAGCCATATCGCTATATGTTTGAGTGTGTTTTTTAGGAGTTCGCTCTTGCCTACCTTCAGACAGGTTTGCGAAAAGCGTACTAAAGCGTATCTACATTATTTAAGTCCTCAAATGCCTTTTTAAGTCGAGCACCCATGGTGTTTTCTGCTTTGCGTAACCAAACACGAGGATCGTAATATTTCTTATTTGGAGAATCATCTCCTGTAGGATTTCCTATTTGAGATTTGAGAAATTCAGCATTTTCATTAAAATAATCACGTATTCCCTCAGCTGTTGCATACTGAAGATCGGTGTCTATATTCATTTTAATCACCCCGTAGCTAATCCCTTCTCGGATTTCTTCAACAGTAGATCCACTTCCTCCGTGAAAAACAAAATCAATATGATTGTGTTCTACGCCATATTTTTTGGTAATATATTCTTGTGAGTTTTTAAGGATTTTAGGAGTCAACTTTACATTTCCAGGCTTGTAGACTCCATGTACATTTCCAAAAGCAGCTGCAATCGTAAACTGGTCACTTACTTTAGAAAGCTCTTCATACGCATAGGCTACTTCCTCAGGTTGTGTGTATAATTTTGAATCATCAACATCAGAATTGTCTACTCCGTCTTCTTCACCTCCAGTAATCCCTAATTCTATTTCTAGTGTCATATCCATTTTCTCCATACGCTCAAGATATTTTTTGCATATTTCGATATTCTCTTCAATGGGCTCTTCACTTAAATCAATCATGTGTGAACTAAATAAAGAATGTCCATGTGCTGCATAATAAGCTTCGCTAGCATCTAGCATTCCGTCAATCCAAGGCAATAATTTTTTTGCACAGTGATCGGTGTGAAGTATAACTGTCGCTCCGTATAACTTAGCGAGCTCATGCACGTGCTTTGCTCCAGCAACAGCTCCTGCAACAGCAGCGCGTTGATTATCATTGTTTAACCCTTTTCCAGCGTTAAACTGAGCTCCTCCATTACTAAATTGTATGATGACTGGAGCATTCAATGCTGCAGCGGTTTCTAATACCGTGTTGATACTATTAGATCCAATAACGTTTACAGCAGGAAGTGCAAATCCTTTTTCTTTTGCATAATTGAAAATCTTTTGCACTTGGTAACCGGTAGCAACTCCCGGCTTGATAGAATGAGCCATATTTTTGATTTATGTTTAAGTTCGTAAAAATAAGAAATTATCTACTAAAATAAAGGGAAACAAAGGGTAATTACGATAACGATTGAAAGCGCTGTAATGCCTTTTAGAAAGGGTAATTAATACCAATGTTATATACAGCGTTAGCAAAATTATATTGTTTAAACCACCGATTTCCGATTTCTAAAGCGGGATCATAGGTCTTAAAACCGATGTCAAATCGTGCTAAGAAAAAGTCAAAATCTAAGCGTAAACCAAATCCTGTCCCAACGGCTAAATCTTGTAAACTAGAAAAACTACTAAAGGTAGAATTCGGATCATCTACATTATCAAATATATTCCAAATATTACCGGCATCTACAAAAAAGGCACCTTCAAAGGGTCCTAGCAGGTCAAAACGATGTTCTACATTAAACGAAAGCTTCATGTTAGCTTCATTAAACTCATTTACAGCTCCACTGCTACCTGGTCCAAGATCATAGGCTTGCCATGCACGATTGTCATTAGATCCTCCTGCAAAGAAACTTCGGATAAAGGGAATGTTATTAGAATTTCCATAGGGAATAGCCATTCCCCCAAAAGCTCGTATGGCTAGAATGTTATTATGTCCTAAATCCCAATGCTTGGTGTAGTCAATTTCTGTTTTTGCATACTGTGAAAAAACAACGCCTAGAATACGAGAATTATTATCTTCATTTTTTGGAGCACCCACCAAGTTTGCTGCGAGTGACAATGCATTTCCTGCAAGTTCAATCCGAGTTCGTAGTCTAGAATACTCCTCATCATATAGATTTTCTCTATTATTGTAGGTGTAGGTAAAATTAAGCGCAAAGATCAAGTTGTCTTCTGTAAGTCTATTTTGACGTTCTCGGATTGCATTTATTTCAGATATCTGTGTTGTATTAAAACCAGGTATTGTTCCGTTTTCTACATCATTAATAAAATTATTAGTACCATCAGGGATTGTAAGTCTTGGTGTGTTACTCTCTGGGTCAAAATAATCAGGGTTGACATTATCAATATTAGCAGTCGCTAGTGTATTGAGATCATCAAAACTATTTCTGTAAATATTAAAGTAATTAGGAGCATTCAGGTTTCGTACATACTGGGCATCTATCAAATCAAACGTGAATGTATTGGTAGCAGAAGGGGTCCAGTTGTAGGATAATTTTCCAGCAAAACTTTGCTTGTCAAGCCCTATGTTTTGTTGTACGCTCACCCCTAAGTTAAATCGCGTATTAGGTTGCCATTCTGCGGGAATAAGCTTTGTGGTGTTTACAGGAAAAAATATTCTAGGAAAAACCAGACTTGCATTCATTCCTATCTCTGAGATATTAAAAAAGCTGTCATTGGTATTAGCCGCATCATCAGAAGCCCCAATATTTCCTCTGGCAGAAATTTCCAATGTCTCCGCTCCTTTAAAAATATTACGAATTAATAAAGATCCAAACCCTGCAAGACCAAAATCTTGAATATTGGAGGTAGAGGCATCAAAATCTGCTCTAAATTTATACTTATCCAAAGGTGTGAGGCGTATGTTGGCAATCAAATTGGTACGTGTACTGTCTGCTGGGTCTTCTTGGTATACAATACTAGGATACTTAAACGTGTTCAGTCTACTTAAACGAGTAAGGGTTTGTGTCTTCTCTATATCGCTATAGACAGCTCCTGGTTTAAGCGGAATAATATCTGTAATGGCATTAGTCCTATAGTTTAATTTGTCATATACATAAAAGTTAAAACCATCTACACTTATAGAATCGGCAAAAGGTTTGTCTTTGTTGGCAAAATTGTAATCTGTAAGAATATTGATTTCACTCACCTTGTGAACTTTGAAAGGAATATCTATGACAGAGTCGTGTGCTGTTTCTTTTCGGTTGTCAATAATGATTTCGAGATTGGTCTTATTTCCTGTTTTTACTGTATCACCAATAGCTCTGATGCGATCAGATTCAAAATGATATAATCCATTATTTCTAAATAGTTTTTCAATACGTAAACGTTCTGCTTCAAACTTATTTTTTTGATAGGGTTCTCCCTTTCTAAGAAATGATTCGTTTTTATGTGCTTGGTATATAGAATCTGCCACAGGGGAGGCAATCATTGTCACTATAGAATCTAGTAAGTAAGGTTTATAGCGCTTTACATTGTAGCTCACAGTCGCTCTTTGGTTGCTGTCTTTTTTTATGGTGTAATCTACTTCGGTATTAAAATAACCGTTGTTTATATAAAAACGAGCAAGTCTGTTGGCTGATTTTTTTGTAATAATTTCATTGACAATGGTAGGTGCTTCTCCCGTGTTTTTTATTCCTGAATTAAGATCTTTCTTAAATTTTCGAAAAGCCTCTACTTGCTTTCGCGAAAGCAAACGCGTCCAGAAATTACGCCGACCATCATTTTTTGCCCGTTGTGCGTTTAAAATCGAATCAATATCAGGACGTGCCCAATTGTAAATGTAAAGCCTAAAAGGAGATCCAGCGAGTTTGGTATTAGGCTGTTGGTATAAAAAATTATACAAACGCTGATCGGTTATTTTTTCGCCATCTACAATGATTTCGTTATCCTCAAGCAAAAAATCGTCCTCAGGAACTCGTTTTATAGCATTACAACCAGCAAGTAGGACTGCTAGTAGCATAAATAATGATATTTTTGTAAACCTATGTTTCAAGTGGGTAGTGAAAATAAATCAAAAGTACATTTTATATAGTGTTAAGCAAAAGTAATATCAAACGAATAACGGGATTGTATCAAAAAAAGTACCGTAAGCAAGAAGGTCTCTTTGTTGCCGAAGGTGTTAAGGTGATTCAAGAGTTATTAGAATCTTCCTTTGAACTAGAAGCAATCTATGGTATAGAGCGTAGTTCTTTACATATTCCTGCAGAAAATAAAAATGCGTTTCAACAGATTACTATTGCCGAGCTTAAAAAAATAAGCTTTCTTAAAACACCTCAAGCAGCCTTAGCACTGTTTAAAATTCCTACTCAGTATGAAGACCAACACACCGGAATCACAGTGCTTTTAGATGATGTGAGAGATCCAGGAAATCTGGGCACGATTATACGTCTTTGTGATTGGTTTGGAGTCACAAGTCTAGTGTGCTCTACGCAAACAGTAGATTGTTACAACCCTAAGGTGGTACAAGCTACCATGGGATCTTTATCTAGAATTCGTATTTCTTATGTAGATATTACATCGTATCTTCAAGAAGAACAGCGTCCTATTTATGGTACTTTTATGGAAGGAGACACCATTTATACGGCAACACTTCCAGAGGAGGCGGTAATTGTGATGGGTAATGAAGCCAATGGGATATCTGATAGGGTTGCACAGTTTGTCACACAAAAAATAGCGATTCCTCGTTTTGGAGCAATGCAAAAAACAGAAAGTTTAAATGTTGCTACCGCGACTGCTATATGCCTGAGTGAGTTTAAAAGAGGTTCTGTTATTGGAACGTAAAGTTTAAAAAGACACCTCTAGATGACATTTTACTGATATTACCTGTCCATGGGCTGTTTCCTCCATTGTCGCGAACTAGCTCATCTGAGGTTGCAAATACACCTCGTATACTTGGAGTAAATTTAAAATAGAAAAGGTATAAATCAATCCCAAATCCTACTTCGTAAAAGAAAGGATTGGTCGTGGTTCTAAACTGTCCCGAAAAGTTGTCATCAGGATTTTTCTCATTACTAGATAAGTTAGTAGCTGTTGAGATTCCAACTGTTACAAAAGGGCGAACGTTATTAAGTCTTTTTGTATTAAATTTTAAAAGTAACGGTAAATAAATGTAGGTAGATGGAACTTCTCGTATCAAATCATTTTCACTGTCAAACCGTGGATCTGGTGCATAGGTTAAGTCTCTTCTGGTAAAGCTTAATCCTGGCTCAAAACGCAAGTCTACATATTCAGACAATCTCAAACTAGCAATGAGCCCGACATTAAAACCAAGAGATTTAGTGACTTGAATATCTTCTTGCTCTGCTATATAATCAAAGTTATAATCAAAAGAATTAAAGCCAAGGTAATATCCCCAAGAAATAGGTTTCTTATCAAAGTTTTGATTGTTTTGTACACGAGGTCTCGTAAGCCATTGTGCTTGGGATATTTGTGTAAAACTTATGAAGAAAACAAAGGCAATAAATACTCTCATGAATTTATTTTGAAGCTGTATAAATGGTGGCTACACCAAATGTTTGTGGTTGATCTTTCACGTTGGTAAACCCAATTTTACGCAAAATATTGTTCAAGGCTTCGCCAAAAGGAAAAACAGACGCACTTTTACTGAGGTATGAATAGGCATCTTTGTCTTTAGAAAAGAGACGCCCAACCATAGGTAGGATAACGTTTGAATGAAATTTATAGCCCTGTTTAAAAGGAGTTCTCGTAGGGACAGAGGTTTCTAAAATCACAAATATCCCTCCTGGTTTCAGTACTCTGTAAATCTCGCCTAGTCCTTTTTCTAGGGTTTCAAAATTACGTACCCCAAAAGCAACGGTAATCGCATCAAAACTACTATCTTCAAAAGGCATCGCTTCGCTATCTGCTTGGATCATTTGTATCTGATCACTTAGTCCTTTTGCTTTTATTTTTTCGCGTCCTACAGAAAGCATTCCTTCAGAAATATCAAGTCCTACAAGTTGGGTGGCACCACTATTGGCAAAATTGATAATCAGATCTCCTGTTCCTGTGGCAATATCAAGAATACTGTCGGGTTGTGTTTCGGTGACCAATTGGATTACTTTTTTACGCCATTTGACATCAATTCCAAAAGAAATAACTCTATTAAGACCATCGTATTTTCCAGAAATCGTGTCAAACATTTGCTCGACTTGTTCTTTTTTAGATTGGTCAGAAGAAGTGTATGGCGTTACCTTTTTGCTCATGGCCTATTTTTTGGCAAATATACGGTATCGTAAAAGAAGATAATACCGACTTATTCAAAAAGAGGATGCTATTTTAGATTTTTCTATCCCAATAAGAAGAAGGGTGTGTACGCTTTCGCGAAAGCGTATAAATTATAATTATTTACAGGATTAGAGTGTATCTCTTATCAATGCTGTATCTTTGTATCACTTTTTAGTTCACTAATAGTATATGAAGATTATTATTGCAGGTGCAGGTGAGGTGGGCTTCCATCTAGCCAAACTGTTATCATACGAGTCTCAGGACATTACTCTTATAGACACCAACAAAGAAAGCCTGGCGTATGCAGATACGCATTTGGATATTCGTACCATCAAGGGTGATGCTACCTCTATTGCCATTTTACAAGATTCCAGAGTCGAAAATGTAGACCTCTTGATAGCGGTTACCGCTAGTGAAACGACCAATATCACGGTATGTGTACTGGCAAAGCAATTAGGTGCGGCACGTACGATTGCGAGAATTTCTAATACAGAATTTATAGTACACAAAGAACTCGCAGGGTTTTCCAAACTAGGTATTGATGAGTTGATATCGCCTGAAAGTCTAGCCGCATCAGAGATTGAGCTACTACTTAATCAAAGTGGTTTTAGTGATACTTACGAGTTTGAAGAAGGCGCTTTAACGATGGTAGGGACGACCTTGTCAAGTACCGCCTCTTTTGTGGGTAAAAATGTGAAAGAAGCTGCTACTATTTTTCCAGGATTACATTTTATGCCTATCGCAATACAACGACTAGGGACACAATATACGCTTATTCCTCGCGGTGATACGGTCTTTAAAGAAGGCGATCACGTGTATTTTATGACCATACAAGGTGGGGTGGAAGAGTTGTATAAACTGACTGGAAAAGTACGTCAAGAGATTAAAAATGTCATGATCTTAGGCGGAAGTAAAATTGGATATAAAACCTGTAGAGATTTATGCTCTCATAAGTTTAATGTCAAACTCGTAGAGCGTGACAAAGAAAAAGCCATAGATCTGGCAGATATACTGCCTAAAGCCTTGGTAATTAATGGAGACGGTCGTAACGTAGAGTTGCTTGAAGAAGAAAACATCCAAGATATGGATGCTTTTATATCGGTAACTGGTGATAGTGAAACGAATATCATGTCTTGCCTCGTCGCAAAATCAAGAGGGGTCAAAAAAACAATTGCGTTAGTAGAAAATATGGATTATTTCCAGCTATCGCAAAGTATAGGGATTGATACACTGATCAATAAAAAATTATTAGCAGCAAATAATATCTTTAGATACATACGTAGAGGAGAGGTTGTTGCTATGACCAAACTCAATAACATGAATGCAGAGTTATTAGAGTTTATTGTAAAACCGACTTCTGAAGCAGAAGGAAAAAAAATAAAAGATATCGACTTCCCAAGGTCGGCTACCATAGCAGGTGTTGTTCGTAATGGCGTAGGGGTCATTGCACTTGGTGATTTTAAAATCACTGCAGGAGATCGCGTAGTGGTATGTTGTTTACCGCGATCTATCAAACAAGTAGAAAAAATGTTTGTTTAAATAGCGATCTAGATGCCAAAACTTAATTACAAGATTATTTTTCATTTAATGGGGTTACTATTACTTTGTAATGGTGGCTTTATGATGATTTCTGCGCTTGTGAGTTTTATAACAGAAGATGGCGCTGCCCTCCCCATTACTGCTTCTGGGTTATTAGTGTTATTTGCAGGAATGCTTTTAATGTTTATGACGAGAGATCATAAAAAAGAAATTAAGAAGCGTGAAGGGTATATTGTGGTTACATTTGGTTGGCTGTTTATGTCTTTTAGTGGGATGTTGCCGTATCTAGTGACAGGATCGATTCCATCGGTTACGAATGCTTTTTTTGAAACCATAAGTGGGTATACTACTACTGGAGCCACGATACTAACCGACATAGAGTCTTTGCCTAAAGGGATCCTTTTTTGGCGAAGCACCACACATTGGATAGGAGGGATGGGGATTATCGTATTGGCAATAGCCATACTTCCTTTACTAGGTATTGGTGGGATGCAGCTTTTTGCAGCAGAAGCTCCTGGGCCTAGTGCTGATAAGCTACATCCGCGAATTACAGATACCGCAAAGCGATTATGGCTTATTTATTTTGGTTTTACAGCGGCAGAGACTATTGCGCTCAAACTAGCTGGAATGTCTTTTTTTGACGCCATTAACCATGCGATGAGTACATTATCTACGGGTGGTTTTTCTACTAAAAATGCAAGTGTCGCCTATTGGAATGACAAACCTCTTGTACAATATATTATTATCTTTTTTATGATGCTGGCTGGGATGAACTTTGTCTTAAGCTACTTTGCTTTTAAAGGAAAAGTGCAAAAAATCATAAAAGATGAAGAGTTTAGGCTTTATATGACGTTTGTTTTTGGATTTGCCATCATTACAGCACTCGTCGTTTATTTTAAAGCAGATATTAGCGCTTCTTCTATTGATCATCCTATGGTGTTGGGAGCTGGGGAAAGCGCCATTAGACATGGTCTTTTTCAGGTGTTGGCAGTGATTACAACCACTGGGTTTGTTACTGCAGATTTTACAATGTGGACGCCTTTTCTTACCGTCATCTTTTTTGGACTTATGTTCATAGGCGGCTCAGCTGGATCTACTTCAGGAGGGATTAAGGTTGTGAGGCATTTATTAACGATACGTAATGCTATTGTAGAGTTTAAACGAACATTGCACCCCAATGCAATTCTTCCAGTACGGTATAATACCCGTTCTGTAGATCGAACAATTATATTTAATATACTTGCGTTTTTTATTCTTTATATGCTTTCATGGATTGTAGGAGCGAGTGTCTTAGGTGCTATGGGCTTAGATTTTATGACTGCTCTAGGAGGATCTGCATCTGCATTGGGTAATGTAGGTCCCGCTTTTGGAGACTTGAGCCCTGTAGATAGTTACAATAGTTTGGGGGATGCAGGCAAATGGTGGTTAGCTTTTTTAATGCTTATAGGGCGTTTGGAGTTATTTACCGTATTAATTTTACTCACCCCTTTCTTTTGGCGTAATAGATAAGACAATGCACTTACAAGATACATATGATATTGTTATTATAGGAGCAGGTCCTATAGGTCTTACTTGCGGTATAGAAGCTCAAAAAAGAGGACATTCTTATATTATTTTAGAAAAAGGGGTATTGGTCAACTCTCTATATAATTTTCCTGAGCAAATGACATTTTTTAGTACGTCTAATTTGCTTGAAATAGGGGAGGTTCCTTTTATCTCTCATACCGACAAGCCTACTCGTAAAGAGGCACTTGAGTATTACAGAAGAGTTCAGGAGAGTTGGGATTTGAATACAAAATTATATACAGAAGTCACTTCTATGACTCCTAAAGATCATGGGTATCATATAACGACTAACAAGGGAGATACTTTTGCAAAATCTGTGATTGTTTGTACAGGATTTTATGACACACCAAGATCGTTGGATATTCCTGGAGAAAATCTTCCTAAAGTAACTCATTTTTATGATAGTCCGCATCCCTATATTGGGCAAAAGCTAGTCGTGATAGGTGCTGCAAACTCTGCGTGTGATGTTGCTTTAGAAACCTATTACAAAGGAGCCGATGTGACTATGGTGATCAGGGCATCAGAGATTTATCCAAAGACAAAATATTGGATCAAACCCAATATAGAAAACAGGATTAAAGAAGGTGCGATTAAAGCGTATTTTAATAGTGAAGTGATTCAAATAAAAGAAGATACCGTTGTATTAAAAACTCCAGAGGGAGTTATTGAAATAGCAAATGACTTTGTGCTTGCAATGATAGGTTATATGCCTGATTACAGTCTTTTTGAAGCTTTAGGACTGCCTGTTTCTGACGATAAGAATAAAACGCCTATTCATAATGAAAAAACATTAGAAACACCTCTTAAAAATGTATACGTTGCAGGGGTAATAAATGCAGGCTTACAGACAAGTAAATTATTTATAGAAAATACACGCGAACATGCGACTATAATCATGCAAGATATCGATACTAAATTGTAGCTTTACAACTTTATTAGTTCATTTTAATTATGAGTCAAATTACAGATACTATTTTAATGATTCGTCCTGTACATTTCAGGATGAATGAGCAAACTGCTGTCAATAATTATTATCAAAAAGAGATCGATGGTGTATCTCAAGAAAAGCTTTTAAAAAGTGCACAACAAGAGTTTGATACTTTTGTAAACAAGTTAGAAGCTGTGGGTATCCATGTTATTGTTGTAGAAGACAGCAAGGAAACTGACACTCCAGATGCACATTTTCCAAATAACTGGATAAGTTTTCATAATGACGGTAAAGTCGCTATATATCCCATGTTTGCAGAAAACAGGAGAACAGAACGTCGCGAAGATATTCTTGATATACTAGAATCTAAAGGATTTACTATTAATGATGTTATAGATTACTCCTCTGCCGAAGATGAAAACCTTTTTTTAGAAGGTACAGGAAGTCTTCTTTTAGATCGTGTGCATCGCAAGGCGTATTGTGCGCTTTCGCCTCGAGCGGACGAAGAATTACTCATAGAATTCTGTGAAGATTTTGAATATACCCCCGTGATTTTTACGGCGAATCAAACTGTAAATGGCGAGCGTCTTCCCATTTATCATACCAATGTTATGATGTGTTTAGGAGAAGCATTTTCTGTGATATGTCTAGATACGATAGATGATAAAAAAGAGCGTAAAAATGTGTTGAAACACCTGAAACAAGATGGCAAAGAGATTATTGCGATTACAGAAAAGCAAGTAACGCATTTTGCAGGAAATATGTTACAACTTAAAGGCGCTAACAACACGCCTTATTTAGTGATGAGCAAAGCGGCGCATCAAAGTCTTACAAAGCAACAAATAGATCAAATAGAAAAGCATGCAACGATACTGTCAAGCTCTCTGGATGTAATTGAAGAATGTGGAGGTGGGAGCGCTCGCTGTATGATGGCAGAGGTATTTCTTCCTAAAAAATAGTTTGCTTTGCGCTATGCTTTCGCGAAAAGAAAATACGAGTTTAAAGCACTTACTTACTTTGTAGGTTAGGACAAAATGCGATGATTGCCTTGATGAAAAAAATGTAACGTTTATAGGCTTATGAGAGAGGTAAGAAACATCATATTATATGTCCATAAAAAAAACCTCTTGAAGATATTTTAACATAAAAAATAAATTCCTAGCAATTATGTAGGAATTTATATATATTAGTCATGTAATTAAGCACAATGATATTGTCTTAGAAAGATAACTTTTTTTTAACTGTGTTTGTAGTTTTCATAGTTATTATGTAACTCATCAACTTTGAGTTAACATGTAGGTTATATTTTTTTAGTAGGATTTAAAAAGCAACCCATTTATCTTTCTTTGCATATTAATTGTGCTTTTTTCTTTTTTTTAATTATTTTCCAATCCTATTTTTCTTTTAAAATAAATTTTCACCAGTGTATCACATTGGAGTATTATTCATACGACTTAATTAGTATATTTGCTTTCGCAAAAATGTACTCGGGATGTGGCGCAGTCCGGTTAGCGTACACGGCTGGGGGCCGTGTGGTCGCAGGTTCAAATCCTGTCATCCCGACCAAGCAGAAAAGTGACATGCTTTTGCATGTCACTTTTTCATTTCTAAGAGCGCTCAAAGCATAGCTTTGAAAAGCGTTTAGAAATGAAAAAGTAAGAAGCGTAGCTTCACTTTTCTATTTGCAACAAAGGGTTTTTGGGATTCTGTACATCCTGTTGATGTGTATTCAAAACGTAGTTTAGAATGTTTTGGTTTAAAAGCGTAGCTTCACTTTTCTATTTGCAAC